>DFNF01000068.1 GCA_002375935.1 Acetothermia bacterium UBA3574
CCCCCAGCGCCACCCCCAGTACCACCCTCAGCCTCCTGCGCGCCGCTGGCTGGGAGGGAGGGACAGGGCCAGGTAGTGTTCCCGCAACGCTTCCTGCTCGGCCGGGGACAGGTCCCCGGGGCGGCCGAGATGCCGCCGGCGGGCCTGGGCACAGTGATAAAGGGAGATGGCCGCGGCCACCGATACGTTGTAGGACTGGGAGAAGCCCCACATGGGGACCCAAAATGTGCCGGAACAGGCGGCCAGGGTTTGAGGAGACACTCCGGTGGCCTCGTTGCCGAACACCAAAGCTAGCTTCTCCTGACAGGGCAACTCCTCCAAGGAGAGCCCCTCCGAATGGGGGGTGGCAGCGTAGATCAAGTAGCCTTGGTCCCGCAGCGCCTCCAGGGCCGGTTCCACCCGGCGGAACCTCTTGATGGAAAGCCACTTGTCCGCTCCCTGGGTCACCCCCCGGGCAGGCTCAAACGGGAAATCCTGTTCTATCACGTACACATTGAGCACCCCCAGGGCCTCGCACGTCCGCAGGATCGCCGCGGCGTTGTGTGGTTTCTCAAAATTCTCACACACACAGGCGAGCCCCCCCAGGCGGGAGGCCACCACCCGCTCTATCTTCTCCCTCCTGGCAACGCTCACCATGACCTACATGGTACCCCAGCACCGGGAACCGGGGGGGCGAGGCGCGCTGGATTTCTCTCGGGTGCCTGGTGCGCAAATCAGCGGGTCCGAGGGTATGCAAGATCACTGGGGGGCTGTGAAGCCGCTTTGGTTGATCTCGTCGCGTATTTTCGGCACCGGGCTCTGAAGAGGGAGAAACGGCTAAGTCACTTTCTCAAGAGTGGTAACTGGCTCCAACGTCCCCTCGGCCCTACCTTGGCCGAAACGGGTTGAAGCCCGATCCGCGTGGCTCTGAATACTGGCCCCAGCGAAGGGTGTAATATGGGCTTAGATTGACGAGGAGGCGTCATGGAAAGAGGCTCAGAATATGTGGCCCACTGCGGGCTATTTTGTGGATTGTGCGCGGAGAGAGCGCGCATCCCCAAGCAAGCTCGAGCGCTGCTGGAAACCAGGACCGAGGAAGAGCAATGGGTGGCGGAACAGGAAGAAAGGGCCCGCCGGGGGGTAGTGTACGCCGACCTTCGCTGTCCGGTCGATGACGAGGAGCTGCAAGAGGGCTCGGTGGATGAAGGAGGGGAATGTGGACGGCGATAGAATAATTGCTTTCTGTGGGCTGGTATGCACCGAATGCCCGGCATACGTCGCCACCCAAGCCGGGGATCAGAAGAAGCTCTCCCAGCTGGCCCTGGAGTGGGGAAGCGGAGGGCAGGTGCTTTCGGCCGAGGATTGCCTGTGTAGCGGCTGCAAGGGAAGAGGCCTTCTGGCTTCGTTCGTGGGCCAGTGCAAAATCCGCCGCTGTGCGCGGGACCGGGGCGTGGAGACCTGTGGGCATTGCCCGGATTACCCCTGCGGGCTTTTGGAAGAGACCTTCCGCCGCTCGCCGGAAGCGAAAGCAGTATTGGACGAGATCGCCACCCGCCTGTAGCCGCATTTCTGCAATTGGCCTTCCGTGACAGCCGGCCTCTTACTGGCAGTCATTGCCACTGAGGATCTTCCCGAAGGCAATCGCCACCCGCGCGTGACCGGAGGCCCGTGGGCGACCCTGTGCCCCCGTTTCGGGCTAACCCAAGAACTGTCGGACCGAGGCTGCTTTCACGATCTCCTCGGTGAGGGTCGAGTTCCCTTCCACCCCGGCCCGCAGGGCCCCCATGATCCGGGTGGTGGCCTCCCGATGTTCCTCGCTCGGCTCGCAGGGGAACCACTCTCTAACCCACTTGACCTCCTGCCTTATCAGTGGAGGCAGGTATTGCAGGTTGTCTTCATTCAAGTATCGCAGGGCATCCGCCATGTCGCGGTCCAGCTTCCTGTAAGTGGCCCGGAGGAAGACGAGGTCTGAACTATCCAGCGCGCTGAGGCCCAGGATCTCTGGGGGGATGCCCAGGGAGTACATGGCAGCACAGAACTTGATCGCCCGGGGAAGGTGGACATCGTGCCCGTCCAGCCGGCGTGAGTAGCCGAAGAGCCCGATGTGGAGCTTTCTCGCCCTTCTCGGGGGCACGTAGCGGGCGACCTCGTTCACCAGTGGGGCCAAGGCCTTGACGCACTCGGCGTAGCGAGCTGAGACCTTCTCGATAATCCCCAGGCACCTTTCCTCATCCACCTCCTGGGGTTCCCCTCTAGGGGTTTGGTTTATGTGCTGGATGGCGGCGCGGACTTGTTCTTCTTCGTGGTCGTACTTAAAGGCCGATTGGATGGTGAACGTCTGCACCGAGGGATATTCGGCCAGCGTCTCGGCCACCCGGGCTGGGACGAAGTTCCCCCGGAAGGGGGCCGAGCCCACCCCCAGGATGGGAAATATCTTCACCCCAAGGCGCTTCTCTTGGCGACCCAAGCGGGCCAGGGCCACCTTGGCCAGGAGCACCGCGCTCACCAACCCGTAGTTCAAAGCCGGGTCGGAGCGGGCCAGGAACACCCGTTGATATTCGAGGCCTTTTTCCTGTAGATACTCAGCCACGATTTGGTCTGCCCGCAGGAGGTGCTCCCGGTCCTCGATCAAGGGGATGACGTTGATCCTGTCCGGCCGGAAATCGCCCACCCACTCCCCCACCGAGACGTCGAAGCACCGCTGGCGCTCCTTTCCACCCACGAACTCCCGGTAATAGTAGTACACCCGGTTCAGCTCCCGGGCATCGGTGGTCATGGGGAGGATGACCTCGAAGATGGGAGGCGGGGCCTCGTCTCCATAAAACAGGCGCGCGGCATCGTAGGAGCGGGGGATGCTCTCCAGGGTTTCCAGGAGCACTTTGGCCTCGGCCCGTTCCACCCGCGGGTTGGGCACCCGCAGGGTGAGGAAGAGATCCATTCCCAGGCGGCGCCTGCGGAAGAACTGCTCGTAGCGGGAAAAGAGCTTCTTCACCACGAAGTGGTCCACCTCTTTGCCCTCATAGTCCCACATCTGCTCGGCGCAGCCCAGGTGGGAGTAGGCATAGTAGGCTTCCTTGATCTCCGTCTCCCCCTGCAAGATGGGGTAGTCGGCGAAGAACGGGACCTGGACGTTGTCGGGGTGTTGCGTGCTCATGCACCTCGGGACGTTCATCGGACTTCCTCCTCAGAGCCCTTCGCTGGGCGGGTAAGAGCCCCCGGTTGGGGGGAAACCGCGGCGCCTCTTTACCCGGCCCATGGAACCGGGGGATGTTAGCCCCTTTTCCGGCGGGCACAACCGTGCTCTCCGGCAGGGAAAAGTGTTGTGGGCCGAAACCTCGTGCCCTTCTAAGAGGCTCTGGCCCCGGCTGATTCGTCAAGAGGAGGCCGGAAATGAAGCGAACTTGCTTAAAAAAACGCGCCCGCGGGGGTTCCATGGGGGCCTGTCCCCATCCCCGACTGGGGCCGGGTATCTCCACCGGGCGTATTAGCTTCGAGATTTCCGCCTGCGATACAGCCGCCAAGCCAGTACGACTCCGCCGACGAAAAACAGGGACAAGGTTACCCACCAAGGTCCTCTTGAGGATTAACGAGGCCAGGGAAGCTATGGCTGCAAGAAAGCCAATGATTTCTGTAATCGGCTTGATCTTCTCCCATTTGCCGCGCCATCCAGAGATCGCTTCGGGAGATAGGGGATCTTTGGGTGGCGGTTCAAGCAGCGCTTTCCTTTCCAACACTGCGGGGAGAAGATCATGTACAAGCACATTACCCACGGAATCCTTGAGGCGCCAAAGCTCGCGCTCGATTTTGTCCAAGAGTTCTCCCGCCTTACACCGTTCCCACTCTGATTCAGCAGGTTGGATATTTGCTAGGCACCCCTTTAAGGCCCTCGCCGCGGCCCCGCGCACGGTCCCTTCCTCATCCCTGAGAGCCCGAACTAGGTGAGGGACGGCCTCGGGAGAGCCGATCTCCCCCAGGGCCTTCGCGGCGGCCCAGCGCACGATCCAGTGCCCGCCCTTAAGGGCCTCAATCAGGTGGGGAATGGCCTCAGGAGATTTGATCTTCCCAATGGCCCCCGCCGCGGCAGCCCGTACCCACTCGTCCTCGTCCCTGAGGGCTTGGATCAGGTCTTGGAGGGCCTTGGGGGATTTGATCTCCCCCAGGGCCTCCGCCGCAACCCAGCGTACGACCCACTCCTCGCGCTTGAGGGCCCGAACCAGGTGGGGGACGACTTCGGGAAACTTGATTTTTCCAAGAGCCCTCGCTGCGAGCAAGCGCATATCTTCGTCCTCGTCCTTGAGCACCTCGTTCAGGCATGGGACGGCGTCGGGGGAATTGATCTCCGCCAGGGCCTCCGCCGCGGCCCAGCGCACAAACGGGGCCTCGTCCTCGAGGGCCCGGATCAGGTGTGGTATGGCCTCGGGGGACCCGATCCCCGCCAGGGCCTCCGCCGCGGCCCAGCGCACAAACGGGGCCTCGTCCTCGAGGGCCCGGATCAGGTGTGGTATGGCCTCGGGGGACCCGATCCCCCTCAGGGCCTCCGCCGCGGCCGAGCGCACACGCGCGTCCTCGTCCCCGAGGGCCCGGATCAGGTGTGGTATGGCCTCGGGGGACCCGATCCCCCCCAGGGCCCGCGCCGCGGCCCGGCGCACACCCACGTCCTCGTCCTTGAGGGCCTCGATCAGATGAGGTACGGCCTCGGGGGATTTGATCTCCCCCAGGATCCTTGCTGCGGCGGCCCGGACCCCCGGCTCCTCGTGGTTCAGCGCCCTGTGTATCAACCGAGCCCCGATGTCGGGCAGTACCTCGCGTGCCTCTCCCCAAAGCCGGAGCGCCAACAACAGATCCCGGCCGAGGTACTCCTCATACCGGCTCCTCGCCCCCTCGACCCGGCGGATGAGCTCGACGCAGTCCTCGGCCCTAAGCAACCCCGCCAACAGCAGGAGCGGCTCGCGCCACTCAGGTACGTGGAGGCGGGGCTTGAGGAACCTCCAGGCTCCCGGGCGGTTCATCTCCCAGGCCCGCTTGAGCCGCCGGGCCACGAAGTACTCCCTGATGGTGAGGTGGGAGAAGGCCCACCGTCGCCGGTCGATCTGTACGATGAGGCCCAGCTTCTCCCGGAGGAGCTCCTGGTCCTCATCGGTGAGGCCCACCTCCCGGCCGTTGTGCATCCCCCAGGCGACCTCCTCCAGCTGTTCCAGCGCCTCTTTCTTCTTCTCCCTCGGCGCTCCCCGCCGCACCGCCCGCTCCCAGAGTTCGTCCACCCACCGCCCGTAGATCTCGGCGCGGCTGCGGGCCACCCGCTCGGTGCCCGCATACACCTCGGCCATCAGGCGCAGGAGCAGGGGGTTATCGAGCACCCGGCGCAAGGGTGGATGTCGCTCCATCTCGGCAAGGAGCGCTTCGGCACGGGCTTCGGCCTCGTCCTTCCAACCCGGCCTCAAGGCGGCGAGCCAGTTTTTGAGATACGGAAGGGCTTCTTTGGGATCTTGGAAGGGCTTGAGGACGAACTCCCTGAATCCCCCGCCCAGGGGGGCGTATCCCACCAGGCGGGAGGCCACCAGGATCCGGCACTTCCTGCCGCTGGGGGAGCGGGCGAAGTCCGCGATCTCCTCCCGTACCCCGGGGCGTTCCCCTTCGGGGACCTCGTCCAGGCCGTCGAGGAGGAGCAGGAGCCTCCCCTCCTCCCTCAACTTCCGCACCAGCTCCAACGCCTCGCCCTCGTCCCGCAGGCACTGGGCCACTTCCTTCGCCGAGGCCTCCTCCAGTGCGGGGCCGGGGCCGGAAAGGAGCCCGGAGTAACGCTTGAGGTCCAACAGGATGGGGACACGGTCCTCCTCTAATCCCAAACGCTCCCTCGCCCAGCCCCCCTGGGCGAAACACAGGCCCACGAACTGCAGGGTGGTGCTCTTCCCCGCCCCGGGCTCGCCCAAGAGGACCATGTGCTCGGCTCCCTTCAGGGCTTCCCGGAGGAGCAGCCGTGCGGGGATATCCCTGCCGCCGGGGAAATCCGGCATCCCGGCGTGCTCCAGGCGTTCGCGGAGACGGGGAAGTTCCGGGTGTTTCTGCAGCGGCGTATGGGCTGAACGCTCGGTGGCCTCGAGCATCACGAACACGTCGGTGAGGGGGATCTCCGCGTCCCCGGCCCTGAGGACGCACCACTTCTCCGCCACCGCGTTCAGGTACTGCCGCTCCCTCTCCTCCAGATCCGCTTCCATGGTCTCGCCTCTCTCCAAGATCTATGATAATCCAACAAACATCCGCAAGAAAAACCTGTATCCCCATCACGGGCCACTTGGGCATTAGCTCTTGACAGGGCTCCCATGCAGCCGTACATATTGGCTAAATTTGCCGGTGGGCCATCCCGGCCGTGGCCAAGGAGTTGAAGTGTCCTACGTATTAAGGTGCATCGCCTGTGGCGCCGAGTATCCCCCAGGGGAGATCCGCGCAAGCTGCGACTGCGGCGGCCTCCTGGACGTCCGGCACGACCTCTCCTCCCTCCCGGTGTCGCGGGAGCTGTTCGACGAGCGCCTGAACCGCTGGGACCCTGAAAACCCCATCTACCGCAGCGGGGTATGGCGGTTCCGGGAGCTGGTGCTCCCGGTAGAGGAGTCCAAAATCGTCTCCCGCCCCGAAGGGAACACTCATCTCTACCGAAGCGAACGTCTCTCCAGGTGGGCCGGGCTGGAGGAGCTTTACCTCAAGCACGAGGGGGAAAACCCCACCGGCTCCTTCAAGGACCGGGGGATGACCGTAGGGGTGACCCAGGCGAGGCTACTTGGGTGTCGGGCCGTGGCCTGCGCCTCCACCGGGAACACTTCGGCCTCCATGGCCGCCTATGCCGCCCTGGCCGGCCTTTCGGCCATCGTGTTCATCCCCCAGGGGAAGATCGCCCTGGGGAAGCTCGCCCAGGCCCTCGCCTACGGGGCCAAAACCCTGGAGGTGGAAGGGGACTTCGACGCCGCCATGGGGCTCGTGCGCAAACTTTGCGAGAAGCTCGGGATCTACCTCCTCAACTCCCTGAACCCCTTCCGCATCGAGGGCCAGAAGACGATCGTGTTCGAGCTGATCCAGCAGCTTGGCTGGGAGGCGCCGGATTGGATCGTGCTTCCGGCCGGGAACCTGGGGAACACGAGCGCCTTCGGCAAGGCGCTGGGGGAGCTCATTGACTTGGGGCTCATCGAGCGGTTGCCGCGCCTGGCTGCGGTGCAAGCGAGGGGCGCAAACCCCTTCTACCGCAGCTTCCGGGAAGGCTTCCGCCGCCGGGAGCGGGTGAAGGCGCAAACCATTGCCACCGCGATCCGGATCGGGGATCCGGTGAGCTATCCCCGGGCGGTGCGGGCGCTGCGGCTGACCCGCGGCTTGGTGGTGGAGGTCACGGACCAGGAGATCATGGACGCCAAGGCTCAGGTGGACGCGGCCGGGATCGGCTGTGAGCCAGCCTCGGCTGCCGCGGTGGCCGGAACGAGGAGGCTCGTCCAGGAGGGCACGATCAAGCAGGGGGAGCGGGTGGTGGCGATCCTCACCGGGAACCTCCTCAAGGACCCCCAGGCCACCATCGCCTACCACCTGGGGGAGCTCCCGGGGATCGAGCCCGCCTACGCCAACCGCCCCCTGGCGATCGAGCCCACCCTGGAGGCGGTGAAGGAGGTGTTGTAGATGGTGGTGATGAAGTTCGGCGGGACCTCGGTCGGGGACGGCGAGCGGATCCTCAGGGCCGCACGGATCGTCGCTAGGGAGGCCACGACCGGGGGAACGCCGGTGGTGGTCGTCTCGGCCATGGAGGGGGTGACCGACGCCCTCATCCGGGCCGCCCGGGCCGCCGCCCACCACAAGAGCGACCTCCTCCACCGCACCATCGCCGAGCTCTACTCCCGTCACGAGGAGGCGGCCCAGAAGGTGGCCGCCCCCGGGGAGCGGGGAACGCTCCTTGCGGAGGTGCGGGCCCTGGTGCGGGAGTTCGAGAACCTGTGCTCCGCCATCCAGGTGCTGGGGGAGCTCACCCCCAGGGGCCTGGACGCGGTGGCCTCGCTGGGAGAACGGCTTTCGGTGCGGCTCCTGGCTGCGGCGGTGCGGCGGGAGGGGGCTCCAGCCCGCGCCGTCGAGGCCACCGAGCTCATCGTCACAAACGACCGGCACGGGGCAGCCTCGCCGCTTTGGGAGCCCACCCGCAAGCGGACGCGCACCGCCCTCCTCCCCTTGCTCGAGGAAGGGGTGACCCCGGTGGTCACCGGCTTCATCGGCGCCACCGAAGAGGGGGCGATCACGACCCTGGGCCGAGGGGGGAGCGATTTTTCGGCCGCGATCCTGGGCCATTGTCTCGACGTGGAGGAAGTCTGGATCTGGACCGACGTGGACGGGGTGATGACCGCCGATCCCCAGATCGTCCCCGAGGCCCGCACCCTTCCCGAGCTCTCCTACGCCGAGGCCGCAGAGCTCTCCTACTTCGGGGCCAAGGTGATTCACCCCAAGACCATCCTCCCGGCGGTGGAGCGAAAAATCCCCATCCGCATCAAGAACACTTTCAACCCGGACGGGCCCTCCACCCTGATCGTGGAGGAGCCTCAAGATAACAAAACGTTGGTGAAGGCCATCACCTCCATCAAGGGCCTGAGCCTCCTCACCGTGGAGGGTCGGGGGATGCTGGGAGTGCCGGGGATCGCCGCCAAGCTGTTCTCCGCCGTGGCCGAGGAGGGGATAAGCGTGCTCATGATCTCCCAGTCCTCCTCGGAGCAGAGCATCTGCTTTGTGATCCGGGAGGAGGAGACCGAAGGGGCCCTGCGGGCGCTGAGGGAGGCCTTTGCCCCCGAGCTTGCCGGCAGGAACGTGGACCGCATCTGGGCCGAGCGGGGGGTGGCCATCGTGGCCGCAGTGGGCAAGGGGATGAAGGAGGTCCCGGGGATCGCCGCCAAGCTGTTTGGGGCCCTGGGCCAGGAAGGGATCAACGTCATCTCCATCGCCCAGGGGTCCTCCGAGTACAACGTATCCCTGGTGGTCAAGGAAGACGAGGTGGACCAGGCGGTGCGTGCCATCCACCGGGAGTTCGCCCTCGGGGGCTGAGGATGGCGATCCCCATCGTCGTCTTGGGCTGCGGCACGGTGGGCAGGGCCCTCGCTAGCGAGGCCCTGTCCTTGGGAGATGAGGTCCGTGTCCTCGCCGTCCTGGATAGCTCCGGGGGCGTGGTGGACCCTTCCGGGATCCCGGCGGGCCGGCTGCGGGAGATCCTTTCCTTTAAGGAAAAGGGGGAAGGGCTCGGTGCGACGGGCTTGGCGGGGGAGGAAGCCCGGGAGGCGGTGCACTGCCTCCTTTCCGAGGAGCGCGGGGTGATGGTGGATGCCACCGCTTCGGAGGGGACAGTGGGGATACTCCTCGCCGCCCTGGATCAAGGCTGGGGCGTGGCCCTCGCCAACAAGCGGCCGCTCGTCGGTCCCTGGGAGGACTACCGGCGGCTCACGACCTCTGGGAGGCTCCGGTACGAGGCGACAGTGGGGGCAGGCCTACCCGTGATCTCGTCCCTGAACTCGCTCCTCGCCACCGGGGACGAGGTGTACCGGATCCGGGGGATCCTGAGCGGCACCCTGGGCTTCCTCCTCCATCAGGTCGAGGTGGGGGTCCCCTTCTCCCAGGCGGTGCGGGCCGCCATGGCCCGGGGCTACACCGAACCTCACCCAGCCGAGGACCTCTCCGGAGAGGACGTGGCCCGTAAGGCGCTCATCCTCGCCCGCACGCTCGGGCTCCCCCTGGAGCTCCGGGATGTGGCCGTGGAGCCCCTGTGTCCTCCCAAGCTGGGGGAGCTACCGGTGGAGGAGTTCCTGAGAGAGCTCCTTCCCTTGGACGTGAAGATGCAGAGGCGCCTCGAGCAGGCCGGCAGGAAGGGAAAGGTCCTCCGGTATCTCGCCGAGGTCTCGCCGGAAGGGGCTCGGGTGGGCCTGGTGGAGGTGGAGTGGGAAAGCCCCTTGTCCCGGGCGAGGGGGCCGGAGAACCTGATCGTCTTCGAGACCCGTCGCTTCCGGGAGCACCCCCTCGTTATCAGCGGCCCCGGGGCCGGGCCGGCGAGCACTGCCGCCGGGCTTCTCGCCGACATCGTGCGGTTGGGGAAGGAGCTCTAGGAGGTAGCGATGGAAAAGATCCCCGTGGGGATACTCGGCGCCACCGGCATGGTGGGGCAGTGGTTCGTGAGACTCCTCGCCGACCACCCCTGGTTTGAGATCACGGCCTTGGCGGCCTCGGCCCGCTCGGCCGGGAAGACGTATGCTGAGGCCACCACCTGGGTCATCCCCGGGGAGCCGCCGGAGGCGGTGCGGGAGATGACCGTTGAGCGGTGCGAGCCCCCTCTTCCTTGCCGGCTCGTGTTCTCCGCCCTGCCTGGGGCTGAGGCCGGCCCCATCGAGGAGGAATTCGCCGCCGCCGGCTACGTCGTCTCCTCCAACGCCAGGAGTCACCGCTACGACCCGGATGTGCCGCTCCTCATCCCGGAGGTGAACCCTGACCACCTCGGGCTCATCCAGGTCCAGAGAAGGCGGCGCCGCTGGCCGGGCTTCATCGTGACCTGCGCCAACTGCTCCACGGCCCAGCTGGTTTTGGCCCTGGAGCCCCTACGGCGGGCCTTCGGCCTCAAGGCGATCAGCGTGGTCACCATGCAGGCCCTCTCCGGGGCGGGCTACCCGGGGGTGCCCGGGCTCTCCATCCTGGACAACGTGATCCCCTACATCCCCGGGGAGGAGGAGAAGGTGGAGCGGGAGCCCAACAAGATCTGGGGGGTGCTGAGGGGAGATGATATCGCGGAGGCGAAGCTGGCGATCAGCGCCCACTGTCACCGGGTGGCCACCCGGGATGGGCATCTGGAGGCCGTCTCGGTGGCGCTTGAGCGGGAGGCTACCCGGGAGGAGCTCATAGGGGTCCTGGAAGACTTCCGGTCCCTTCCCCAAAAGCTCGGGCTTCCCAGCGCCCCGGCCCGGCCGATCGTGGTGCGGAAAGAGCCCGATCGTCCCCAGCCGCGGCTCGACCGGGAAGAGGGCGGGGGGATGAGTGTGGTGGTGGGTCGGGTGCGGGAGTGCCCGGTGCTCGACTGGAAGCTGGAGATCCTGGGGCACAACACGGTGCGCGGGGCCGCTGGCGGCGCCATCCTCAACGCCGAACTCCTCCTCGCCCAAGGCTTTTTGAGCTGAGGACATGCCCTACCAGCGAACTGCGCTCAGCGAGCTTCTCGGGGATTTCGTCGTTTATCGGGGTCTCACCCCGCAAGACGCGCGGCTCCCAGGCCTCGCGGAGCTCCGGGCCGAGCTCGGCCTCCCGGAGGGCCACCTCCCGCGGAAGGCCCAGGCAGACTATGCCCGGGTGGTCCTCCGCACCCTCCAGGCAGCCCAGGCCTTGCGCACCCGGGCCTCCCTCGCCCACCTCCTCTACATCGGCGATACCAAAAGGAACGATGCCCTCACCATCGCGGGCCTGGGAGATCACCTGCCCATCCGGGGGTTCATCGCCGCCGAGGCCGCGGATGAACCGAAAAAGGTGGAGATCCGGGGCGGGGTGATGTACGCCAACCGCTGGGGGGCGCTGGCGGATTTTCTGGACTGGTTGACCCAGCAGCGTTATCCCCTGGACGAGGGGACCGCGCTACTTTTAGACCTGGACAAGACCGCCTTCGGTGCACGGGGGAGGAACTCCCGGGTCATCGACTCCGCCCGGGTGGCGGCGGTACGTCGCACCGTGGAGGAGGCCCTGGGGGGAGCCTTCGATGAGCAGGCCTTCCGGACGGCGTTCGACGAACTCAACCAGCAAAAATACCACGGCTTCACCGCCGACAACCAGGACTACCTCGCCTACATCTGCCTCATGGTCGTCGGGGGCGTGTACCAACTTCCTGAGCTCCTTTCCGACCTCGCGGCGGGGCACCTCCGCACCTTCGCCGATTTCATCGCCATTTGCGCGAGGAAGTCGATCCCGAAGAGGCTCGTCCCGATCCACCAGGAGGTCTTCGCCGGTTTCAGGCAGGGCGACCCCACCCCGTTCAAAAGCTTTCGCCGGCGGGAGTATGAGGAGACGGTGAACAGGATGGACTGGCTGCCCGACGATGTGGGGGAGGAAAGGATCCTCGCCGAGGAGATCGTCCTCACCCGGGAAGTGATGGAGCTCTGCCGCCACCTCCTGAGGAGGGGGGTGCTCATCTTCGGCCTCACCGACAAGCCGGATGAGGCCTCGCTTCCCCCGCCTGAGCTTCGGGCCCGGGGCCATCCCCCCCTCCACCGGGCCCGGATGAAGCTCCTCGGCACCCCACTCGGCCTTTAGGCAAGCCCAGTGCCCCCTTGCGGGCCCTTGGATGCTGACCGTTGAGGAGCGGTCTCGTCCACGAGCCGAATCCGGCTGGCACAGGTTTCCCCTGTATCCTCCGCGCCCTGGAAACCGTGGTTCCCGGAACCCCTCCTCAGGGGGTGGGTGTAATTCCGGATGAGGTGGTGGATATGCGGACGATCTTAGGTCTCCTTTCCCTCCTTGCGGGCGTGTTCGCGTTGGCCGATGAGGCGTGGGTGGTGGTGACCTTGGACCGGATCGAGTTCGATGGGAACCTGGTCGAGTGGCCCCGGTTCAAGGGGAACCCCATCGGCTTCATCTCGGTGGTGGGCTCGGGGAACGTCTGCCAGAAGTTGGTCTGGCCTTGGGTCGGCTGGTATACCATCGCGGATGAAGGAATTGAACTGGCGCAAGAGACCGAGGGAATCCCCATCTTTGCCCTCCCCGCAGCTGAAATGGGCCCTCTCCTGGGGATCGCGATCCAGTTCCTCGGGAACTACAAGTACGACTGGGACCATAGCTTCGCCCCCGAGGCCCTAGCCACCCTCGAGGAGGCACTGCGGGCAAGGCTCACCCTCCCCGTTCCCCCGGGCCTCCCGGGCACGCCCGAAGGGGAGTCCGGGGAAGGCCGGGTCGAGGTCAGGGAGGCGCCCTACCTCGACTTCACCCCGCATTTCCAGGTCGTCTCCCCCGAGGCCTGGGCCTCTGGGACCGCCACCTACACCGTCGAAGTCTCCGAGAGGTACTTCCTCCAGGGGGAGACGCCGGCGCAGGTGGTGTTCCAATACTCCATCCGACGCGTCTCCCTCCCCGAGGGGCTCCGGGCAAGGGTCAGCCTCGCAGGGATAAAGACCGTGGAGAGCGGGGACAGCTTCAACGGCGAGGTTTTCATTCAGACCCGGGCCCTCTCCGGGTTCGCGGCCAACGGGGCTCCCCTTCAGCGCACGGCCCGCATCCCCGCAAGCGGCCACTACTCCATGGGGGATGGGGAGGAGAAGGTCCTATCCGTAGTCCTCTTCGAGGGGGAGGTGCGGCCGTTCCTCTACGTCGAAGTTATGGTGTGGGATGAGGACAGCCCTTCCCTCCACGACCAACACGATCTCCTCGGGGGCTTATTCGGGCTCTGGCTCCCCTGGCGCCTTTCCAACCTTCTGGGGGGAGAGAAGCGGTTGGTATTCCCCAAGTCCACCCCGGATGGAGAAGTCCAGATCTACCTGCGGGTGGAGCTTCTGAGCTAAGGGGTCCCCATGTATCTTCCAGGAATTCCTCCATGGCGGCCATTGCCCTGCGGGCCGCCGGGGTAGCGGGACAGTTTATGAACCCGTGGCCCGCCCCGGGGATGAGAGGAAGCCTCGGCCCCGGCCATCCACACCGACTCCTGGTAGGGGACGGCCCGGGCGTCGCGGCCGTGGACGAGGAGGAACGGAGGGTAGTCGGGGCTGGCCCAGACGATGGGGGAGGCTCCCAAGAAGCTCTCCACCACTGCCTCCTCAGAGGCCACCCCCAGCAAGACCTTTCGCCGTTCGGACCCTACTTGAAAAAGTGCGGCTTCTCTCGGATCCGAGGAGGTGATAAGTTGAGATCATAGCCCCGGGTTGTCACGGGTGGTACGGAAGGACTAAAATCCACCCGTTGTCCAGAAGGAGGCTTGGGACTGAGCGTATGGAGATCGAACGAAAAGTGCTAATAGCGGGGCCCCCAGGGGGCTGGCGGGATACCCTGAGCGAGGGGCTGACAGAACAGGGCTGGGAGGTGATCCGGATCTTGGCACCCAAGCCTCCCTTTCCCCCGGCGACGGTGGCGGTGGTGGACCTGGAGTGGGAGGCGGGACCGGAATTGGCCCGGGCCCTCTCCCGCAGTCACCCCCTGCTTCCCCTGCTCGGGGTGGGGCGCGAGGCCCCCCAGGACATCTCTCACCTGGCTACGGTTGATCCCGAGCTCATCTCCCCTCAGCTTTCTCCGCCGCTTTTGGAGCTGGCCAGCGCCGTCGGTGCCCTGCGGGCGAGGCTGGCCGAGCTGGAGGATCAGACACGCCTGTTTACCGCCTCGCCGTGGTTTGGCATCTACGTGTTGGATCAAGACCTGAACGTCCTTTACGCGAGCCCTTACGTGGGCGAGCACCTCAAGCGCGATCCGAACGAGTTCCTGGGCCGGTCGGTGTTGGAGCTAATACACCCCCAGCATCGGGAGCAAGTGCGGCGGGTACTGTTGGACAAGCTGGCCGGCAAGGAGTACCCCCCCTATGCCATCCGGCTCCTGCGGGGGGATGGGACCCCGTTGTGGGTGGAGGTGTATTCCCGGCGGGCCGAGGCCGAGGGCAGACCGGTCATCGTGGGCCTGGTGAAGGAGGTGGAGGCGGAACGGCGGCGGGCCGCCCTGCAGGGGATCCTGCTAGGGTTGGTGCGGAGGGTCCTCTTGGCCGATAGCCCCCGCAAGATCATCCAAGAGGTCGCCAATGCCATCACCACCTACTGCGGCTTCCGCCGGGCGGTCATCTCCCTCTATGACCTGCGGTGGCCGGACCCCTTGGAAGCCCCGGTGTACCAGGTGGTCACCTCGGGGCTGACCCGGGAGGAAGAAGAGGCCCTGCTATCCAAGCCCGGGTTGAAACCGGAGCAGCGGCGGGTGTATTTCTCGGACCAGTTCAGGCTGGGTCCGGAGGCCTATTACATCCCGCTGAGCAAAAACCCGTTTGAGCTGGATGGGGTGGGCCTCCCAGGCACGGTGGAGCTCGATGGCTGGAGCCCCATGGACCTGCTGTTCATCCCCTTGCAGGTGGGAGGGCGCCTGATCGGCCACATCTCGGTGGACGACCCGGTGGACCCGGCCGCCCCCACTCCGGAGCTGCTGGAGCCGGTGACCCAGCTGGCAGCGGTGGCGGCACTGGCGGTGGAACGGGCCTACGAGCGGGATCTCCGGGAGCGGCACGAGAGACACTTGGCGGCGGTGCAGGCCATGGCCCCCAGATTAGCCGGAGCCACCACCGAACCAGCGGTCATCCGGCGGGCAGTGGAGTTGATGGCCAAGGAGCTCGGCTACGCCCTGAGCGCCGGCGGCAAGCTCACCTCGGAGGCCTTGGATCCGTTTTGGTACGCGCAGAACCCCGGGGGGAAGCTGGTGCAAACCCGGGAGCCCCTGGCCCACCACCCCTACCTGGACCCCAGTCGGCTGGAGGGAGAGGTCATCCCCGACGCCCGGGAGATGAATTGCCCGCTGCGAGAAAGACTCGGGCTGAATTCGATGCTGGTGGTGCCCGTGCGGCTAGATGAGGAATTGGTGGGCGTTTTGATGGCCGGGGAGCAGGACTGCCACGCCCTTTCAGAGCTCGACTTGGACACCTTGCTCTCGGTGGCCTCGCTGTGTGCCACAGTGATCCAAGGCATCCGCGTCCGAGCGAGGCTAACCGGTTTGTATGATCTGTCCCACTCCTTCTCCCAAGCCCGGGACCGCGACGAACTCATCAAGTTGGCCCTGGAGGCGCTGAAAGACGCATTTTCCTTCGACCACTCCTCTTTCTTCTCCTTCCGCGATGGGGACCTGGTGTTGGAGGCCCTGGAACCGGCGGAGGGGATGGGCCTCATCCCCGACCTCCGGCCCGGCTGGCGGCCTCCCCCCGGGCGGGGGGTGGTGAGGTGGGTGGCCCAGCACCGGGCGCCCGCGTTGCTGGCAGACGCCCCTTCCGACCCTCGCTACGTGCCGGGCAGCCCGGAGATCCGCTCCGAGCTGGCGGTGCCGGTGATGGTGGGGGAGGAGCTGTTTGGGGTGCTAAACGTGGAATCCAGGCTTCCCAGCGCCTTCGGCCCCGGGGAGCTGGCCCTCCTGCAGGCCATCGCCAGCCAGTTGGCGGTGGCGCTGGGCAACATGGCCGCCAGACAGCGCCTCCAGGAACTGGCCATCCGGGACCCGCTGACCGGACTCTACAACCGCCGCTTCCTGGACGAGGCCGTGGAGAGGGAAGTGGCCGCCGCCCGGCGGTACCGCCGCCCACTGGCCTTCCTGTACGTGGACGTGGACGGGTTCCGGGAGGTGAACAACCGCCTGGGCCACCTCACCGGGGACGAGGTATTGCGCCGGGTGGCAGAGTTCCTCCGGACCAACGTGCGCGAGGCGGACTACGTGGTGAGAATAGGGGGGGATGAGTTTCTGATCATGATCCCGGAGACCGACGGGGCGGTGGACCGGGTGATGCACCGGCTCAAGGAGGGGATCAAGGGCCTGGCCCGGGAACTGGGGGTGACCATCGGGCTGTCCATTGGAAAAGCAATATGGGAACCGGCCCAGCAGGAGTTCGACCTGGACAAGCTGCTGGCGGAGGCCGACGAGCGCATGTACGAGGACAAACATGCAGACCAAAGGGCCCAGGGTAGTGATTGAGCCCGTCCGGCATCAGCGGGGTTACTGGGAGTGCGAGGCCTTGCAGAAGGCGGTGTGGGGATTTTCCGACATCGCGGTGGTGCCGGATCACATCATCCACACGGTGGTGGAGGGTGGGGGGCTGCTGTTGGGCGCCTACGATGGGGTGGGACCGGCCCGGGAGATGGTCGGCTTCACCCTGTCTTTGTTGGGGCGGTGGGAGGACGGGAGCCTCAGGCACCAGTCCCTGATGGCAGCGGTGCGGGAGGACTGGCAAGGGAAAGGGGTGGGCTACGCCCTGAAGTGCGCCCAACGGGAGCATGTCCTGAAACAGGGGATCAAGCTCATCACCTGGACCTTCGACCCGTTGGAGTCACGCAACGCGCATTTCAACCTGAACAAACTGGGGGCAATTGCCACCCGGTATCTGCCTAACTACTACGGAAAATTCCGAGACAAGCGCAACCGGGGGTTGACGTCGGATCGATTTCTCTGCGAATGGCACCTCACCTCCCCCCGGGTGGAGGCCCGGCTGGCCCATGGCTGGAGTGAGGATCTGAAGCTGGGCCAAGTGGAGACCATAAACAGCACCCGGCTTTTGCCCTCGGGGCTGCGGGCACCTGCGTCCTTCCGGGCTGGGCTCACCGCCCCCACCCTGCTCTACGAAATACCAAGCGACCTACAGCGGCTCAAGCGCCAAGACCTGGAGCTGGCCCGCCAGTGGCGGCAACAATCCCGCCGAGCGTTGGGGCTGTACTTGGAGGAAGGGGGATATGTGGTATCCGGGTTCTTCCGCCAAGGGAACCGGAGCTTCTTAGTGCTCAGCAGGGCTTCCCCGGCAGAGGTGCTGGCCCGGACATGATCCCCCTGGACCGCATTTCCTGCTATTTGGTTGAACTCCCCTTGGTCCGGCCATTCGAGACCAGCTTCGGCCGGGAGCAGGTGCGAAGGGCACTGTTGGTGCGGGTCTCCGGCGGGGGGGAAGAGGGCTGGGGCGAGTGCGTGGCCTCCTCCGGTCCCTGGTATTCGTACGAGACTGTGGATACCGCCCTGCTGGTAATCCGAGATTTCTTGGTGCCCCTGCTCTCCCGGGCCCGGCCCTCCCATCCCAACCAGGTGCGCAGGGCCTTCGCCCCGGTGCGGGGCCATCCCATGGCCAAGGCGGCCCTGGAGGCGGCGGTGTGGGACCTCTACTGCCGGTTGACCGGCGTCCCCTTGGCCGCGGAGCTGGGCGGGGTGCGGGACGAGGTCCCAGCCGGGGTCAGCGTGGGCATCCAGCCGGACCTCGACTCCCTGCTGGCCCGGGTGGAGGAGTTCGTGGCCCAGGGCTACCGGCGGGTGAAGCTGAAGATAAAGCCCGGTTGGGACCTGGAGGTGGTGGCGGAGGTGCGGGAGCGGTTCCCAGACCTCCCGCTGTGGGTGGACGCCAACTGCGCTTACCGACTGGAGGAGCTGGCGGTGCTGGCGGAGCTGGATCGAATGGGCCTGGGGCTGATAGAGCAGCCTCTGTGGCACGAGGACCTCGTGGGGCACGCCCGGCTCGCAAGCAGGCTCTCTACCCCAATCTGCCTGGACGAATCCATCACCTCCCCCCAGCGGGCCTGGGAAGCGCTGGAGATCGGGGCCTGCCGGGTGATCAACCTGAAGCAGGGGCGGGTGGGGGGGATCCAGGCCGCGTTGGAGATCCAGGAGCTGGCGTCCTCCCGGGGGGTGCCACTGTGGTGTGGGGGGATGCTGGAGACGGGCATCGGCCGGGCGCTCAACCTGGCCCTGGCCTCCCTGCCCGGCTTTCAACTTCCCCACGACATCTCAGCCACCGACCGCTATTTCCGCGAGGACATCGCCGAACCCGCCTTCGAGCTGAGCCCGCGGGGGACCATCCCCTTGCCCCGGGGGCCCGGCCTGGGGGTGGAGGTGCTCCCGGAGCGCCTGCGCCGCTACCAGGTGGCTCACTGGGAGTTTTCCATTTAGCGCCCGGGGTGCAAATCCGCCTGCCCGAGAGGCGAGCTAAATCGCTCAGCTGGTTACGAAACGGTCCGAGTGAGATCTCCGGCCGCACCGGTCAGAGCAGGCCGTGTGGGCCTCAGAAATTGGCTCCCAGTGCCGAAAATCATCTGGCGTGGAACATGGTTCCGGGTCGGGCTCCCCCGGGGGGGATTGACCCCTGGTTTCAAGCCGCGTGTCCTCGTCCCCTGCCTCGCCCCAAGTTAAGGTGGGCTGCGCCATGGAGGCCGTGCTGCGAGAGCTGGCGCCGCGGGGGTTGGCCTGGGATTCCCGGCGGGTGCGCCCCGGGGACCTGTTCTTCGCCCTGCCGGGCCAGGTCCACGACGGACATCGATTCATCCCCCAGGCCATCGCTCGGGGGGCAGTGGGGGTGGTGGGCGAGCAGGACCTGGGCCCATTTGCCGTCCCCTACTTCCGGGTGCCCGATGCCCGGGCTGCCCTGGCCCTCGCCGCCGCCGCCTTCTACCGGCATCCCACGGAAAAGCTCATCACCATCGGTGTTACCGGCACCGACGGCAAGACCACGGTGGTCCACCTCCTGGGCCAGCTGCTTGAAAACTGTGTCACCTTGACCACGGTGCGGGTGGCCGAACAGGGGCTCTCCTGCGTCACCACCCCGGAGGCTCCGGACGTGCAGCGGCTGGCGGCCCAGGCGCTGGCAGCCGGGGCCCGGTTCTTCGCCCTGGAAGCTTCTTCCATCGGGCTGGTCCAGAAGAGGCTCCTGGGGGTGAGGTTCAAGGTAGCTGTGTTCACCAACCTCACCCCGGAACACCTGGAATTCCACGGCTCTTTGGACAGTTATTTGGCGGCTAAGCTCTCCCTGTTCGAGGGGTTGACCCCTTCCGGCTGGGGGATAGTGAACGGGGAAAGCCAGTACAATTCGCATTTTCTCCGGGCCAGCAGCGCGAGGACGCTCACCTACGGGGTGAGGGCGGGGGAGGTTCGAGCCAGTGCGGTGCGGGAACTGGACTGGGGGTGGGCCTTCGAACTCATCACCCCCGCCGGCCGGGCCCCTGTTTCCCTGCCGTTTCCCGGTCGGTTCAACTTGGAAAACGCGCTGGGGGCGGCCGCGGCAGCCTGGGCGCTGGGGGTTCCCACCCCCCAAATAGCGGACCGGCTTTCCCGGGCCCGGCTCCCCACGGGGCGACTGGAGCGGTACCTGCTCGCTGGCGGGGCCCTGGCGGTGGTGGACTACGCCCACACCCCGGCAGCCTTGGAGGCAGTGCTGAGTTTGCTGCGGCCGCGGGCCAGGCGATTGGTGGTGGTGCTGGGAGCCCCCGGGGGGACGCCCCGGGAGGAACGCCTCCAGCTGGGCAAGCTGATGGGACAATTGGCTGACCTGGCCATCCTCACAAGCGACAACCCCAAAGGCGAGCCCCCGGAGGAGATCGCCCAGCAGCTGGCCCTGGGCCTGGAGGAGGCCCGGGGGAGCTACGAACTGGAGCTGGATAGAAAGGCGGCCCTCCGCCAGGCAGTCCAGCTCGCCGGGCCGGGAGACGTGGTCCTGGTGGCCGGCAAGGGGCACGAGCGGTGGCAGCTCACCGCCCAGGGGAGGGAACCTCACTCGGACCGGGAAGCCCTGCTGAAGCTAGGTGCCGCCAAGTGCCCCACCTGATCCACGTGGCCGGGCATCTCCATTGCCCCTATACTGATGGCGCTATGGTAGAGCTAGACGGCCATAACTTGACCCCTCAGTTGGCACTGCGGGTGATCTTAGACGAAGAAAAGGTACGCATCTCCGCGGAGGCATTGGCGCAGGTGGCGGCCGGAGCAGACAGGTTGGCCCACCTCGTGGAACAGGGTACCCAGCTCTACGGGGTGACCACCGGGTTCGGCAAGCTCAGTCGGGTGACCGTGTCCCCGGATGAATACGGGGCCCTTCAAGAGAACATCGTGCGCTCGCACGCCTGTGGGGTAGGAGCCCCCCTGTCCGAGGAGGCGGTGCGGGGGATGCTCCTCTTCCGGCTCAACTCCCTGTTAACCGGTTTGTCGGGGATAAGGCCGCAGGTGGTGGAGCTGCTAGGGGAGATGCTAAACCGGGGGGTGTATCCGGTGATTCCGGAGCAGGGGTCGGTGGGGGCCTCCGGGGACCTAGTCCCCTTGGCCCATCTGGCGTTGGTGCTGTTGGGGGAAGGCCGGGCCTGGTACCTGGGTGAGGAGCTCCCCGGGGGGGAAGCCCTCCGCCGGGCCGGCCTGGAGCCCCTGGCCGGCCTGGCCCCCAAAGAGGGCCTCGCCCTGCTCAACGGAACCGCCTACATGCTGTCCCTGACCACCCTGGCCTGGGGGCTGGGATGGCGGGCCTTCCGGGCAGCCCTCCTGGCCAGCTCCCTCACCTTCCAGGCCCTGCGCGGGAGCACCACCCCCCTGGACGAGCGGTTGCACCAGGCGCGCCCCCACCCGGGACAACTCAAGGTAGCGGCCTGGCTGCGGGAGCTGCTTTCCGGAACCAAGCTCTGTGATACCTGGCAGGGGGACGTGCAGGACCCATACTCCCTGCGCTGTCTGCCCCAGCTTTTGGGGCCTTGTCTTGAGAACCTGTGGTGGGTAGAGGAGAAGTTGCGGGTGGAGATGAACTCCGCCACCGACAACCCGCTGATCTTCCCCCAAGGGGACGCCCTCCCGGGGGGCAACTTCCACGGGCAGATCCTGGCCTTCGCTGCCGAGAGTTTGGCCCTTGCCCTGGCCGAGCTGGGCGCGAGCTGTGAGCGCCGCATCTCCCTGCTGATGACGGCGGAGGACCGGGGCCTGCCGCCGTTTTTGTCCCCGGAGGCCGGACCCTCCTCCGGACTGATGTTGCTCCAATACACTGCCGCCGCTCTCGCCGCGGAGAACAAGGTGCTGTGCCACCCGGCGGCGGTGGACTCCCTCCCCACCTCGGGGGGCAAGGAAGACCACAACTCCATGGGGGCTACCTCCGCCTGGAAGGTGCTGCGGATAGCGGAGAACGTGATCTGGCAAGTGGCCCTGGAGTTGACCTGTGCCCGGTGGGCGGTGGAGCTGGTCGGGCCGGAGGGGCTGTCCCCGGCCACCCGGCCTTCGTTCCGGCAGTTGGCCCAGCTGGTGCCCCCTCCGGGGCCGGATCGGTTCATGGGGGAGGCCATCGCCCGGGTCCGGGCGGCGATCAGGGCCGGGGAGGTGCAGGCAGATGTCGTATAAGGCCGGGATCGTGGCGGTGGTGGGCAAGACCAACGTGGGCAAGTCCACCTTCATCAACGCCATCCTGGGGAAGAAGGTGGTGATCGTATCCGACCGCCCCCAGACCACCCGCAACCGCATCCGCTGCATCTACACCACCGACCGGGCCCAAATCGTGTTCGTAGACACCCCGGGCCTGCACCGGCCCGTGAACAAGCTCTCCGCCCACATCCTGCGGGAGGCGTTCCGGGCCCTGGCCGGGGTGGATGTGCTCCTGTACATGACCGAAGCCAGTGGGGAGGTTGACCCCTACGACCAAGAGGTCCTCCCCCGCATCCGCACCCTCCCCTGCCCCAAGCTCCTATTGGTGAACAAGATCGACCAGGCCAAGGGCAACCAGCTCCCCGAGACGCTGCTCGCTTACGAGAAGCTGGGGATCTTTGACGAGTTGGTGCCCATATCTTGTACCAAGGGGAAGAATCTCGATCGCGCTTTGGAGCTGGTCATCCAGTACCTCCCGGAGGGGGAACCCCTGTTCCCGGCGGACATGACCACCGACCGCCCCCTGGAGTTCATGGTGGCGGAGCTGATCCGGGAGAAGATCTTCCACCTCACCTACCAAGAGATCCCTTACTCCACCGCGGTGGTGGTGGAGGAGATCCGGGAGCGGGAGGACAAGCCCCTGCTGGAAATCTACGCCACCATCTTCGTAGCCCGGGACTCCCAGAAGCCCATCGTCATCGGGCGGGGGGGTCAGAAGCTGAAGGAGATCGGCCGCCATGCCCGCCTGGAACTAGAGGCCCTGCTGGGGAAGAAGGTGTTCCTCTCCCTGCGGGTGAAGGTGCGGCCCAAGTGGACTGAGGACGAGGCGGAGATCGCCCGCCTGGCCGGGGACTAGCCGGGAACGGGGGCCTGACAGCCCTGGTCCCTGGTGGTGCCCGAGGCGCAAACCACCCTGCCCGAGGATTGTGCTCAATCGCTCCTACTTGGCAACCAAATCTTGGGGGCTCAGCCGCTACCACCTTCGGGCAACAGGCTATTAGGTTTACCTTTTTGTGCCCGAAGGCACTAAGAAAACTGATGTCCGTCATGTGGGGTGGGGCCGGTTTTGCTTACCTTTCCCCGGCCATGCGTCAGGAGATCCGGTTTGCCGGCTTCGGAGGCCAGGGGATCATCTCCGCCGGGAGGATCACCGGCCGGGCCGCCGTGCTCCACGACGGAAAGCACGCGGTGCTGTTCCAGTCCTACGGCCCCGAGGCCCGCGGCGGGGCCTGCTCCGCCGAGGTGGTGGTGGCCAATCGGCCGGTGGACTACCCCCGGGTGGGGGTCCCGGACGCGGCCGTGGTCATGTCCCAGGAAGCCTATGAGAAGTTCGGCCGCGACATCAAACCCGGCGGGCTCCTGCTCCTGGACAAGGACCTGGTGGAGCACGAGCCCCGGGACGACGTCAGGGTGGTGGAGGTCCCGGCCACCAGGATCGCCGAGGAGCTGGGCCGCAGGATCGTGGCCAACGTGGTGATGCTAGGGGCCCTGGCCGCCCTGTGGCCCGCTATCTCAAAAGACGCGATGCTGGCGGCCATCCTGGGGGCGGTCCCCCCTCACACCCGAGACCTCAACAAGAAGGCCTTCGAGGCCGGCGTCAAGTACGTGGAGGAAAACGTCCATGTCTCCTAAAAGCGGTGACGCGATAAGGCCTTCTTCCCGGCACGGCCCCCGCATTGGGGTGTTCGTCTGCCACTGCGGCCACAACATCGCCGGCACCGTGGACGTGGAGAAGGTGGCCGAGGCCCTGGCCCGCTACCCCGGGGTGGTCTACTCCACCCACTACGA
The DNA here is from genome assembly GCA_002375935.1 of Acetothermia bacterium UBA3574. Classification (GTDB taxonomy): domain Bacteria; phylum Bipolaricaulota; class Bipolaricaulia; order Bipolaricaulales; family Bipolaricaulaceae; genus DFNF01. The sequence goes on from DFNF01000068.1 coordinate 23,590, forward strand.
CTACATGTGCTCCGACCCGGGCCAGGAGCTGGTGAAACGGGCGATCAAGGAGCACCGGCTGACCGGGGTGGTGGTGGCCGCCTGTTCCCCCTCCATGCACGAGCCCACCTTCCGCACCGCGGGGGAGGAGGCGGGGCTCAACCCGTATCTCGTGGAGATCGCCAACATCCGGGAGCATTGCTCCTGGGTGCACGAGGCCGGCCCGGCAACCACCGACAAGGCCATCCGCATCACCCGGGCCGCCGTGGAGAAGGTGCGGGGCAACCACCCCCTGGAGCCGCTCCAGATCGGCCACGCCGAGAAGTGCCTCGTCATCGGCGGGGGGATCGCCGGGATCCAGGCCGCCCTGGACGTGGCCGAGGCCGGCTACGAGGTGCTGCTGGTCGAGAAGAGCCCCACCATCGGGGGCCACATGGCCCAGCTCTCGGAGACCTTCCCCACCCTGGACTGCTCCCAGTGCATCCTCACCCCCAAGATGGTGGAGGCAGCCCGCCACCCCAGGATCCGCCTGCTCACCTACTCCGAGGTGGAGGAGGTATCCGGCTTTTTGGGCAATTACCACGTGCGCATCCGCAAGAAACCCACCTACGTGGACCCCGAAAAGTGCAACCTGTGTGGCGACTGCGAGGAGGTGTGCCCGGTGCGGGTGCCCAACGAGTTCGACCGGGGACTCTCGGAGCGGGGAGCCATCTACATCCCCTTCCCCCAGGCAGTTCCCTCCTCTTACACCCTGGACGAGGAGGCTTGCTTGGGCCTGGAGCCCCTGCGCTGCAGCGAGTGCGCCCGGGTATGCGAGGTGGGGGCCATCGACTACGACATGCAGGAGGAGATCATCGAGGAGGACGTGGGGGCCATCATCGTGGCCACCGGGTTCGAGCTTTACCCCAAGGAGGAGATGGCCGAGTACGGTGCCGGCCGGATCCCTGACGTGATTGATGGGCTGGAGTTCGAGCGCATCCTCTCCGCCTCCGGCCCCACCGGAGGGGAGGTGCGCCGCCCCTCCGACGGCAAGGTCCCCAAAGAAGTGGTGTTCATCCAGTGCTCCGGCTCCCGGGACCCGGAGCTCCACAAGCCCTACTGCTCCAAGATCTGCTGCATGTACACCGCCAAGCACGCGCTCCTCTATCGGCACCTGGTCCCCGACGGGCGGGCCTACGTGTTCTACATCGACATCCGGGCCGGGGGGAAGGGCTACGAGGAGTTCGTGGCCCGGGCCATGGAGGAGGACCGCATCCTGTACCTGCGGGGCAAGGTGGCCAAGGTGTTCCGGGAGGGGGACAAGGTGGTGGTGTGGGGGGTGGACACCCTCACCGGCAAGCGCGTGGAGGTCAAGGCGGACCTGGTGGTTTTGGCCCAGGCCATCGTGCCCTCTCCCGGGGTGACGGAGCTCGCCCAGCGGCTTCACATGTCGTGCCTGGACGAGCACGGATTCTTGAAGGAGGCGCATCCCAAGCTCAGGCCGCTTGAGACCTTGGCCGGGGGGGTATTCATCGCCGGGGCGGCCCAGGCCCCGAAAGACATCCCGGACGCGGTGGCCCAGGCCTCCGGCGCGGCGGCCAAGGCCATCGCCCTCCTTTCGGCCCCGGCGCTGGTCCATCCCCCGGAGGTGGCGATCGTGGACGAGGAGCTGTGCTCCGGCTGCGGCATCTGCGCCCCCCAGTGCCCCTATTCCGCCATCACCGTGGAGGAGGTGGCGGAGGTGAACGAGGTGCTGTGTGAGGGGTGCGGGGCCTGCGCCGCCGCCTGCCCCTCGGGGGCCATGTCCCTGCGGAACCTCACGGACGAGCAGGTGCTCGCCATGGTGCGGGCGGCGTTGAAGGAGGCGGCGGAGGTGACAAGTGGCTGAGTTCGAGCCCAAGATCGTGGCCTTCCTGTGCCGGTGGTGTGCTTACGCCGGGGCCGACCTGGCCGGCACCAGCCGGCTCAAGTACCCGCCCAACGTGGTGCCGATCCGGGTCCCCTGTTCGGGGCGGGTGGAGCCGGCCTGGGTGGTGGACGCCCTCCGGCAAGGGGCGGACGGGGTGCTCATCGGGGGTTGCCACCCTGGCGACTGCCACTACGTCTCCGGCAACTACAAGGCCCGGAGGCGGGTCTACCTCCTCAAGAAGATCCTGCCGGAGCTGGGGATCGAGCCGGACCGGGTGCGCCTGGAATGGGTGTCGGCCAGCGAGGGGAAGAGGTTCGCCGAGGTGGTGGCCGACTTCGTCGCCGAGCTCCGGGCCCTTGGCCCCATCGGAGCCGGGAGTGACGCGTCACGCGTAACGCGTGACGAGGAAAGCACCGCGCTGAGGGGAGGCTGAGGCGCATGCGTGCGGAAGACGAAGCGAGGCCGAAGGGCTCCCCCGATTCCATGGGACCTACCCCGTACGTCGCCCGCCACGAAAATTCCGCGTCACCCGTCACGCGTCACGCGTCACGGCCAAAGATCGCCGTCTATTGGACCGGGAGCTGTGGGGGATGTGACGTGTCCTTCCTGGAGGTGGGGGAGGCCATCGTGGACATCCTCTCCCAGGTAGAGATCGTCTTCTGGCCGGCCCTGGCGGACCCCAAGCGAGAGGACCTGGAGGCGATGCCCCCGGGTTCCATCGACGTGGCCCTGATAAACGGCACCATCCGTACCGAGGAGAACGTGGAGATGGTCGAGCTCCTCAGGGAGAAGGCGAAGCTGGTGGTGGCCTACGGGGCCTGTGCCCACCTGGGGGGCGTGCCGTCGCTAGCCAACCTCTCCACCCGGGAAGAGATCCTGGGGGAGGTGTTGGGGGAGGGCTGGCGGCGAGGGCCGCCGCCCGGGGGCCCGGAAGAGGACGCCCCGCCGGACCTGCTCCCCAGGGCGCTCCCCCTCTCCCAGGTGGTGCGGGTGGACTACACCGTGCCCGGATGCCCCCCGCCCGCCGGCCTCATCGGCGAGTTCTTCAATGCATTCCTCTCCGGGGAGATGCCCGAGCCCGGGTACGTGTTCGCCAAGGCCAAGGCCCTGTGCGAAGAGTGCCCCCGCACCCGGGAGGAGCGGGTCCTGAAGAGGATCGTGCGCCCCCACGAGCTCCTCCCCGATCCCGAGGAGTGCCTCCTGGACCAAGGGCTGATCTGTCTGGGACCGGTGACCCGGGGGGGGTGCAACGCCGCCTGCCCCCAGGCGGGGATGCCCTGCACCGGGTGCCTGGGCCCTACCCCCAAGGCCGGAGACCCGGGCCTGGCCATGATCTCTGCCCTGGCGTCCTTGGTACGGGCCGGGGAGGAAGGGGAGGAAGCTATCCCCAAGGAGGACGAGATCCTGGACCAGCTGGTGGACCTCATCGGCACCCTGTACAAGTACGGCGTTCCCACCTTTTGCCCCCTCTCCCCCGAGCGGGAGAGGGCTGGGGTGAGGGGGAAGGCGTCACCCTCCCCCGTCCCCTCCCAGCCAGGGAGGGGGAGAAGGAAAGGGGGTGCGGCGTGAAGAAGATCGTCATCGACCCCATCACCCGCCTGGAGGGGCACGGAAAGATCCTGCTCTACCTGGACGAGCGGGGTGGGCTCAAGGACGCGGTGCTGGAGATCCCGGAGTTGCGGGGGTTCGAGCGGTTCTGCCGGGGCCGCCGGGGGGAGGAGATGCCCCAGATCACCGAGCGGATCTGTGGGGTGTGCCCGGAGGCTCACCACCTGGCCTCGGCCAAGGCGTTGGACGACTGCTACGGGGCGGAGGTGCCCGAGCCGGCCCGCCTCCAGCGGGAGCTTTTCTACAACGCCTACATCTTCTCGGACCACCTGCTGCACCTGGTGTTCCTGGGGGGGCCGGACTTGCTCCTGCCCGAGGACACCCCCAGGGCGCAGCGCAACGTGCTGGGGGTGCTCCAGGCCCATCCTGAGCTGGGGAAGGAGGTAGTGCGGGTCCGGGCGCGGGCCCAGAAGATCCTGGACCTGATCGGAGGGAAGGCCATCCACCCGGTGTTCGCCCTGCCCGGCGGGGTGGCCAAGCCCCTCACGGAGGAGGACCGGGAGGAGGTGCGAGGCCACGCCCAGGCCATGGTGGGGCTGGCGGAGAAGATGGTGGCCTTCTTCCACGAGCAGGTGCTCCCTGACCCTGGGATCCAGTCCCTCTTGCTCTCCGACGAGTGCCAGCTTCCCACGCATTACATGGGGCTGGTGGATGGGGAGGGCGCGCCCAACTTCTACCACGGGGCGCTGCGGATCGTGTCCGCCAAGGGGGCTGAGCTCTACTGCGGCCCGGCGGGGGAGGCCCTGTCCCTGATCGAGGAGCGCAGCGAGCCCTGGACCTACGTGAAATTCCCCTACCTGAAGGAGCTGGGCTGGAAGGGTTTCTCCGCCGGGGAGGACTCGGGCATCTACCGGGTGGGGCCCCTGGCCAGGGTCAACGTGGCCGAGCGGATGGCCACCCCCCTGGCCCAGGAAGAGTTCGAGCGGTTCTTCGACCACTTCGGGGAGCGGCCGGTTCACGCCACCTTCGCCTACCACTGGGCGCGGCTGGTGGAGATGGTGCAGGCGGCCGAGGACGCGGCCCGCCTCTCCGAGGAGGACGCCCTCACCGGGGCGGAGGTGCGGGGGGAGCTGGGCCAGCCCGGGGAGGGGATCGGGGTGATCGAGGCCGCCCGGGGGACCCTGTTCCACCACTACCAGCTGGACGGGGAGGGGTTGGTGGAGCGGGTGAACCTGATCGTGGCCACCACCCACAACGCCGCCGGGATCGGCCTCTCTGTAAAGCAGATGGCGGAGCGGGTGGTGCGGGAAGGGGAGCTGGACGAGCGGCTTCTCAACCGGGTGGAGATGGCGTTCCGGGCCTACGACCCGTGCCTGGCCTGCGCCACCCACTTCCTCCCGGGGGAGACGCCGCTCGTGGTGGAGATCTATGGGGCGGACGGGAAGCTCCTGCGGCGTGTCGCGCGCTGAGGCGGCGGTGGTGGCCCTGGGGAACCCCTATCGGGGAGACGACGGGGTGGGCCCCGCCCTGCTCCGCCTATTGAAGGTAACTGGAGAGAGAAAGGAAGCCCGTCACGCGTCACCCGTCACGCGTCACGAAATTGACCTCATCGAGGGGGTGCACGACGGGCTCCGGCTGGCCGAAGCCTTCCTGGGATATGAACGGGTGCTGGTGGTGGACGCAGCGCCGTGGCTCCCCCCGGGGGAGGTGGTCCGGTTCCGCCTGGAGGAGCTCCCCGCCAGCGCCGGTTATTTCCACGGCATTGGGTTCCGGGCCGCCTTGGAGCTGCTCGCCCGGGCCAGGGGGGAGGGGGTGCCGGAGGTGGAGGTGCTGGCGATCGGGGTCCCGGAAGACCCCCGGTTCGGGGAAGGGCTTTCCCCTGCCGTGGAGCGGGCCCTCCCCGGGGCACTGGAGGAGGCGATCCGATGGCTGAACGAATAGATGGTGACGCGTTACGCGTAACGCGTGACGCGGGCATGGGTTCGGAAAACTACCCGTCACGCGTCTCCCGTCACCCGTTACGGATCACCGCGAGGGAGCCCGACTTCGTGGCCAAGGTGGAGGAACTCTGTGGGGAGAACCTGTACGCCTGCTACCAGTGCGGCAAGTGCGCCGCCGGGTGTCTGTTCGCCGACCACATGGACTTCCTCCCCAACCAGGTGCTCAGGCTGGTGCAGCTCGCGGACGAGGCGGTCCTCTCCTCCCGGGCGCCCTGGGTGTGTGCCTCCTGCCTGGCCTGCGAGGTGCGCTGCCCCAAGGGGGTGGACATCGCCAAGGTGATGGAGGCCCTGCGGCTCCTCTCCCTACGCAAGGGGGAGACCGGGCTCCGCTGGGGGGAGATCCCGCCCGGGGTCCCCCAGATCGCCCTGGTGGGCGCCACCCGGAAATTGACCCCGTGACGCGTGACGCGTAACGCGTGACGGGTGGAGATGAGGAGCCACAAGGATCTGGACGTTTGGAAGGAAGCGATGCGGTTAGTGAAAGGGGTTTACCGGTTAAGCACGCTCTTGCCGCGGGAGGAGGTCTACGGCCTCGCGGCCCAGATGCGCCGGGCAGCCGTTTCGGTGCCGAGCAATATCGCCGAAGGGGCAGCCCGGGAGTCCCTCAAGGAGTTCATCCAGTTCCTATACGTGTCGCTCGGTTCCCTGGCCGAGCTTGAGACCCAATTGATACTGGCAAAGGAAATATTCGGTTGCAACACCTCCTCGCTGGAAGAGACCATCGATAGGTTACGCAAAATGCTGATTGGCTTGATCAAGAGCCTGCGAAAGCGGGGGGAGGGGGGTGGAGACCTTGTCCGATAAAGCTGTCCCTAGCTCGGCGAAAGCATCCGCTGCTCATCACAACGCGTCACGCGTCACGCGTCACGCGTTACCGTATTTCCCGGGGTGTGCCCTGAAGGACCAGGCCCGGGGGTTCGAGGACTCGGCCCGGGCGGCCATGGCGGCCTTGGGCTACGAGCTCGCCGAGCTCCCCCGCTGGAACTGCTGCGGCACCGTGTACTCCCTGGCCACCGACGACCTGATGCGCCACCTGGGGCCGGTGCGGAACCTGGTCCGGGTCCAGGACCTGGGGGAGACCAGGCTCGTGACCCTGTGCGCCATGTGCTACAACACCCTGGCCCGCTCCTCCCGGTTCGTGGGGGCCGATCCCGAGCGGCTGGAGCGAATAAACGCGTTCATGGACGACGAGGCGGACTACCGGGGCGGGGTGGAGGTGGTGCACCTTCTGGAGCTACTGCGGGACGAGGTCACCTTCGAGGCGATTGAGGCGAAGGTGGAGCGGCCCCTGGACGGCCTGAAGGTGGCCCCCTACTACGGCTGCATGCTCCTCCGGCCCCGGGAGGTGGGGATCGACGACCCCGATTCCCCTGGGGTGCTGGAGGCGCTGCTCTCCGCCCTGGGGGCCGAGCCGGTGGATTTCCCCCAGAAGGCCGAGTGCTGTGGGGCCTATCAGACCGTGTCCAGCCCCGAGATCGCCCGGGCCCGGGTGGGGGAGATCGTGTCCGCCGCCCGCTGGGCCGGGGCGGAGCTCATCGCCACCAGCTGCCCCCTGTGCACCTACAACTTGGAGCACCACCAGGTCGAGAGGGAAGAGAGGGAAACCCGTCACGCGTCACCCGTCACGCGTCACGAAATTCCCATCTTGTATTTCACCCAGCTTCTGGCCCTGGCCCTGGGGGTGTCTGAAGATAAACTGGGCTTTGCGGGGTTGAAATTCGATCCGCGGCCGCTTCTTTCCGACAGGGAGCTCGTCTAGGAGGGGGAGATGCCGGAGATCATGGACAGGATCAAGGAGGCCAACCGGGCGGTCACCACCGGGATCGACGATTCGGCGGTCAAGCACTGGGTCACCGTCTACATCATGGGCAAGGGATATAGGGTCCCGGCCGACATCACCATCATGCAGGCCATGGAGTACGCCGGCTACCGGTTCGTCCGGGGGGCCGGCTGCCGGGCCGGCTTCTGCGGCGCCTGCGCCACCGTGTACCGCACCGCCGGGGACTGGCGGCTCAAGACCGCCCTGGCCTGCCAAACGCGGGTCGAGGACGGCATGTTCTTGGTGCAGATCCCCTTCACCCCGGCGGAGAAGCCGGCTTACGACATCGAGGAGGAGCCCGCCGACGGCACGCCGCTCCTCAAGTACTTCCCGGAGGTGGCCCGCTGCGTGGCCTGCAACACCTGCACCAAGGCCTGCCCCCAGGACCTGGAGGTGATGGACTACATCCAGGCCGCCCTGCGGGGGGACCTGGCGGCCGTGGCCGAGCTCTCCTTCGACTGCATCCAGTGCGGCTTGTGTGCCATGCGCTGCCCGGCGGAGATCACCCACTACCACGTGGCCCAGCTCGCCCGGCGCCTCTACGGCCGGACACTGCCGGTCCCCAAGCACGTGCTGGACCGGGTGGAGGAGATCGAGTCCGGCAAATACGAAGACGAGTTCGAAAAGCTTTTGAGCATGTCCCGGGAGGAGCTGGAGGAGCTTTACCGCAAGGAGCAGCGGGAGAAGGGGGGCCTCAACTCCCGTGACGCGTCACGGGTTACGCGTAACGGGCAGGGGGAGCGATAGCGATGGCAGAGGAATTGAAATTGGTCCGCGGTTATCCCGAGTACATGCGGAAGTCCATCGAGCGGGTGGAGGCGAGCCGCCCCCGGCGCCTGGAGGAAGGCCCTCCCCCGGGGATGTCCCTGGAGGAGCGGGAGGAGCTCCTCAAAAAGTACCACCCTGACTACGCCCCTGGCGGCAAGCGCCCCCTGGTGGCCGGCCCCAACAAGGGGGAGGTCGCCCCCAACGAGGTGGCGGACCTGCTGGAGGCCTACCCCCTGCTGGAGCCCGGGGAGCTGGAGCTCAAGGTGGACTTCGACGTGGACATCCTGATCCTGGGCGGGGGCCTGGCCGGCACCATGGCCGCCATCTGGGCCCACGAGCAGGGCGTCCCCCCGGACCGGATCCTGCTCGCCACCAAGCTCCGCCACGGGGACTCAAACTCCATCATGGCCCAAGGCGGCACCCAGGCGGCGGACAAGCCCTACGACTCCCCGACCATCCACTTCCTGGACGCCATGGGCGGGGGGCACTTCACCAACAAGCCCGACGTGCTCAAGGCCCTGGTGGAGGACGCCCCGTTCATCGTCAAGTGGCTCACCGAGCTGGGGTGCCTGTTCGACCGGGACGAAAACGGCGAGTTCGTGGAGGAGTGGGGCGGGGGCACCTCCCGGCCCAGGATGCACGCCGCCCGGGACTACACCGGCATGGAGGAGCTGCGGGTGATCCGGGACGAGTTCCGCAGCCGCGGCTTTGGGCTTTTGGAGTTCTACCCGGCGGTGGAGCTCCTCACCGACCCCAAGGGGCGGGTGGCCGGGGCGGTGCTCTGGAACATGGAGACCGACGAGTACAAGGTGGTGCGGGCCAAGGCGGTGGTGCTGGCCACCGGCGGCTTCGGGAGGCTTCACATCCGGGGCTTCCCCACCACCAACCACTACGGGGCCACCGCCGACGGGCTGGTCCTGGCTTACCGGGCCGGGGCACTCCTCCGGGACCTGGACACCGTCCAGTACCACCCCACCGGCGCCGCCTACCCCCAGCAGATCGTGGGGCTTCTGATCACCGAGAAGGTGCGGGGCCTGGGGGCCCAGGTGGTGAACCGGGACGGGGAGGCGTTCGTGTTCCCGCTGGAGCCCCGGGACGTGGAGGCGGCGGCCATCATCCGGGAGTGCTACGACCGGGAGAACTGCCTCGTCACCCCCACCGGGCTCCGGGGGGTGTGGCTGGACTCCCCCATGATCGAGGAGATCCACGGGGAGGGGACCATCGAGCGGAGGCTTCCGGCCATGTTCCGCATGTACCAGAGGTTCGGGATCGACATGCGCCGCGACCCCATCCTGGTGTTCCCCACCCTCCATTATCAGAACGGCGGGGTGGAGACCGACCCCTGGGGGAGGACCAACGTGGAGGGGCTGTTCGTGGCCGGCGAGGTGACCGGGGGCGTACACGGCAAGAACCGGCTCATGGGGAACTCCACCCTTGATTGCCTCGTGTTCGGCCGGCGGGCCGGGATCGCCGCCGCCGAGTACGTGAAGGGGAAGAAGGCCCCCCAGACGGTGACCCTGGATCACCTCAAGGGGTTCGTGGAGGAGCTGCGGGCCGCCGGGGTCCCCGAGGAGCGCCGCTCCCCCATGCTGCTCCCGGACTACCGGGGCAAGCGGGTCCTGGCCAGGATGATCGACCTGCTATGACCGAGCAACGGGAAGCGAACGGGTGCGTCACGCCTCACGCCTCACGTGTCACGGAGGAAAAGGCCAAGCGCTGGCGGGTGCCCAAGGGGTACCTCTATGTGCTGGAGGACGTGTGCAAGGGGTGTGGGTTCTGCATCGAGTTCTGCCCCCGGGAGGTGCTCGCCCGGGCCGAGCACTACAACGCCAAGGGCTATCACCCCCCGGAAGTGGTGGACCCCGAGGCCTGCGTCCTGTGCCGCTTCTGCGAGATGGTGTGTCCCGACTTCGCCATCTGGACGGAAAGGGAACCCACCGAGGCCCCGGAGAAATTCCCCAAAAGCGCTGAGTCACAGGGGGAGAAGGGAAATGAATAATTCAAGCTTTCAAAACTTGGGAACCACGAAATGGCCCCGAAGCTCTAGCCGGATTTCCTCCGGGCTCTCGGTGTTCTCTGTGGTTGATCCCCTGTGCCTTGGTGTGTTTGTGGTGGCTTCGGAGGTGAGCCATGTCCGCTAAACCCGTCACGCGTCACCCGTCACGCGTCACGCTCTCTGGGGTTCACTTCATGAACGGGGACGAGGCCATCGCCGAAGGGGCGATCGCCGCCGGCTGTCGCTTCTTCGCCGCCTACCCCATCACCCCCCAATCGGAGATCGCCGAGCGCATGGCC
>DFNF01000023.1:0-185 GCA_002375935.1 Acetothermia bacterium UBA3574
GCGGTGGAAGACCTTCAGTACTTGTTGGCCGGCGGCCAGCAAGGGGTGCCCCTGGGGGAGCTGCTCCTGGCCCGGGGGCTGCCGGTCCACCTGGCCCTGGGACTGGTGGTGGGTTTTTTTCTCGGCTCCCTCCCCGGCTGGAAGGCCCTCCCGGTATGGGCGCTGGCCGCCGGCCTCCATGGGGG
>DFNF01000023.1:502-702 GCA_002375935.1 Acetothermia bacterium UBA3574
CTGGCCGCCGGCCTCCATGGGGGGTTCAACGCCCTGGCTGGCCGGGTCCCCTACCCGGCTTTGGCCGGCTACACCGCCGGCCTCCTCGCCTGGGGCCTGGTCTCCCTCACCCTGGCGCACCACGCCTCCCCATGGAGCCTCCCCCGGCGGCTCTCCCCGCTGGACCCGTGGCGGGCCGGGCTGGAAGTCCACCGGCTGGG
>DFNF01000023.1:1042-6579 GCA_002375935.1 Acetothermia bacterium UBA3574
GGGTTGGGAGGGGGTGCGGCAGGTGCTCGCACCCCGGGCCCCGTCCGGGGTTCCCTGGTGGGTACTGGGCCTGGGGCTCGCTATCCTGTACCCCCTGCTCGTCCTGGCCTTGGGGCTGCTCCTGCAAGGGGTAGCCCGCTGAGGGGAAGGCCGGCGCAAAGGAGGAAGGATGGCACGGAAAATGTTGGTGTTGCCCCCCTGCCTGCTTTCCCCCTACACCGTGTACCGAGGGGCGCTGGAAAAGGACCTGGTGGCTGCCCGGGGGGTGCGGGGGCTGCTGACACTCTCCTCCCAGGTTGAACCCCTTTCCTACCCCTGTCCGGAACTTCTGCTCCTCGGCTTTCCCCGCCCACCTGCCCCGCGGGAGGTGTACGAGCGGCTTGGGATGAGGGAAGTGGCCGAAAAAATTGCAGGTTTCATCGCCCGGGTTCTTTCAGAGGAAGCTCCGCGCCGCCTGGTTGTGGTGGGGGTGAAAGGGTCGCCTACCTGCGCTGCGTTCACCACCACCTCCGGGGACCCGGACGCTTATCCCTACGAACTCTTGTCCCAATTCGGGGAGTTTCCCAAAGTCAAGCGGCGGCAGGTGGCGCGGGAGCTATCGGGGGAGTTCTCCCCTGCGGGCCGCCCTGGGCTGTTGTTCGAGCTCCTGCAGGAGAGGGTGGGGGGAACCTACCTGGAATTCGACAAGGACGACATCCCGGGGAGCCTGGCCGCGCTCCGGGAGGCCCTGGGCTCACCTTGACCCAGCAGAGGAAGCCCGGTAAGGTACCCGGCGAGGTCGAGGAATATGCGTGTCTAATTCTCCCGCCGACCGCAGGTGTGTTCCTGGGGACATTCCCGTCCCGAAGATCCTGGTGTGACCAAAAGGAGGGCGCGGTGTACGCGCTTTCGGCAGAATCCCTTGAAAAGAGGTTTCGGAAGGGCAAGGGCAAGCTGATCTGGGCCCTGCGGAAGGTCAGTTTTTCCGTTGCGCGAGGGGAGATCTACGGCATCCTTGGCCCCAACGGATCGGGCAAATCCACGCTGGTGCGCATCCTGGCCACGCTGTTGATTCCGGATGGTGGGCGGGCTTGGGTGCTGGGGTACGACGTGGTGCGCCAGCCCAAGCAGGTGCGGGCGCTCATCCACCGGGTGTCCACTGAAGCCGCCTTCTTCAAGAAGCTGTCTCCTTTGGAGAACTTGCTTTATGGGGCTAGGTTGTACGGGCTCTCTGGGCGGGTGGTGGGGCGGCGGGCCCGCGGGCTGCTGGCAGAACTGGGCATCCCCCCGGACCGCCAACGCCGGCCCATGGAGCAGCTTTCCCGGGGGCAGCAACAGAAGGTGGCGGTGGCCCGGGCCCTGCTCCAGCCACCCCCGGTGTTGCTTTTGGACGAGCCCACCACTGGCCTGGACCCTCGCTCCAAACGGGAGGTCCAGGAGCTGGTGTTGGGGCTGCGCCGGGAAAAGGGCACCACCATCCTCCTCACCACCCACGACATGGAGGAGGCGGATCGGATTTGCGATCGGGTTGGAATCCTGGACGAGGGTCGGCTGGTGGCCGAGGGTGCCCCCTGGAAGCTGAAGCAGCGGGTCAAAACTGACGGGAGACCGGTCAGCATGGAGGACGTGTTCTTCGCCCTCACGGGAAAGGAGTGGGAAGATGAGAGCTGAGGCGTTTTCCCGTCCCATCAGGCGGGAGCTCATCGCCGCCTGGGGTTTTCTGGCCCGGAACGTGCACCTCACCAAACGCTACTGGGGCTGGGAGCTGGTGTGGTTCGCCTATTCCCTCACCAGTTCTCTCGCAGTGGCCTATATCGGCCTGGGAACGGAGAGGCTGGCCGGGGGTGGGGTGGATGGCCAAGCCCTCACCTTGTACCTGCTCGTGGGCACACTGGTTTGGTCCTATCTCTCTCAGATCTTCTACGTGATCTCGGAGATGGTGGCCTGGGAGCGGTGGGAGGGGACCATCGAGTACACCTTCATGGCCCCCAGCTCCCGGCTCACGCACCTGGTGGGCACCAGTTTGTTCGCCGTGATCTACGGCATCGGCCGCACCCTGCTTATCCTGGCGGCGGCCGCCGCCTTCTTCCGCCTCCCCTTGGCCGGGGCCCACCTGCCCGCCGCCGGGTTGTGGCTGCTGGTGGGGAGCGTGTCCTTCGTGGGCTTCGGGATCCTGGCTGGAGTGATGCCCCTGCTGTTCCCGGAGCGGGGGGTGCAGATGACCAACGTGTTGGCTGCCCTGCTCCTGCTCATTTCCGGGGTCTACTACCCCGTGGAGGTGCTCCCGGGTTGGATGCAGCTGTTGGCCCGGGGTTCACCTGCCACCTATGTGATCCAGGGGATGCGGGGGGCGATCTTGGCCGGGGAGGGGTTGGACCAGATGGCCCGGCCCTTGGCCCTGCTGGCCCTGGGGGGCGTGGGGATGATCTTGGTGGGCACCTGGGCCTTCTCCCTGGCGGAGCGCTACGCCAAGCGCACCGGGCGCCTCAAGCGCTCCGGATGAAGGGGGCATTGGTGGGAAGGGGGGCCTGCTGCGCCCCTGGGCCGCCTTTCTCGCGGCCGCCCGGGCGAAAGCTCGGGCAACAGGCCCCCTATCCCCCTTGGATGGGCTCTAGAGGTGCTCCTGCACCTCGACCAAGAGTTCCTGGGCCCGCAGCTTCACCACTGAGTTCTGTAGCGGCCAGTCCCCGAGCGGGGCGGCGATGATCTCCTCCAACAGCCGGGCCGCTTCCTCCCACTGCTTTTGGGGCACCAGGTAGTACTGGACTAGGAAGTAGGTGTTCTCCAGATACCCGGGGAAGGCTTCTCGGGCAGCCTGGAACAGCTCCCGGGCCCGTTCGGGGTCCTTGCGCAACGGGTGTTTGGCCCAGTAGGCCCCCATGGCCCGGTACGGACCTCCGGCGAGATAGTTGGGATCCAGCTCCAGACAGCGTTCCATCATCGCCCGGAGTTTCTTGTCGTCGCCCCGAAACACTGCTCCCAGGAGCCCCCCCTGGGCCCCCAGGTCCACCTTGCGGGCCCAGTTGGCGTAGGTCCAGTACAGGGCTTCGAGGTGGGTGTGGGCCCGGGCAGCCTCCACGAACCCCTGCTCCCGTTCCCTCTCCACGAACTCTGGGTCGGCCCGGAGTGCCCGCTCCCCATACTCCTGCCCCTGGATGTGAGTGCGGGCCTTCTCCTCCTGGGGGAGGAAGATGTCGGCCAGCATGTAATAGCAGCGGGACAGCATGGCCAGCACCTGGGCGTCTTCCCCGCCCACCTCCAGCGCTTGCTCGTAGAGGGCGATGGCCTCCTGCAAGCGGGTCTGCAAGGCGACGTGGTTCTCTTGGGTGTACTCGCTCTGCCACACTTCCTGGAAGATGGCGTCGGCCTGGGCGATGAGGTCGGCGGCCGGCTGGCCAAGGCCGAAGAGGGACAAGGTGACCGTTGTGAGGATCGCAAGTCCTAGTTTCATCCTACCACCTCCGGTTCCGAGTGTGCCCCACTATAGAGCCCGTGGCCTGAACCTGCAACGGGCTCAACCCGTGAATTTGGGAAGCTGCCATGCCTCCCAGACATCCAGGAAAAATTCTTAAGTTGACCTCCCAGGATATGGCTAAGCTGAGGCTCAGGGGGCCAGACATGTGGTGCAGGCCTCATAGCAGCTCGAGGAATTTCTCTACCGAAAAGATCTGCGTCGCGAAGTATCTTGCGGAGGAGACCTCGGCCAATCTCCTTATGTGCAGGCACTGTTACTGCCCGACCGTCCGGAGCCTGAGCCGGAGGTGACTGCCCCGCTGTCTAATCACCTCGAAACCCGCGCGTTCGAGAGCCCGCAGGACCTCTTCGGAACGTAATGGCCGGAGTGGGCTCATCCCAGGGAAACCCTCTGAACACCTATGAATTCAGGCAAGCAGGCACCGTAAGGGGAAAGGTGGAGTAGGCAAGGGGGAGGTTGCCTTGGTCGTCTGGAAGGTGCTATAGTTCGGAAAATCGGACCCGAAAAGGAGGTGCCATGGCGGTAAAGGTGGATTTGGATCTGTGCACTGGCTGCGGGCTGTGCGCCCAGGTGTGCCCCGATGTGTTCGAGATGGGGGACGATGGTTATTCCCACGTGAAGTCCGGGGCGGACGAGTCCCTGCCCTGTGTGGACGAGGCTGTGGATCAGTGCCCGGTGGGGGCGATCAGCAAAGAGTGATGGGCGAGGGGGCGGGCCTACCCCGGCCCGCCCCTGACTTGTTTTCCCGGCCATGAGGCGGCTGGGGTTGGCCCTCAGCTCCGGGGGGCCCCGGGGGGTGGCCCACGTGGGGGTGCTGAAGGCCCTCCAAACCGCGGGTATTCCCGTCTATGCCATTGCCGGGGCCAGCGTGGGGGCCCAGGTAGGAGGGCTGTATGCCGCCGGCGTGCCCCTCTCGGACATCCTCCAGCTGTGGGGGGAGATCTCCCGGGTGATGCGAGGACTCCTCCCCACCTTCCCTTGGCGAGGCTGGTCCTCGGGGGAGGAGATCCGCCGCACCCTGCTCCCACTGGTGGGTGGGGTGCGAATCGAGAAGCTCCCCATCCGTTTTGCCGCCGTGGCCTGCGACCTGGCCACCGGCGAGCCGGTGGCCCTGACCCAGGGCCCGCTGGTGGAGGCCATCCGGGCCTCGGTGTCGGTACCGGGGCTGTTCGTGCCCGTCCAGCTCGATGGCCGCTGGCTGGTGGACGGGGGATTGGTGAACCCCGTGCCGGTGGAGGTGGCCCGGGCGTTGGGGGCAGAGGTGGTGTTGGCGGTGGACGTGTTGGTCTCCCCGGCGGAGAAGGACATGAGCCGCCCCAACGTGATCTCCATTTTGTTCCAGATGGCCACCATCTTCCAAAAACGGGTGGCCGCCCTGGAAGTCCAAGCCTATAACCCGGACATCGTCATCTATCCCCGTTTCTCTCACCCGCCCCCTCGCTACACCGATGTGGCCGGGGCAGTGGAGGCGGGCTTTGAGGCCACCCAGAAGATCATCCCCCAACTCCAGGAACTCCTCTCCGGGTGAGACCCCCCTCCCCGTCCCCCTGGTGTTGCTGTTCGGGGTGGGGATCCTTTCCACGGCGGCCATTCTCATCCGATTGGCTGCTGCCCCGGCGGTCACGGTCGCTTGCTGGCGGCTCCTGATCGCCGGTGCGGCGCTGGCGCCCTGGGTGAGGGGAAGGCTCTCCCGCCGGGGCCGCCTGTTGGCCGGCCTGGCCGGACTCTTCCTCGCCCTCCACTTCGGCCTGTGGATCGAGTCCCTCCGCCACACCTCGGTGGCCAGTTCGGTGGTGCTGGTCACCACCACCCCGATTTTCCTGGGGTTGTGGTCACTCCTGCGAGGGGAGCCAGTGGGGCGGGCGCTGTGGCAGGGGATCGCCTTGTCGGTAGTTGGAGGACTTCTCATCGGGTGGGAAGACCTGACCTTGGGAGGAGGGGCCTGGCGGGGGAACCTGTTGGCGCTGGGTGGGGCAATTGCCGCCTCCGGTTACCTGGTGGTGGGGAGGCAGGTGCGTCGCCACGGGAGTCTCCTCCCCTATGTGGCCACCGCCTACGGGGTGGGGGCGGGGGTGCTGCTGGG
>DFNF01000004.1:0-348 GCA_002375935.1 Acetothermia bacterium UBA3574
CCCCCTAGGGGTAGGGTTGGCGGCGGCCGTAACCGCAGGGCGGTTGGTGAACCTCTTCTTCCTGCGGGCCCTGGTGGAGGAAGGGCGGGGGGCTTGGAAAGCGGCGCTGCTGAGCCCGGCCCGGCTGCTCCTCACCGGGGCCATCGCCATCGGCGGCATTTCCCTGGGGCTCCCCCCGTTGGCCGTGGTCGGGGGGCTCTCCCTCCCCCCGCTGGTCCTCTGGGCGCGGGCCCTGGGGTGGCGGAAAGGGACATGTTAGAGACGCTCGGCAAAAAGCTCATCCTGTACCTGGAAGTGCCCGGGGTGCCCCTGGCCCTGCGGTCCCTGGACCTGGTGACGGTGGCGGTG
>DFNF01000004.1:670-14623 GCA_002375935.1 Acetothermia bacterium UBA3574
TGGACCTGGTGACGGTGGCGGTGGCCCTGGCGGTGACCGGGGTGTTGTGCCTGGGCGCCTGGTGGTTGCGCCGGGGGCTGCCGGCCGACCCGGAGGCCCCCCTGTCCCGCCGCGGGGCCTTCCTCATCGCCGCCCTGGAACTCGCCGAGACCCAGCTTCTGGGCGGCTTCCCCAAGAAGCTGGCCCGGGAACTCCTCCCCATCGTGCTCACCTTGTTCCTGTTCGTGCTTTTGTGCAACTGGGTGGGGGTGCTGCCCATCCCCTATATCGCCTCCCCCACCCAGGACATCAACGTCACCTTCAGCCTGGCCCTCATGGTCTATGCCCTGGTGCACGTGTATGGGGCCAGGCAACGGGGACTGCGGCGCCACCTGAGGAGTTATCTCGAGCCGTACCCGTTCCTGTTGCCCATGAACTTGATCGGGGATTTCGGCCGCACCCTGTCCCACGCCTTCCGTTTGTTCGGCAACGTCCTTGGCGGGGCCATCCTCACCACCATCGTGGCGGTGAAGTTCGCCCCGGTATTGGTCCCCGCAGGGCTCAACCTGTGGTTCGGGCTGTTCGTGGGAGCCATTCAGGCGTTGGTGTTCGCCCTGTTGGCTGCGGCTTACATCCACATCGCGGTGGAGTAAAGGAGGCGCGGTATGAACATCGGCGGAGAGCATCTGGTGGAGGCGGTCAAGTACCTGGCCGCCGGGATTTGCATGGGGCTGGGGGCCATCGGCCCGGCCATCGGGGAGGGCATCGCCGCCGCCCACGCCCTGGATGGCATGGCCCGCCAGCCGGAGATGGAGACCTCGCTCCTGCGGACCATGATCATCGGCCAGGCCATCACCGAGTCCACCGGGATCTACTCCCTGGTGGTGGCCATCATCCTGCTGTTCGTCGCCTGAGGGGGGACCGCCTTGCGCCTGGAGTGGGGCACCATCGTGAAGACGGTCAACCTGACCTTCGTCTTCAGCCTGCTCAACTTCGCGCTGCTGGTCTGGCTGCTCAAGCGGATTGTCTACAAGCGGGCCCTGGGTTGGCTGGACGCCCGGCGGGAACTGGAGCAAAAGAGGGTCGCCACCGCCCGGGAGCTGGAGGCCCGGGCCCAGGCCCTGGTGCAGGAAAGCGAACAAAAGCTGGCCCAAGCTAACCACCAAGCCCAGAGGATCTTGGAGGAAGCCCAGGCCCAGGCCCAAGCCATCCTCCGCCAGGCCCGGGAGGAGGCCCGGGCCCAGGCCCAGCGGATCGTGCGGGAGGCGGAGGAAGCAGCTGCCCGGGCGAAGGAAGAGGCCCTGGCCGAGCTCAAACGGGCGTACGCGGAGTTGGTCATCCTGGGGGCCCGCCAGGTGTTGGCCCGGGAGGTGCGCCCCGAGGACCACCTGCGGTTGCTCTCCGAGCTGGCCGGGCAGCTCGATGCCCGGCTCCTCTCCTAACCCATGGTCGAGACCAGGGTCGCCCACCGTTATGCCCAAGCCCTGTACGAGCTCGCCACCGCTGAGGGGTTGGAAGGGCAGCTGGGGGAGCAGCTAGCCCAATTGGAGGCCCTGTGGGAAAGCATTCCCGAACTGCCTAAATTCCTCGCTCACCCACTCATCGCCGCTCGGGACAAGGAGGAGTTCATCAAACAAACGTTGGCCGACTTCTTGCACCCCTATCTTGTGAACCTGTTGTGCCTGTTGGTGCGCAAGAAGCGGGTCCTCCTCCTCCCGGAGATCTGGCGGGAGTTCCTCAAGGCGGCGGAGGAGCAAGGGCAGTTGGTGTACATTCTCCTGCGGGTGGCCCGTCCGGTGCCTGCGGAGGAGCTGGACCGGCTGCGGGAGCGGCTGCAGGAGGTTTTGCACCGGCGGGTGGCCATGGTGGTGGAGGAGGCCCCGGAGCTCCTGGCCGGGGCGGAACTGGTGATCAAGGGGCGGCGGCTGGACGCCTCGCTCAGGGGGCGACTGGCCCGGCTGGCCGCGGCGCTGAAGGGGTGAGGAAAGATGCCGGCACACAGGGATGAGATCGCCGCCATCCTCAAGCAGCAGATAAAGCGGCTGGGGGCGGACCTGGAGATGGAGGAAGTGGGGGTGGTGGTGGAGGTGGGGGACGGGATCGCCCGGGTGTGGGGCCTCAGGTCCGCGGTGGCCTCGGAGCTCCTCTCTTTCCCCGGGGGGGTGCAGGGGCTTGTGCTGGACCTGCAGGAGGACTCGGTGGGAGTGGCCCTGCTGGGGCCGGACGAGGCCATCAAGGAGGGGGACGAGGTCCGCCGCACCGGCCGGGTGCTCCAGACCCCGGTGGGGGAGGGCTTTCTGGGCCGGGTGGTGGACCCGTTGGGGCAGCCCCTGGACGGCGGCCCCGAGATCGAACCCACCGCCTGGCGCAAGACCGACGAGAAGGCCCCCGGGGTGATCGCCCGCCAGCCAGTCAATACCCCCCTGCAGACCGGCATCAAGTGCATCGACGCCCTCACCCCCATCGGCCGGGGTCAACGGGAGCTGATCATCGGCGACCGCCGCACCGGCAAGACCGCCATCGCCGTGGACACCATCATCAACCAAAAAGGCCAGGACGTTTACTGCATCTACGTGGCCATCGGCCAAAAGTCCTCCACCATCGCCAAGGTGGTGGACGCCCTCAGGCGCTACGGGGCCATGGACTACACCATCGTGGTGGCGGCCGCCGCGGAAGACCCCACCCCGCTGCAGTACCTGGCCCCCTACGCCGGCTGCGCCATGGGCGAGTACTTCCGCGACAAGGGCGAGGACGCCCTGATCATCTACGACGACCTTTCCAAACACGCGGTGGCCTACCGAGAGATTTCCCTGCTCCTGCGGCGCCCCCCGGGACGGGAGGCCTACCCCGGGGACATCTTTTACACCCACTCCAGGCTCCTTGAGCGGGCAGCCCGGCTTTCCGATGAGCACGGCGGTGGGTCCCTCACCGCCCTGCCCATCGTGGAGACCAAGGCCGGCGACATCACCGCCTACATCCCCACCAACCTCATCTCCATCACCGACGGCCAGATCTACCTGGAGGCGGACCTGTTCAACAAGGGGCAGCGGCCGGCCATGAACGTGGGCCTGTCGGTGTCCCGGGTGGGGGGGGCGGCCCAGATCCCGGCCATGAAGGAGGTGGCCGGCCAGCTGCGGCTGGAGCTCGCCCAGTACCGGGACCTGGCGGCCTTCGCCGAGTTCGCCCAGGAGCTGGATGAAGCCTCCCAGGCCCAGCTCGCCCGTGGGGAGCGGGTGATGGAGATCCTCAAACAACCGCAGTATCAGCCCATGCCGGTGGAGGAACAGGTGGCCGCCTTGTACGTGGCCGTGTCCGGGTACCTGGACGACATCCCGGTGGAGCAGGTGTCCATGTTCGAGCAGCGGTTCCTCGCTTTCCTGCGGGATCGGCACCCAGGGGTGCTGGAGGAGCTGGCCCGGGAGCGGCACATCACGGAAAAGGTGCGGGCGGGCCTGGAGGCGGCCATCAAAGCGTTCAAGGAATCCTTCCGGGCCTGAGACGGGGTGAGCCGTAACGCGTGACGAGGAAATGGCAGCGGAAGCCTGAACCAGTGAAGAGGATGAGAGGCGGACCGCTGGCTTTCCTGTCTTTGAACCTCGCCGGAGAGAAAACCGTCACCGGTCACGCGTCACGGACGTGAGAGATGGCGAAGAAAACGAGACAGATCCTGAGGCGCATCCAGAACGTGCGCCACGTGCGCCAGATCACGAAAGCGATGTACGCCATCGCCGCCACCCAGGTCATCCAGCGCAAGCGGGCCCTGGCCCAGGCCGCCCCCTTCGGGGAGGAGAGCGAGCGGGCCCTGGCCCGGCTGTGGCAGGCGGCGGCCCGGGAGGGGCTCGAACACCCACTCTTTTTCCCCCCAGACATCCCGGCCAAGGCCCTGGTGGTGGTGAACGCCGACCGGGGGCTGTGCGGCCGCTATGTTGGGGACATCAACCGGGCCGCCCTCCGGTTTTGCCAGCGGCACCGGGAAGTGCGGCTCCTGCTCGGCGGGGAGAAGGCGTACCGCTTTTTCCGGACCCGCCCCTGGCCCATCTCTGCCACCTACCTGCACCTCTACGAGCGGCCCCGGCTGGAGCATGCCGAGCGCCTGCTGACGGACGTGCTCGCGCTATACGGGGAGCAAGTGGGGGAAGTGTGGGCGGTGTACATGGAGTTTCGGGGGGAGCTGGTGCAGCGGCTCAAGCTGGAGAGGTTGCTGCCCCTGGAGGTGCCCGTGGGGGAGGAGGCAGAGGAGTTGATCCTGGAGCCGGCCCTGCCCGAGCTCCTCACCCACCTCGCCCGGCTCCACCTGCTGGGCCGGATCTTCCACCTCCTGCTCTCCGCCAAGGCCTCGGAGCAGGCGATCCGCCGGCAGACGATGAAGGCGGCCACCGACAACGCCGATGAGCTGCTGGAGAAGTTGACCCTGCTTTACAATAAGGCCCGCCAACACGCCATCACCGCGGAGCTGGCGGACATCATGGGCGGGGCAGAAGCCCTCAGGGAGGGGAGATGAGGAACGAACCGCAAGCGGAGGGTTGGATCACCGCCATCCGGGGGCCGGTGGTGGACATCCGGTTCCCCCGGGGGCACCTGCCGCCCCTCAAGCAAGCCCTGGTGGTGCCCCGGGAAGGGGGGGACCTCACCCTGGAGGTGGCCCAACACCTGGGGGATTCCGAGGTCCGGGCCATCGCCATGGACACCACCGACGGCCTCAAGCGTGGGGACAAGGTGTTGGACACCGGGGGCCCCATCACCGTGCCGGTGGGTCCCCAGACCCTGGGCCGCATGTTCGACCTCACCGGTCGGCCCATCGACGAGCAGCCCCCGCCGGAGGTGGAGTTGCGCTACCCCATCCACCGCGAGCCACCGCCGCTCTCAGACCTGTCGGTGGAAGACGAGGTGCTGGAGACCGGCATCAAGGTGATCGACCTCATCGCCCCCTTCCCCAAAGGGGGGAAGATCGGCCTGTTCGGCGGGGCCGGGGTGGGGAAAACCGTGCTCATCATGGAGCTCATCCGGGCCATCGCCTACGAGCACAAGGGGTTTTCCGTGTTCGCCGGGGTGGGGGAGCGCTCCCGGGAGGGAAACGAGCTTTACTTGGAGATGAAGCGGGCCGGGGTGCTCCCGAGCACGGTGTTGGTGTACGGGCAGATGAACGAGCCCCCGGGGGCCAGGTTCCGGGTGGGCCTCTCGGGGGTGACCATGGCCGAGTACTTCCGGGACGAGGAGGGAAAGGACGTTCTGCTTTTCATCGACAACATCTTCCGGTTCGCCCAGGCCGGAAGCGAGGTGTCGGCTCTCCTCGGGCGGATGCCCTCCGAGGTGGGGTACCAGCCCACCCTGGCCACCGAGATGGCCGAGCTCCAAGAGCGCATCACCTCCACCCGCCGGGGGTCCATCACCTCCGTGCAGGCGGTGTACGTCCCGGCCGACGACCTCACCGACCCGGCCCCGGCCACCGTGTTCGCCCACCTCGATGCCACCATCACCCTGACCCGGGAGCTGGCTGAGAAGGGGATCTACCCGGCGGTGGACCCCCTGCAGTCCGACTCCCGGCTCATGGACCCCCGGGTTCTGTCCCGGGAGCACTACGAGGTGGCCCAGAGGACCCGGGCCATCCTCCAGCGTCATCAGGACCTGCAGGACATCATCGCCATCATGGGGATGGAGGAACTCTCTGAGGAAGACCAGACCATCGTCATGCGGGCCAGGAAGATCCAGCGGTTCATGGCCCAGCCGTTCCACGTGGCCGAGCACTTCACCGGGCGCAAGGGCGTTTACGTGAAGATCGAGGACACGGTGCGGGGGTTCAAGCTGATCTGCGACGGGGAGCTGGACGAGGTCCCGGAGCAGGCCTTCTACATGGTGGGGACCATCGAGGAGGTACTGGAGCGGGCCAAGGCCTGAGCTTTCCGCCTCCTCGTTCCCGCCGCGGGACCTGGACGCTCCTTGCGCACAGGGAGCGTCCGAGCTGAGGGGAGTTAGTTTTCAGACCGGGTACGCCAGGGGTAGCGGTAGGTGCACACCAAAGTGGGACCCGGGGCGTAGAGATAGGCGATGTCCCCGTCGTTGTTCCATATTTGGTTGCCGAACCAGTTCAGGACCACCTGTTGGGTGCCACATCCCTGCGGGGGAGTGCGGCGGTCCCCTGGGGGCACGCCGGGGCCAGTTCTGATCACCAGTACCCCACCGGGAAGCAAGCTGCAGGTCGGTCCGAAGGCCGCTTCGAATGCGATGGAGTTCCGCGGATTCTCCCCTCGCTCCCATCTCTCCTGGGCTCCTTCGTCCACCAAGGCCCATGCTTCTGCTAGCTCGAGGGCTGCCTCTCCTCGGTTGAGGAGGTAGACCTCCTCCGTGTCTCCCCAAAACTTGATGGCGGCGATGATGAAATCCTGGTTACCGCAAAAATCCGGGAGCTTCCACAAGCCCAGCCTTTCCCGGGCAGCCACGAGCTGGCCGCGCAGGAACATCTGTTCGTGCCACAGCCGAAAATCGTCCCTGACTTCCCATAAGTCCAACCTGGCCAGGCCCTCTCGCAAAAGGAGGACCTGGACCGGCTCGGTGGGCCACCCCGGGGTGAACACGCAGGCCAGCCATCTCCCGTCCCGGTCGGTGAGATAGGTTCCCCCAAGGGTAGCGACCACCAGTTCCACTTCCTTTCCCTCCACGAGTTCGCGGTTCCTGTCCCAGGCCAGTTGGGAGATCGGTCCTTCATCTGGGGCGTCAATTCCCAAGTACCGTACGGCGATCACCTCGCCCTGGGGTAGCCTAACGCTGATAGAGTCCCCGTCGTGCACCTGAAGGACCCAACACGGCCCAATTCGTTCCGAATAGGTTTGGATTCCCCACGGCCATGCAACCTGACCAGTCGCCAGAAGCACGGCCACTACCAACTGCCACGCCCTCACTTCGTCTCACCTCCTGAGGTCAACTTGGAACAAATCTAGTTCGCTCGGCGGGGTGGAGCAAGCGGTCGAACATTTGGTGAGGCCAGCTAGCACAACTAAGCACCACTTTGAGTTGTTGCTCGGCGGGAGAGCCGGGGGGTAGAATGAGGGCTAAAAGGGAGGGATCCTATGGCCAAGCCCTTCATCCTGCTCACCAATGACGACGGCTACCTCTCCTCGGGCCTCCTGGCCCTGCGCAACGCCCTGGTGGACCTGGGGGAAGTGTGGGTGTTGGCACCGGACCGCAATTGGTCCGCTGCCTCCCGCACCCGTATCTTCCACAAGCCGCTGCGGGTGTCGGTGGTGAAGCTCCCCGGAGGAGAAGAGGTGCGCATCACCAACGGCTCGCCTTCAGACTGTGTGTCCCTGGCCCTGTTGGGCCTCGCCCCCAGGAGGCCGGACCTGGTGGTGGCCGGCATCAATGCCGGGGCCAACCTGGGCCGGGACGTGACCCTGTCTGGCACCGTGGCCGCAGCCATGGAGGCGGCGGAGGAAGGCATCCCCGCCATCGCCGTGTCCCTGGACGTGGGTGAGGAGCTGGGGGAGAACCCGCCTGACTACTCCCACGCCGCCAGGATCGCCGCGCAACTAGCCGCCTTCGTGCTCACCGACCGGCCCCTCAAACCGGGCACGCTGCTCAACGTGAACGTGCCCCGGGGGAAGCCCCGGGGGATCCGATTCACCCGCCTGGGGAGCAAGTTGTACCGGGATGAGCTGGTGCGGGGGACAGACCCCCGGGGGCGGGAGTACTACTGGCTGTCAGGGGAGATGTTGTCCGAGCCGCCGCCCGGGGCCGAGGACACCGATATCTGGGCCCTGCTCTCCGGGTACGTGTCCATCACCCCCTTGCAGCTCGACCTCACCGCCTACCCGGTGTTGGAGGCTCTCAGAAACTACCAGGACACCCTCAACCTCGGAGAATAGTCCAGGTCCCGAAGGCGATGAACAGCGCCCCGGCCGCGTAGCGCAGGAGGCGCAGGGCCCCTTCGGGCAGGTACCCCCTGGCCACCGTGCCCAAGATCACGGCCACGGCGGTGCTCCCAACCAGCGCCAGGCTGGCCCCGAAGAACACCGACCACGGCCCCCGCTGGGTGGCCATGGCCAAGATGGCCAGCTGTGTCTTGTCCCCAAGCTCGGCCAGCAGCACGAGCCCGAACGCCACCGCCACCGTCACCAGGTCCATGTCAACTCTCTCCGCCGGGCAGTATCCCGGCTTGCTTCAGCCGCCAGATCAACTTCCGATCTGCCGGGGCCAAGTCCAAGGCCTCTAGCTCCCTCCCTGGGACCCACCGCACCTCGGCACAGCCCAGGGGCATGGGCTGGCCAGAGGCGATGCTGGCTGAGAGGAGGTGAAGGCGGATGCTCACCTCCCCGTAATCGTGCTCCACCTGAGAAATTTCCTCCCCCACCTGCACCTCTATCCCCAGCTCCTCTCTCAATTCCCGCATCAGGGCCTGAGCCAGGCTTTCCCCTGGCTTCAGCTTCCCTCCGGGGAACTCCCACAGCCCTCCCTGCCGGTCATCCTGGTGCCGGCGGGCTAGCAAAAACTTCCCCTGCTGCCGGATGAAGCCGGCCACCACCTCCAACCGCGGTGTCCCTCGCTGAGCGCACACGGATTACTTTCGCCGCTTGAGGCCGGGCTGGCAAGCCCCTGAGCTGCCCTGGGCCGGGAGGGCGACCGGGCCCGGCCCTTGTTGACGAATGGCAATCAGAGTGCTATCCTCCAACCCATGGGTAAAATCGCCTTCGGGGAGCTGGTACGCCAGGCCCGCACTCACCAGGGCATCCCCTTGCGCCAGCTGGCCAGCCAGGTGGGCCTGTCCCCCTCGCGACTATCCCGCATCGAACGCGGCCTGCGCCCCCCACCCCCACTTCCCCAGCTCCGCTCCTTGGCCCAAGCCCTGAACTTACCCTTGGACAGACTCCTCCAGGCCACCGGCACCCCAAAAGAGGTGTTGGATCACCTATGCTGGTCCCGGGCTTTGTCCGCTCCCTCGGCGGACTTGCCCCCGCCCCTCCAAGCTTGCTTGAGCCGCAAAAACACCTTCCTCACCCCTGTCATTTCCCAGGAGGGGGCCTTAAAACGCGTCCAGTTGGGGAAGGTCTGTTTGCAGGTCGTCTCCTTCTCCCGCAAGCGGCGGCTGAAGATCGTGATCCCGCCGGAGGTGGTGCTACTGCTACCCCCCCAGCCCCCGCCCCAGGTGAGCACCCCCAACCTGTTTCCAGCCGAGGTAAAGCGGCTGCGGCTGGTGGGGGATCTCACCAACGCGGTGCTCTCCTGTCCCGGATTCGAGCTCAACTCCCTCCTCCCCAATGCCAGTTCTCACCAGCTGGGGCTCAGGAAAGGGTGTTCCCTTTGGGCCGCCGTACCGGTGGCCGCCATCAGAGTCTGTGAGGGAAAGGAGGCAGAAGGATGAGGAGGCTGCTCCCCGGTTCGCTGGTGGTGCTCTTGCTTGGCTGGCTCGCCCTGGGGCAGGCCGTCTTGTTCCAAGTAGGCCCTTGGTCCCTGGTGGTGAGCCACCCCAGCCAAATTTGGGGTTACGCCGAGGGGAGGGTGCGCTACCAAGGCCCCGTGTTCAACCCGGACAATCCCAATTGGAAACCAGTCCACCACTACCGAGGGGTGCCCTTGTCGGAGGTGCTCCAGGTCCTGGCCCCCCTCCGAGAAGGCGATCTGGTGTGGGTCATCGCCGGGGATGGCTATGCCAAGGCGTTGCCCCTCCCGGTGGTCCTGGGGGAGACCCCGTTGGGGACCCCCATCCTGGCCTTCTCCCAAGACGGGGTGGAGGTGCCGGCTTGGCAAGGGGGGCCCCAGCTCGTGTTCCTGGCCCCGGATGGGGAGGTGTCCAACCAGGATCAGCTGGCCGCCCTGGGGGAGCACGCCCACCACTTCCGGGGAACCCCCTCCGCCACTGGCCTCCTGGTCAAAGGCGTCCGCTGGGTGGTGGTCAACTGGGACGGAAACTTCTCTTCCTTGCCCCAGGTGGGCCAAGGCAGCCCCCAGGCTCGCCTCACCGTGGTCACCCCGGGAAGAGAGGCTACCTACACCCTGACCGAGCTGGAAACCCAGTTCGCCGCCCTCACCTACCCCGGCACCTACACCACCCAGGCCGGGAAGGAGGTCACCCGGCTTTACACCGGCATCCCCCTGGTGGATTTGGTGGGAAGCTGGCCGGAGGACACCATCCTGGCGGTGGAGGCAGCCGACGGTTACCGGATGCAGTACCGGTACGGGGAGTTGGTGGACGAAGCGGGCACGTGGGTATTGGCGTTCAAGGCCGACGGGGAGTACTTGCCCTTCGACCCGGGCTACTTTCGGCTGGTGAAGGTGGGCCCTCAAAATCCCCGCTTCGAGGGTGCGGCCTCCGCGCGGATGGTGGTCAGGCTGGAGATCGGAGGGGAGTACCGGGAGTACTCCCTGCGGCTCTCCGGGGTGAGGGAGCGCACCTTCAGCCGCTGGGAGCTGGAGAGCGGGGTGGCCTGTCCCTGCCACGCGAGCACCGTCCAGGTCACCTGGGAGGGCAGGACTTCCCACTACACCGGCCTGCCCCTGTGGCGCCTCTTGGGGTACGTGGACGACGAACTCTCCCCACCCCCGGAGGCCGGGATTTTTTACCAGGAAGGGCACTTCAACTGGGAGCTGGCCCAGGCTGGTTACCGGGTGCGGATCGTGGCCGCCGATGGCTATTGGCAGGAGATCCCGGTCTCTTACCTGGCTGGGGACGACCGGTACGTCATCGCCCTCAAGCGGGAGGGGGAGTTCCTCACCCCGGAGGAGGGTGGGCCGCTCATGTTCGTTTGGGACGAGGGGGCCCCGGCCCCGGAGGGGCTTCGCCAGGTAGAGAAAGTGGTGGAGGTGGTGCTGATCTGGGAGTGAGGGCTCAGGGGGAGGTGAGCCGCCGGTGAGGGTTCCCACGCCCCGCGCCTCTGGTCGGCGAGGGCTGTCGGTGCGGGAGTTGGTGCTGGTGGCCTTGCTGGCCTCCCTGGGTGGGGCCATGTCCCCCTACATAAGCTATCTTGGGAACTTGGTGAACCGGGTGCTGGGGGTGCCCTTTGGGGCCGGCCAAATCCTGGCCGGGTTGCACGTGGTGTGGCCCCTGTTGGCCGGGGGCCTGGTCCGGAGGGCCGGGGCCGCCACCCTCACCGGGGCGGTCAAAGGGGTGGTGGAGTTCCTGCTGGGGAACCCCCATGGGGTGGTGGTGATAGTGGTATCAGGGGTCCAGGGGGTGTTTTCCGATCTCGGGCTCTCCTTGGACCGGGGTGGCGGGCGGTGGAGCTTCCTCCTGGCAGGGGCAGTGGCGGCTTCTTCCAACGTGTTCGTGTTCCAGGCCCTCTACTTTTCCGGGGTGCAGTGGGGCTACATCCTGGGGATGGCCGGGCTGGCCGCCTGCTCCGGCCTGGTGCTGGGGGGGTGGCTGGCCTGGGACCTGTTGGTATCCCTGCGCCGGGCCGGACTGGCCCCCGCTTCCCAGCTCCCCCGCACCCGGCGCCGCTGGTGGGCGCTGGGACTGGCCGGGGCCTTGTTGGCCGGAGGGGCGTTCTTCTGGTGGGTGATCTACCAGCCCCCCCTGGCCCCCGGCACCCTCAAAGTGGGAGGCCGGGTGGAAAATCCATTCCTGTTCCGATACCAGGAGTGGGAAGCCCACCAAGTCACCCTCTCTGCCACCCTGGAAGGGGCGGTCACCTACGTGCCCCCCCGGCCCTACACCGGAGTCCCGGTGCGCCTGATCCTAGCCCGCGCTCGGCCCCACCCCCAGGCCAGCCGACTGATCGCCCGGGCCAGCGACGGGTTTTCCGCCTCCTTCCCCCTCCCCCAGGTCTTGGCCGGAGATGATCTGCTGCTGGTGAGGGAAGGGGAGGGTTTGCGGCTGGTGGCCCGCGGACACCCCGGGAGCAAATGGGTGCAGGGCGTGGTCCTCCTGGAGGTGCAGTGAGGAGCTTGCGGGCTCGGGGGTTGGGGGTCCATTACCCCACCCGGCCCCGGCCGGCCCTGCGAGGGGTGGACCTCGAGCTCCACCCGGGGGAATTGGCCTTGGTGTGCGGCCGGTCCGGGACGGGGAAGTCCACCTTGCTTTTGACCTTGAGCGGCTACATCCCGACCGGGATCCCGGCCCGGGTGTGGGGGGAGGTGGAGGTCTGCGGGAAACTCGCTTCCGGCCTCTCCCAACGGGTGGGCAGGCTGGGCTTGGTGCAGCAAGACCCCGAGGCCCAGATCTGCACCCTCCGGGTGCGGGACGAGGTTGCGTTCGGGCCGGAGAACCTGTGCTTGCCCCGGGCGGAGATCGCCCGGCGGGTGGAGGAAGCCCTCGGAGTCACCGGGCTGGCGCCCCTGGCGGACCGGGCCACCGACACCCTCTCCGGGGGGGAGAAGCAGCGGTTGGCCTTGGCGGCCACGCTGGCCCTGTCCCCGGAGGTGTTGCTTTTGGACGAGCCCACCGCCCACCTGGACCCCCCCGCCGCCGCTGGCTTCCTCCGGCTCCTGGGCCGACTGGTGGAGGGGGGGCGCTCGGCCGTGGTGGCCGAGCAGCGGCTGTGGCCGCTTTTGGCCCAAGCGCAAAAGGTAATGGCCCTGTCCCCCACCGGGGAGGTCCGCACCTGGGAGCGGCTATCCCCGGCCCGGGCCCGCCAAGAAAAGCTCCCCGGTCGGGGCTTGGGGGAGACCATGCCCCCGCCCCCTGCCCCCGGAGCAGGGGTCCAGCTGGCAGTGAAGAACCTCAGCTTCTCTTACCCCGGTAGCCCCCCTTTGCTAGAGCACCTCTCGTTTTCCCTCGCTCCCGGGGAGATACTGGGAGTGATCGGCCCCAATGGGGGTGGCAAGACCACCTTGTTGCGGCTGGTAGGCGGGTTGCTCTTCCCCTGCCAGGGGGAGCTGCGGGGGGTGCCGGGCCCGGCCGAGGTCGGGTTCGTGTTCCAGTTCCCCCACCACCAGCTGTTCGCCCCTTCGGTGGAGGAAGAGTTCGCCTTGGGCCCGACCAGGGATGGGACGGCGGAGTGGCTGCGCTGGGCCGGCCTGACCGGGCTGGGGCACGCCCATCCCCTGAGCCTGTCCCTGGGGGAGCGCCGCCGGCTGACCATGGCCCTGGCCCTGGCCAAACGCCCCCGGCTGCTCCTTCTGGACGAGCCGTTCATCGGCCAGGACCTCCTGCACTTGCGCTGGGTGGTGCAGGGGGTGGTGGAAGCAGCCCGGGCCGGGGCCGCCGTGCTCCTGGTCTCACACGACCTCCCCACCGTGGCCAAGGTGTGCCACCGGGTGTTGTTCTTGGGGGACGAGGTGCTGCTGGGCCGGCCGGAGGAGGTGTTCGGGGAGTTGGCCCGCCGGGGCCAGGAGGAGTTCACCCCCCAGTTTTGGGAGGCGGGATGAGGGGGCTCAATCCCATCACCAAGTTCGGGTTGGTGCTGGCGGGGGCGGGCTGGGCGGTGTGCGCCCCGGGGCTGGTGGCCAAGGCGGCGCTGGTGGCGTTGGCGGTGGTTGGCGCGGGAAAGAAGATCTTCTCCCGGCGATTTTTCCGGCTGGCGATCCTGTTTTCCCTGTTCATCTTCGCCGTGCAGGCGCTGCTGGGCCCGGGGGAGCCGGCCTGGGAATGGGGCCCGTTCTCCGTCAGCCGGGAAGCCCTGCGCCTGGGAGGGAACATGGCCCTGCGCTTCCTGGGGATCTTAGGGGTGAGCCTGTGGTTCGTGGTCACCACCCCCCCGGATGACTTCGCCCGGGCCCTGTCCTCCACCCGGGTGCCCTATCGTTACACCTACTTGCTGGTGCTCGCCCTCCGGTTTCTGCCCCTGCTCAGGCAGGAGTATTACCAGGTGCGGGCGGCGCAAAGGGTGCGGGGGCTGGAACTCAGGCCGTGGCGCTTGGGTTCACATATCCGGTGGACGTTCCTGCCGGTATTGGGGGGAGCACTGGGCCGGGCGGAGGGCATCGCCTTGGCCATGGAGGGGCGGGGGTTTGGGCTCTATCCCTCCCGGGTCCCCATGCAGCCTTGGCCCTGGACGTGGCGGGACCTGGGTGGGGGGGTGGTGCTGGCCGGGGTGGTGGCCGCCT
>DFNF01000054.1:0-9154 GCA_002375935.1 Acetothermia bacterium UBA3574
CCTCCTCCAACCCCCCCGCGGTGAGAAACGCCCCCAGAAGCCCGCCCTCCGGCCAGGCCACCACGTTCCTCGCCAGCACCACCGGAAAGGTCACCCCCATCCCTAACAAGAACCCCAGGGCCAGGTCGGTGGTCGGGGGCTGGGGGTGCAGCCTCCGCAGCAACACTAAAAAGGGGAACACCATTCCCACCGCCAAATATGCGGCTCGGAAGTAGTCCCCCATCTAGATGAGGCCCAGGATGAAGTGCAGATAGAAGAAGTAGATGGGGAGGGCGGCGAGCAAGCCGTCTATCCGGTCCAGGATGCCCCCGTGCCCCGGCAGGAGCCGGCCGGTGTCCTTCACGTCTGCCGCCCGTTTGAGCAACGATTCGAAAAGGTCCCCCAGCTGCACGAACGCTCCCACCACCACCCCCAGGATCACCATGTGGGGGAGCCAGCGGAGGAAATCCCCCCACCAGGGCACGCAGACCAGCGCCCCCACCACGGCGAAGAGCAGCCCTCCCCCCACTCCCTCCCAGGTCTTGTTGAGGGAAATCCGCGGTAGCAGCTGCCGCCGGCCGATGGCCGAGCCCACAAAGTAGGCCCCGGAGTCGTACCCCCACACGATCAGCAGTAGCTGCATGAGATAGAAAAACCCCCCCCGCTGGACCAGGTACACGAAGCTGAGCAGCCCGGGTATGTACAGAAGCCCGAAGATCCCGGCCAGGGAGGCGAAGAATCCCTCCTTGGGCCCCCGGCGGAAGAAACTGTATAGGACGATCAGGTAGGCCACCCCCCACCCCACCACCAGCGCATACCTCCCGTCCCAGGCCACCGCCAGCATGATGAACAGCGGGGTAGAAGTCAAAAACAGCTCCTTGGGCAAGGGGATCCCCAGCCGATCCATGAGGTACAGGTACTCCCAGGCGGCGATCAACCCCACGCCCGACAAAAACAGCCCGGCCAACCAGTCCAACCCGTAACTATCTGCCAGCCAGAAGATGGCCAGCACCGTGGGGATGGCCACCACCGCGGTTAACAGTCGGAACCGGAGGCCCCTCACTCCACCGCCCTCCCGAAATTGCGGGTGCGGCCCTGGAAGTCCCGGAGGGCGAGCAGGAACTCTTCGGGGCCGAAGTCAGGCCACAGGGTGGGGGTGAAGTAGAGCTCAGCGTAAGCAGCTTCCCACAAAAAGAAGTTGGACAGCCTCTGATGGCCTCCGGTACGGATGATCAGATCCGGCTCCGGCAGCCCCCCGGTGGGGAGGAGCTTCCGGAAGCTCTCCTCGGTCAGCTCCTCCGGCCCCAGCCCCTGGGCCAGGGCCCGGCGCACCCCCTCCAGGATGGCCCACCTCCCCCCGAAGTTCAGCGCCACCGCCAGGTTGAGGTCCCGGTTTCCCTCTGTGGCCGAGAGGGCTTCCCGGATGGCGGCTTGCAGCCTCCCGGGGAGCTTGTCCATGTCTCCAAGGAGCCACAGGCGGATCCCGGCTTCGGCGAGCTCCCGCAGCTTTTTCCGCAGGAAATCCTCCAGGAGGGAAAACAGGAACTCGATCTCCTGGCGGGGCCGGGCCCAATTCTCGGTGGAGAAGGCGAACAAGGTGATGTAGGGGACCAGTTTTTTCTCGGCGGCGAACCGGATCAACCGCTCGGTGGCCAGGGCCCCCTGGCGGTGGCCTTCCGAGCGGGGCAGGCCCCGGGCCTTGGCCCAGCGGCCATTGCCGTCCATGATCAAGGCCACGTGCCGGGGCAGGGGCTTTTGCCTCAGCTCCGCCAACAGCTGGTCTATCTCCATGTGGCTCCCGCTAGTCTGCCAGGTGCGCCTGGAGGCGCGCTCTTCGGGCCCGTAGCGCCTCTGCCTCCGCCTCTGCCTTGGCCACCACCTCGGCCGGGGCCCGGGCCCGGAAATCGGGGTTGGCGAGCCTCCCCTCCAGCTTCCTCAGCTCCCCCTCCACCTTGGAGAGCTCCTTCTTCAGCCTCTCCCGCGCCGCGGCCCAGTCCACCACCCCGGCCAAAGGCAGGTACACGGTGAGCGGCCCCACCACCCCCTTGGCGGTGCCCTCGGGGGGGGAAAAGCCGTCCTCGTAGCGGAGACTGGCCAGGCGGGCCAGCCGGCAGGCAGCGGTGGCGAATCCGTCCAGCAACGCCTGGGCCGCATCGCGATCCCCGGAAAGAACCCCCTCCAACTCGGCCTTGGCTGGCACCCCTAGCTCCGCCCGCAGCGCCCGCACCTCGCTCACCAGTTCCTGGAACAGGGAGAACCGGGCCTCGGCCTCCGGGTCGATCCGCTCCGGGGTAGGGCGGGGGAACTCCGCCCGGGCGATGGTCCCCTCCTTCCCCAGGTGCCGCCACAGCTCCTCGGTGATGAACGGCAGGTAGGGGTGCAGCAGCCGCAGCAGGGCGTCCAGCACCTCCCGCAGCACCAGCTGGGCGGTGCGCCGGGCCTCCTCATCCTCGCCCCCCAGGCGGACCTTCGCCACCTCCAGGTACCAGTCACACAGCTCGTCCCAGGTGAAGTGATACAGGGCCTCGGCCACCAGGTGGAAGTTGTAGCGCTCAAGCTCACCCCTCACCTTGTCCGTAGTCCTCGCCAGCCGTGACAGGATCCAACGGTCCTCCCAGGCCAGCTGCCGTCCCTCCAGGGAGAGGCCGGCGGGCAGGTCGGCGGTGTTCTGGAGGATGAACCGGGCCAGGTTCCAGATCTTGTTGAGGAAATTTCTCGCCTCGTCCAGTTGGGCGTAAGAAAGCCGCCACGCCCGCCCTTTGGAAGAGGCGTGCGACAGAGTGAACCGGAGGGCGTCCATGCCGTGGGTCTCCTTGACCTCCATGGGGTCGATGATGTTGCCCAGGGACTTGCTCATCTTCTGGCCCTTTTCATCGACCACCAGCGGCGTTATGTACACCTCGCGGAAGGGAACCTCGCCCATGAACTTGAGGCCCATCATCACCATGCGGGCCACCCAGAAGAACAGGATGTCAAACCCGGTGATGAGGAGCGAGGTGGGGTAAAACCGGCGGAGCTCGGCGGTGTCATCCGGCCACCCCATCACCGAGAACGGCCAAAGTGAAGAGGAAAACCAGGTATCCAAGACGTCCTCGTCTTGGCGCAGCTCCACCTCTTCCCCGTAGTGGGCGCGGGCCTTGGCCCGGGCCTCCCCCTCGTCCATGGCCGCGAACGGGTGTCCGTCCGGCCCGTACCAGACCGGAATGCGGTGGCCCCACCACAGCTGCCGGGAGATACACCAATCGCGGATGTTCTCCAGCCACTCGAAGTAGAGCTTGGTCCACCGGTCGGGGATGAACCGGATTTTCCCTTGTTTCACCACCTGGATGGCCGGCTCGGCCAGAGGCTTCATCCTCACGAACCACTGGGTGGAGATGAGGGGCTCCACCGGGGTGCCACAGCGGTAGCAGTGCCCCACCGAATGGCGGTAGGGCTCCACCTTCTCCAGAAGCCCCTCCTCCTCTAGTCGCCTCACCACCTCCTCCCGGGCCCGGTAGCGGTCCAGGCCGGCGAAGGGGCCGCCGCTAGAGTTGATGGTGCCGTCCCCATTCAAGATGTTGAGCGCCGGCAGGCCCTCTCGCTTCCCTATCTGGAAGTCCACCGGATCGTGCCCGGGGGTGATCTTGAGCACCCCGGTGCCGAACTCCGGATCCACCTCCGCCGCGGCCACGATGGGGAGCTTTCTGCCCAGGAGGGGCAGGACAGCGGTCTTGCCGATCAGGTGCCGGTACCGGTCGTCATCCGGGTTCACCGCCACCGCGGTGTCCCCCAACATGGTCTCGGGGCGGGTGGTGGCCACGGTCACATGCCCGCCTCCCTCCAAGGGGTAGCGTACGTAGTAGAGGTGGCCTTCTATCTCCCGGTGCTCCACCTCGATGTCCGACAGGGTGGTTTCGCACCTGGGGCACCAGTTGATCATGTAATCGCCCCGGTAGATGAGTCCCTCATCGTACAGGCGCACAAAGGCGGTCCGCACCGCCCGGGACAGCCCCTCGTCCAGGGTGAACCGGGTGCGGGACCAATCGCAGGACGCCCCCAAGGCCTTGAGCTGCTCGATGATCTCACTGCCGTATCGCTCCTTCCACGCCCAGACCCGCTCCAGGAACTTCTCCCGCCCCAACTTGTGGCGGCTCAGCCCCTCCTTGGCCAGCTCCTGTTCCACCACGTTCTGGGTGGCGATGCCGGCGTGGTCGGTGCCGGGGAACCAACAGGCTTCGTAGCCGTCCATGCGCCGGTAGCGGATGACGATGTCCTGGAGGGTGTTGTTGAGGGCATGGCCCATGTGCAGGCGGCCGGTGACGTTGGGCGGGGGGATGACGATGGAGAAAGGCTTTCTGTCGCTGCCCGGGTCGCATATCCAGTACGGGGAGCGGTCCCACTCCTTCAGGATCCGTTCCTCCACCTGGCGGGGGTCATAACGCGGGGGGAGTGACATCTCAACCTCCCAGCCAACGGGCATCGGCGGTGGAATAGGCCAGGATCTCCCCCTCGGAGAAGAAGATGGGGATCTCCCGGGCCGCCGAGGCCGGGGAATCGGCGCCGTGCACCAGGTTCATGGTGATCGAGAGGCCGTAGTCCCCCCGAATGGTGCCCGGGGCTGCCTCCCGGGGATCGGTCTTGCCCATGAGCTTCCTCACCTCGGCGATGACCCCCGGACCCTCCACCACCATGGCCACGATGGGGGCAGAGGTGATGAACGACACCAGCTCCTCGAAGAATGGCTTTTCCCGGTGTTCGGCGTAGTGGCGTTCCGCCAGCTCGCGGGTTACCCGCATCAGCTTCAAGCCCACAATCTTGAGGCCTTTGTCTTCAAAGCGGGAGATGATGCGACCGATGAGCCGCCTTTGCACCGCGTCCGGTTTCAGAAGCACAAGCGTCCGCTCCATCTGCTCCTCCTAGTGTGACCTGATATAGCGCCCTCCCGTGCTTTTCACCAACCCGGCCAGCTCAAGCTCCACCAGGATTTGAGAAAGGCGTGCGTGAGAAAGCCCAGTCCGCTCTACCAGCTCCGAGAGCCCGAGCGGCTCCAGCGCCAGCAAATCATAAACCGCCTGGGCATCGGCGTCCAAATCCAACTCGGCCTGGGGGGAAGGGACAGCCCGGCCCAAATCAAAGAACTCCCCCAGGATGTCCTCCACCCCGGTCACCAGCTTGGCCCCCTCCTGGAGGAGGCGGTTGGTTCCCGCCGAGGCCTCCGAGGTGATAGGGCCCGGGACGGCGAACACCTCTTTCCCCTGCTCCAAAGCAAGATCAGCGGTGATCAAGGCCCCGGAGCGCAGGGGCGCCTCCACCACCACTACCCCCAGGGAGAGGCCGGCGATGAGCCGGTTGCGGCGGGGAAAGGTCCACTGACTCCCAGATTGCTGCAGGGGAAATTCCGAGATCACGGCCCCGCTTTCCGCGATGGCCCGGATCAGCCGCTCGCTCCCGGCCGGGTAGGGGCGGGCCAGACCGGTGCCCAGCACGGCCACGGTGCGCCCAGCTGAAAGCGCTCCTTGGTGGGCCGCGGTGTCGATCCCCGGGGCCAGCCCGGAGATCACGGTGACGCCGCAACTGGCCAACTCCCCGGCTAGCTTCTTGGCCACCAGCCGGCCGTAGCTGGAGCAGCGCCGGGTGCCCACGATGGCGATCCCCCGGCTGTCCTCCGGCCTAAGCTCCCCCAGCACATACAGGGCGAGCGGCGGATCAGGAAGCTCCTTGAAGGGCGGGGGGTAACCCTTCTCCTCCCAGGTGACCAAGCGGGCTCCCAGTGTGGCGGCTGTCTCTGCCTCCTTTTGGGGATCGAGTTGGGCCCGTTCCCGGTCCAGCCTGGTGGCCAGTTCATCGCCCAAAATCCGGGCCCAGGCTGCCCGGGGGGCCTGCCAAACCTCCGCCGGCCCACCCAGGGCAGCCAGGAGGAGCCGCAGCCGCCGCGGGGTCAAAGAGGGCAGCGCGTTCAGGCCCACCCAAGCCAGCTTCCTGTCCATTGCGGCCCCATGGTACCCCTGCCCGGGGGCGCGGCCAACGAAGCTCGTCGCCCCAGGCCGGGGTGCCCTGGCGGGACGAAGCTGGCTAACCGGAGGTAGCCTGGGAAAACTCCTCGCGCACTCGCTGGAAGAACTCGGGCTCGGTCCACACGTCCAGGCAGGTGGCGGCCACGGCCTTGGCGGCGGCGATCAGCGCCTTCCGCGCCCGCTCGGACTTCGCCGCCTGGGCGAACTCGTGGGAATGCCCAGGGACCTCCCCCTCGGTGATCTTGATGTAGGGGTGGATGGCCGGCACCTCCCAGGACACGTCGCCCATGTCGGTGGAGCCCATCCCCCCGGAGGGTTCTTCCACTGGGTACCCCAGCTCCTCGATGTGGCGGCGGAAGGCCTCCGCCAAGGGGCGGTTGGGGTTCATGGCCTTGTACTCGTGGCCGGCCTTTTGGAAGGTGAGTTTGGCCCCGGTGGCCAGGGCGGCCCCTTCGGCACACCGTTTTAGCTTTTCCACCAGCTCATCCCGGTAGTCGTTCTCGGCTGCCCGCACGTAGAAGTTGGCCGCCGCGTACTCGGGCACGATGTTGGGCTTGACCCCCCCATGGGTGATGATGCCGTGGATGCGGGCGCCGTCTTTGATGTGCTGTCGGAGGGCGTTGAGGGCGTTGAAGGTCTGGATCACCGCATCCAGGGCGTTGATCCCCTGCTCGGGGGTGGCGGAGGCGTGCGCTGGTTTGCCGTGGAACTCGATTTTCACCTCGGTGATGGCGAGCGAGCCCCGGCCCACCAAGGTGTGGGAACCCGGGTGCACCATCATGGCCAGGTCTATGTCCCGGAAGGCACCGGCCCGGATGAGCAAGATCTTCCCCGCTCCCCCTTCTTCAGCCGGGGTCCCCAGCACCACCAACCGCCCGGGGAGGTCGGCTTTGAACGGGGCCAGCCCCAGGGCCGCCCCCACCGCGATGGCGGCGATCAGGTTGTGGCCACAGGCGTGCCCTAGCTCCGGCAGGGCATCGTATTCGGCCAACAGGGCCACGGCGGGGCCGGGCTGGGCACCAGGGTGCTCGGCCCGGAAGGCAGTCTCCAAGCCCGCGTACGGCCGCTCCACCTGAAAACCGGCCTCTTCCAGCACCTCAGTGAGCCAGGTTGCGGCCCGATGCTCCTGAAAGGCGACCTCGGGATGGGCGTGGATGCGGAGGGCCAACTCCCATAGGGAGTCTGCCAGTTCGTCTATCCTCTGCCATACCTTCTGTTTCACGGCCCCTCCTTGTCGGAAGATGAGTTTTCAGCGGGCATTCTAGCCGCGCGCCGGGCCTTTTTCCTCAGCCGACCGCTTCCCCATAGCGGCGGGGAAGAACCACACCAAACCCAGGGCGATGGCCACATCCCCGGGGCTGAAGGCGGTGGCCAGGGGAACCCAACCAGGGACATAGAGGAAATCGCCTAGGAAGTTGAGGTGCGTCTCCTCTCCCATGCGGACCACGTTTCCCAAGCGGCCTTTTTCTTGGAGCACCAGCGCCACTTCTTCTTTGCCTGCCCGGAGCAAAGCCTGGGGGGAGGCGGGCATGTAGCCCCCATTGGCGGCGATGACAAGCAGGTTCAAAGCCAGCCCCAACCCTACCAAAAGCAGGGGGCGGCAGCCCCGGTTCAAGATCAGGAACAAGGCCAACAGGGTGTAGGAGAGGAAGTGCAAAGGGACGGTGACCTGGGGGAGGAGCGGATCGGCCCCTGCCACCGGGAAGATGAGGATCTGGAGCAGAATAGCTCCCAGGACCAACCATCCTGCCCGGAGCTGTAGCTTCTCCAGCGCCCGCAGCCTCCCCCCGCGGAGCCAGCCCACCACCACCCCAAGCAAGGCCCCCCACAGCAGGATCACTCCCCGCCCTCCTCCTGCTGGCGCTCCAGCACCCGTAACAGGGCCCCCACTATCTTGGGGTCCAGCTCTCGCCCGGCCATCCCCCGGATGATGTCCAGGGCTTTGTCACGGGAGTAGGCGGGACGATAGGGGCGGTCTGAGATCAAGGCGTGCCAGACGTCGGCCGCGGCGATGATGCGAGCGGGAAGCGGGATCTCTTCCCCCTTTAGGCCATCGGGATAGCCGGTCCCGTCCCAATGCTCGTGCTCCCAGCGTACCAGCTTGGCGTACTTCCCATAAACCCGCAGGCCGTCCAAAAGGTCGGCCCCGATCTGGGAGTGGGCCTTCATCACCTCCCACTCCTCTGGGTCCAACTTCCCCTCTTTGAGGAGGATCCTGTCCGGGACAGCGATCTTCCCGATGTCGTGCACCCGGGCCACGGCCTCGATCATCTCCACCTCCGCCCCGCGCAGGCCCAGTTCCCGGGCGATGGCCCCAGCCAGCTTGGCCACTTCCTGGGAGTGGTAGCCGGTGTAGGGGTCGCGCCGCTCCAGCAGCTCCACCACCTTCTCGAAGGTCCGGGTGGCCACCTCCCGTAGGCTGAGGTAACTGCGGAAGGAGAGGTGCACCAGCACCAGCGGGGTCACCCCGAGCAGCATGTGCCAGGGCGAGAGAGAATTGAGCACCACCAAAAGCAGGGTAGTGGCCCCCAGGATCAAGTACTGGCCGGAAAAGTCGTGGAACCACTCCCGGGTGAGGTAGCGGAAGGGCTGACTGGTGGCGAGGGTGACGATGCTCGACACCAAAAGGGAGTTGAGCAGTACCGCGAACACGAAGCTGGCTCCGGCTTTGCCGAAGTCCAGGGGGGTGACCAGGCCCCCCTGGGGGGCATCGATCACCTCCAAGAAGAACACCAACAAACCCATGAGCAGGGCCACCTGCCCCACGTTGAAGGCCAAGAAGTGACTTCCCATGGGGTCGCGTTTGCGGAGCAACGGCCAACGCAGGTAGAGTTCTGAGACCAAGGTGGCCAGGGTGGCCACGGCTGCCCCTTGGACGCCCCCCAGCACCAACGCCCCGGCCACCCACAGGGCCACGCTGGCTGATATTTGCCGACGAAAAGCAGGAATTACCGCCGAGAACAAATCAGAAAGGACGATGCCAACAAAAAAAAGCAGGGAGATGAGGGCCGTCTCCCTGCTGAACTCGGCTTGGCTAAAGAAGTACGCGCTTGAGATCGCCCCAAGCGCAGTTACCACATAAACAAATCCCTTCGCCTTCCTCGGGAGTGCCAATTAACCGCTCAGTCCACCGCACTACCGGTTTTGCTAGGGCTAAAAGCTCAGCACCACTTCTCGCCGGC
>DFNF01000054.1:9536-9660 GCA_002375935.1 Acetothermia bacterium UBA3574
GTAGACCCACCTGCCGGAGAGCATTTTCTTCATAGGATACCCGCCCCACTTCATCTTGACCTCCTTACGCACTCTCAAATCATCAGCTTGTTTGGACCCCTGCTCAGCACCACTTCTCGCCGGC
>DFNF01000054.1:10036-14204 GCA_002375935.1 Acetothermia bacterium UBA3574
GTAGACCCACCTGCCGGAGAGCACCTTCTTCACAGGATACCCGCCCCACTTCATCTTGACCTCCTTACGCACTCTCAAATCACCAGCCTGTTTGGACCCCTGCTCAGCACCACTTCTCGCCGGCGCCGGACAGGATGGCCGCGCCCAGCACCAACAGCAGGTAGTAGATCCACCTGCCGGAGAGCACCTTCTTCACAGGATAGCCTCCCCACTTCATCAGTTATCACCTCCGTCTTTCAATTTTGTTATAAGCATAACAAATACGCCCCACAGGCCAAGGACATTTGTCCCAAAACATAGGGGCGACGAGATGTCGCCCCTATCACCAATCTCTCCACCACCCCCAGACGAGCCTACTTCTTCTTCACCTTCAGCTCGCCCCGCTCGGTCACCACTTTCAGCTTCTTGCCCACCAGCTCCTTCAGGTTCTTGCCAGGCTTGAAGGCAGGCACCACTTTCTCCGGGACGGTGATCCGCTTCTGGGTCTGTGGGTTGATGCGCTGGGACTTCTTGCGGGCCCGGACCTCGAACTTACCGAACCCCGTGAGCAGGACCTCCTCGTTGGAAGTCAAGGCCTCGGTGATGATGTCTATGGTGGCATCCAAGGCTTTCCGGGCGTCCTTTTTAGTCAGTCCCGTACGAGCAGCCAGCCGATCGACCAGTTCTCCTTTGTTCACGTCTTACACCCCCTCCCTAGCTCCAAGTTTGCCCAATTATAGTGGACTTGGGCGGCCTTGTCAAGAGGTTTGCCAGTTGGCAACCGTCTTTCCCCGGAGGCAGGTTGACGAACCCCCCAGGGGCGGCTAAATTATGGGTTGCGATCTCGGTTAACCAAAGGAGGCAAGCAAGTTGGCAGGGGAAATCCGCGCCTATGAAATGCTCTACATACTGCGTCCCGACTTGGACGAGCAAGGCCGCCGGGACAAGATCGCACGCATCGGCCAAGTGATCGAGGCCCATGGGGGGCAGATCCAGGGCACCGACGAATGGGGGCCCCGGATCCTGGCCTACGAAATCGATCACTTCCGCGAGGGATATTACGTGCTGGTCACCTTTACCCTGCCGGCAGAGCGGGTGAAGGAGCTGGAGAGCCGCCTCAACATGGACGATGAGATCCTGCGCTACCAAGTGGTGAGGCTGGACGGGGCATAGCCATGTCCGATCTCAACCGAGTGCTGCTCACCGGACGCCTGGCCGCGGATCCGGAGTTGCGCTATACCCAGTCCGGCCGCCCGGTGGTCAACTTCCGCATCGCGGTAAACCGGCGCTGGCTCAATCCCGAATCCGGAGCGTGGGAAGAAGAGGCCACCTTCGTCCCCGTCGTGGTGTGGGGCAAACAAGCCGAGACCTGTGCCTCCTATCTTCACAAGGGAAGGTTAGTCGGGGTAGACGGGCGGTTGAGGATCCGCACGTTCGAGACCCAAGACGGGGAGAGGCGGCGGGTTGCCGAAGTGGTGGCCCAAAGCGTGCACTTTCTGGGGCCCAAGCCCACTGGGGTGGAACTGGAGACCGAGCCGGTCGAACCGCCCCCAGACGTCCCACCACCTGAGGAGGAGGTTCCGTTCTAATGGTGCAAAGAAGGCGCAAAGTATGCCGGGTATGCCATCAGGGGCTGGAATTCGACTACAAGAAGCCGGAAGTGCTCAAGCAGTTCATGAACCGGCGGGGCAAGATCCTGTCGCGGAGGATCACCCACTTGTGTGCGAAGCATCAGCGCAAGCTGGCATTGGAGATAAACCGGGCCCGCAAAGTGGCCCTCCTCCCCTATGAAGTGAAGCCCTGAGGATCATGTCCACTACCCTGGCCCTCCTGTTCCACCGTGGGGGGCGAGGGCTTGTGGCTCGGGCCCGGACAGCCGCCAGCCGCATCCTGGCCTGCAAACTCCTCGCCTGTGGGCAAGTAGACCGGGTGGTGGTGGCCACGCGGGCCCCTCAGGACTGGGAAGACCTCCCCCTGGAAGTGATCCCGGACCCCCCGGGGCAGTGGCGCCTGGGCACCCAATTGGAGGAAGTGGCCAGGAGGTACCTCCCGGAGCGATTGCTCTATTTCTCATCTGGAAGCGGCTTTTTGCTCCCCCAGGAGAAGCTCTCCACCTTGGCCCGCTGCCAGCCAAGTCCCCCCCCCTTCGCCGTGCTCAACAACTTCTACTCCACCGACTTCGGGCTGG
Organism: Acetothermia bacterium UBA3574; assembly: GCA_002375935.1. GTDB lineage: Bacteria > Bipolaricaulota > Bipolaricaulia > Bipolaricaulales > Bipolaricaulaceae > DFNF01. Next base: position 12,204 of record DFNF01000054.1, read on the forward strand.
TGGTGCCCCCGCCGAAACAAGGCTTTTCCGATCTGGTCAGGGACAATCCCCTAGGATTACGCCTGTGGCGGGCCGGCTATCGCTGCTACGAACTCCCCCGCTCCGCGGCCACCCAGTTGGACATCGATACCCCGGGAGAGCTGCAGCTTCTGGCCCTGATGAAAGACCTCCCAGAGGAATTGGCCCGGGTGCTGGCGGAGGTGCCCACAGACCGTGCCCAGGCAATCCTCGATCTCCTCACCCAAGTGGGAGGAGAGCTGTTGGTGGTGGGGCGGGTGGCCGGCCAGGCCCTGCGGATCCTGGAGAAGACCAGCGCCTGTCGGGTGCGGGTCCTTTCCGAAGAGCGGGGGATGGCCTCCCTGGGGCTAGCCGATGAGGGAAAAGTCCGGTCCCTGCTAAGCTTCGTCTCCTCGCAGCCAGCGAAGCTGGTCCTCGCCTTGGCCCAGTTGGCGGACGGAGTGGTGTGGGACACCCGGGTGTGGCTGGCCGCCCAAGGGCTGTGGCCATTGCCGGAAGACAGATTTGCCTGCGATCTCCTCCGCCCGGAGGAGGTGACCACTCCCCTGCTCCGGGAACTGGCCCAGGCCTGTTTGGAGGCTCCGGTGCCTTTCCTGTTGGGCGGGCATTCACTGGTTTCCGGAGGGCTGTATTTGGCAGCAGAGCTGGCCTGGCAGGGGAAGCCGGAACTGCCCGAGCGTTGGAGCCCGCTTCCCCTCCCCGACTAAAATCTCCCGCTGATCTCACTCGCCGCACCGCTCGGCGAACCCCCACCCGGGGAAGTCGGGGCGGTGGGGGAGGCCGAGAGAAAGGAGCCGCGGTGGACGAAAACAAGCTGCTTGAACTGGCGTTGGCGGAGCTGGACCCCCTGGTAGAGAGACTCATCCGGGAAGAGGAACGACGGCAATGGGACAAGATCATCCTCATCCCCTCGGAGTCCCTCACCCCCCGGGCGGTGCTCGCTGCCCTGGGAAGCGCCTTCAGTTCCATCTACGCCGAGGGCTACCCCAGGGAGGAAACCCTCAGGACCCCTGAGGCCCGCCTGGTCGATCTTTCCGAACAGCTGGCCTACTTCCGCCGCTACGCCGACCGCCGGTTCTACAAGGGGGTGGAGTACGCGGACTTGGTGGAGGCCGTGGCCTGCCGCCGAGCCGCCGAGGCCTTTGCCAACGAACTCGTCTCCGCCGACGAGATCTTCGCCTGCGTGCAACCCCTCTCAGGTGCCAATGCCAACATGGCCATCTACGACGCCCTGCTTTCCCCAGGGGACACCATCATGGCCATGGACCTCACCCAGGGAGGGCACCTGTCCCACGGCTCTCCGTTCCATCAGTCCGGGCGCCGGTTCAAGGTGGTGGCCTACGGGGTAGACGAGCGGAGCGAGCGGCTTGATTACGGCCGCATCGAGGAGCTGGCGAGGAAACACCGGCCCAAGCTGATCATCGCCGGCTACACCTCCTACCCCTGGGCGCCGGACTGGGCGGCCTTCCGGCGAATCGCCGACGCCGCCGGGGCACTGCTCCTGGCGGACATCGCTCACACCGCCGGCATGGCCATCGCCGGTGCCTACCCCAACCCGGTGGGCTGGGCGGACATCGTGATGTTCACCACCCACAAGACCCTATGTGGTCCCCGGGGGGCAGTGATCCTGACCTGCGACCCAGATTTGGCCAAGGCCATCGAGCAGGCAGTGTTCCCCGGGGCCCAGGGCGGCCCCCACGTGAACAAGTTCGCTGCCATCGCAGTGGCCCTGAAGCTCGCCCAGACCGAGGCCTTCCGGGCTCTTCAGCACCGGATCGTGGAGAACGCCCGTGCGCTGGCTGCTGCCCTCTCCCAGCAGGGCCTGCGGCTCTGCTACGGGGGTACTGACACCCACCTCCTGGTGATCGACCTGCGGGCGATAAAGACCCCCAACGGCCAGCCGCTGATGGGGGAGATCGCCGCTCGGATCCTGGACCTGGCGGGCCTGGTGGCCAACAAGAACACCATCCCCGGGGACACCTC
>DFNF01000054.1:14524-15386 GCA_002375935.1 Acetothermia bacterium UBA3574
AACACCATCCCCGGGGACACCTCCGCCGCCGACGCCCGGGGGATCCGCTACGGCACCCCCTGGGTCACCCAGCGGGGCATGGGTCCAAAGGAAATGGAGGAGATCGCCGAGATCACCGCCCGGCTGCTCAAGTCCATCCACCCGTTCACCTACCACGGCCTCATGGGGCCCCTGTCGAGGGGCAAGCTCCCCCTTTCCGTCCTGGAGGAAGCTCGGGAGCGGGTGCGGGAACTCGCGGCCCGGTTCTCCCCCACCGCAGAAGAAGAACCTGCGCCCCGTGGGAGCGAGCCGGTGGGGCTCCTGGTCTACGGGGGGCGAGCCGGGCACCTGTTGCACGAGGCCGGCTCGGGGGACATCTTGGCCCTCCGCCCCGGGGAGGCCCGCCGAACGCTGTTCTTCAACCGAGAGGGAGAGCTCATCTCCGAGGCCATCGTGGGGCGCCTGCCGGACGATGAACTGGGGAGGGAGCGGTTCCTGGTCCTGACCCCACCCGCTAAGGTAGATCCGCTGCGGCGCTGGCTCTCCGCCTTGGCCGACGGCTACGTCCTGTTCGACCCCGAGGACATCTACCGCAAGGTGCAGGGGCCGGCGGTGGTGGAAGAAGTTCGGGGCCCCTCTCGGCTGATGCCCGAGGGGCCGGTGGAATTCTCCCTGGAAGGCCAGCCGATCACGGTGGATGCCCAGGGCTCCCTTTGGCCGGAGAAGATCTTCCTCGGGCTCTCCGGAGACATAAAGGAGCTCTATCACAACCACCCCCAGCTCTTCCGGAAAGAGAAGCCCTACTTCGTGGGCGAACCCCTGCTCCGGGAGATCATGGGGGGGAGCCAACCCCCATCGGTCACCCGCCCGTCCCCCACCCCGG
>DFNF01000011.1 GCA_002375935.1 Acetothermia bacterium UBA3574
CTCTCCCGGGGGTTGGTGCACAAGCTCTACCTCTTCTACGGCCCGGTGGTGATCGGGGGCCGGGAGGCAATTCCTGCGGTGGGGGGGGAGGGGGTTCCCCAGCTCGCGGCCGCTCCCCGGTTCAGGTTCGGCACAGTGGAACGGCTGGGGGCCGACCTGCTGGTGACCGCCTACCCCACCGGAATGCCCAGTGCGCAAATCAGCGTGCCCGAGCGGTGAGCTCACTCAGCTAGTTACGCCGCCTGCTGAGCCACGCTTACCACCACATCAGGCAAGCCAGGCAATTTTGCCCTCAGAAATTATGGGAGATCCACTGCTCTCTTAGCACCACAAAATTACCCAGGGCGATGCCGCCGATGGCTGGACAATCGCAGTGCCAGGAGGAGCAACCCTGTGGAAACGAGCAGGGAAACGAGGGTGTACTGGATAGGCTCGACCACAGAGGGGGGGAGGGAGTTGAGGAGTGCCCCTAGGGGCGTAAGCCGGCGCAGTGCATACACCAGCCCCAGAAAGGCTGTCAAACCCAGTACGGAAAGGCCCCCCATCCACGCCTCCCGGGTGGAAATCCTCTTTTTCCAAATCAACGTAAGCAAACACCCGATGGCCCCGAGGCCAGCCACCTGAAGCCCCCGGATTAGCTGGGACTCGCTGGAGATGACCGCCAGGAGCCCGATGCCACTGAGGCAACAAATCAAGATCCCTCTAGTTAGCAGACGGCGGATCGTCATGGCAAGTGCACTCAAACTTGTAGTCCCTAGCCACACAACTCCAGCAATCAGGGCATATCTGAAATCCAATCACAGCCGCAAAACCAAGTATAACCAGCGAACACCCCGCATGCTCCTGCCGCCACCGACAACCACGGCTCGCCTTTTCACCGGTGCCCTGGGCACCCCCCCTTGGCCGGCCGCTCCACTTGGAGCCCGGCTGGGGTCTACAAGCCTCCTCTGCCGCTGGTGTTGCCCAAAGCCGCTGGCCGGGAGAGTCCCGGTAATCAACTCTCGGTGCGAGGTGCAGGCTGCCAGAGCCTGGCCCGCCACAGCCACAGCCCGAAGCCCAGGAAGAGAAGCAAACTGGCCACGTGGGCGGCCCGGATCGGCCCCAGCCACAGGGAATCCCCCCGCACGCAGCTCACCAGCCCCCGCACCACAGAATAGCCCATGAAATAAACTGCAGTGAGAAAACCGGGCTGGGCCGGCCTCTTCCTCAGCCACCACAGGACGCCGAACACGATCAGATTTCCCAGGAGCTCATAGAGCATGGCCGGGTGTAGGGGCTGGCCGGGATAGGCCTGCCCAGCCGGGGAGGTGGGCGGGAACACTATCCCCCAGGGGAGGCTGGTGGGGGTGCCAAATGCATCCCCATTGAGAAAGTTGCCCACCCGGCCGATGGCCTGGCCCAGGATCACCGCCGGCACCACCGCATCCGCCAGGGGCCACAACCGGACTTTCTTCCACCGCGCTCCCAGCCACAGGCCCAGCGCCCCCCCCAATAGTCCCCCGTGGATGGCCAATCCCCCGTGCCACAATTTGAAAATCTCCCCGGGTTGAGCCCGGTACACGTCCCACCGGAAGGCCACATAGTAGGCGCGGGCGAACAAAAGCCCCAGCGGGATGATCACCAGGAACAGATCCAGCAGATCTTCGCTTTTCAGGGGCAACTCCCGGCGTCGCACCTCCGCCCGGATGAGGAAAAAACCCACCACAAAGGCGATCACATACATCAGCCCGTAGTACCGAATCTCTAGGGGCCCCAGCTTGACCAACACCGGATGCATGCCCCATTATAGCCTCCTCAGGGCCGAAGTCATGATGGAATCTTGGGAAACTCGCTTCACTGATTGCCCCCAGCCCCTCTGCCACATGGGTTGCCCCCCTCCGGAGGAAGGGGATACCCTTTCCCGGGAGAGAGAACATGGCACCTTATGAGGAAGTGATCCTGGACCACTGGCGAAACCCGCGCAACCGAGGACGGATTTCCAATCCGGACCTTGCCGCCGTGGAGGCAAACCCCCTGTGCGGGGATGTGGTGCGGCTGGAGGTCAAGCTGAAGGACGGGGTGGTGGAGGAGGCCAAGTTCGACGGCCACGGTTGCGCTATCTCCCAGGCGGCCGCCTCCCTGCTCACCGAACTCATAGTCGGAAAATCGGTGGCCGAGCTGAAACACCTCTCCGACGAGGCCTTGTTGGCAGAGTTGGGAGGGGTGATCAAGACACGGCTCAACTGCGCCCTCCTCCCCCTGAGGGCACTGAGAAAGGGGCTTTCCACTGCGGGGAAGTGAGACGATGGCTTACCTTGTACTGGCCCTGGCGGTGTGCGGATTGAGCGCCTGGGCCGGGGAGGAAACCCTGCCGGCGGGGATCATCCCCGCCCCGGCCGAGCCCGGGATCCAGGTCACCCTACAAGTGGACAAATCAAGCTACGCTCCCGGGGAACTCCTCTCCCTCACTTTCACCCTCTCCCAGCCCGCGTGGGTATACATCTACAGCGTGCGGCCAGGCGGGGAAGTGCAGCTGATCGTTCCCAACCGGTTCTTGCCGGAACCGTTTTTCCCGGCCGGGGAGCATCGCCTGCCCCCGCCCCGGGGCTGGCGCCTCCGGGTCACCGAACCCGAGGGCAGGGAGTACCTGCAGCTCATCGCCACCGACCGCCCCCTTTCCTTCTACCAAGCCCAGGCTTTCGCGGAGCACCCCTTCCTCAGCTTCACCGACCCGGAGGAATTCGCCCGCAGCCTGGAGGAACTTTTGGTAGGGAGCTGGGGCGCGGCCTGGACCAGTTTTTTGGTGCAAAAGCCATGGGCCAGGCTGCGGGTCCTCTCCCATCCCCCCGGGGCGGAGGTGTGGGCAGGGGCAGAACTCTGGGGCACCACCCCCCTCACCGTCGAGCTGCCCCCAGGCCGCATCCGCCTCACCCTCCGCCTCCCCGGCTATCGACCGGAGACCAGGAGCCTGACCCTGGCGCCGTGGGAGGAGCGAGAGCTGTTCGTACCCCTGCAGGAAGAGGTGGCCGGCGAGCCCGCCCTCCCCGGGGCACTGGCCCTGGAAGGGTGGGCAATGGGGGTCTCGCTGGGACGAGGTTCCATCGGGGTGGAGCTGTGGGCCGGGCATCTCGGCCTGGGGTGGGCGGTGGCGGCTGGGGAACCGCCCCCCTCCCCCCTGGAGCCAGGGCCGGGGGAGTGGGTGCCCTGGGGCCCAGCCTGGGAAATCTGCCTGTTGGCCCGCCTCCCCCTAACCGAAAGCGGCGGATCGCTCTTCACCATGGGCGTATCCTTTCAGGAGTGGGCTTGGTACCCACCCTGGCTGCCATCGGGGGGGCTGGGGCCGGCCGTGGTGGTGGAGCCGGAAACCAGGCTCCGCCTCCGGCCCACCTTCGGACTCGGGCTCGCCGGCTGGGGGGAGAGGGGGGGAGCGTACCTCCTGTGGCACTCCCAGCGCGGCCCGGTGGTGGGGGTACAAATCGCCTGGTGAGAAAATAGAAGGCTCCAGTCCCGGCCGGCAATCAGCTCCCGGCCCGAGCTGGTTTCCGGGATCGGCCTCGCCCTGAGGCGAGCTTCACCACCGGGCAAAGAAGAAAGGAGACCAGGATGCCAGAGCTGAGATGGGGGCCACTCCGCAGGCGATGGGTGATCGTGGCCCCGGAGCGGGGAAAGCGCCCTTCCGACTTCCGCGCCCCCGCTTCCTCACCCGCCAACAACCCCGACGCTTGCCCTTTCTGCCCCGGAAACGAGCACTTGACCCCGCCCGAGATCGCCCGGCTCCCGGGGCCGGAAGGGGGCTGGCGGGTGCGGGTGGTGCCCAACAAGTTCCCCGCCCTCTCCCCAGGGCCACCCCGAGAGCCCCCCGGAGGGGAGTTCTTCCAGAGGGCCCCCGGCCTGGGCGCCCACGAGGTGGTGATCGATTCCCCGGATCACCACCGCGACCTGGACGAGCTCCCCTTGGAGCAGGTGCGATCGGTGGTGGACATGTACCTCCGGCGCCTGGCAGCCCTCTCCTCCGACCCCCGGTTCTGTTACGTGCAGCTATTCAAGAACCACGGCCGCGAGGCAGGGGCCTCCCTCTCCCACCCCCATACCCAAATCATCGCCACCCCGGTCCTGCCCCCAGAGGCCGAGGCCCGCCTCACCGCGGCCAGGGATTTTCACTCCGCCCACGGCCAGTGCCTGGTGTGTGAGCTCGCCCGCCGGGAGCTGGAGGCCGGGAAGCGGGTGGTGATGAACGGGGAGCACTTCCTGCTCCTCTCCCCCTACGACGCCCGGGGGCCGTTCGAGCTCCTCATCCTGCCTCGAGAGCACGAGTCCCACTTCACCCGCCTCTCCCAGCCGGCCGCGTTCGCCCACACGTTGAGGGAAGCCCTTTCCCGATTGCGGACGCTGTTGGGGGATGTGCCCTACAATTTCGTGCTCTACACCGCCCCCCAGGGTCCAGATTGGCCTGGGGTCGAGGCCTGGTACCATTGGCACCTGGAGATCATCCCCCGCCTCACCAAGCTGGCGGGGTTCGAGTGGGGGACCGGGATGTTCATCAACCCCATGCCGCCGGAACTGGCGGCCGAGTACCTGCGGGAAGCGAAATCAGGAGGGTAGCCATGCCGTATCTGGGAGGCAAGGAACTCAAGCGCGTGTACGAGCTTGCCCAGCGAGAAGGGTTCGCCCTGGTGGCCAACAACTTCGCCGAGCCCAACGTGCTAATCGGCCTCCTCACCGCCTACTCCGAGGCCAAAAGCGACCTTTTGCTCCAGATCTCCCTGGGGGCGGCTAAGTTCGCCGGTGGGGGAAAGCCCCTGGCGGGCCTGCGGGCCCTCTCGAGCTACGTGCGGGCCCTGGCCGCGGAGGTCGAAATCGGGGTGTTCGTCAACCTCGACCACATCACCCCGGATCACATCCAGGACTTCATCGTCCCCGCCCTCGAGGAGGGCCTGTGCTCCTCGGTGATGATCGACGCCTCTGCCCTACCGTTCGAGGAAAACGTGGCCGTCACCCGACAGGTGGTGGAGCTCGCCCGCCCCCACGGGGTGCTGGTGGAAGGGGAACTGGGGGTGATCAAGGGGGTGGAGGACGAGATTTCCTCTGAGGAGGCCTTCTACACCGACCCAGAAGAGGCGACGGAGTTCGTGGCCCGGACCGGGGTGGACCTGTTGGCCGTCTCGGTGGGCACCCAACACGGGGTGTCCAAAGGCCGGGAGCTGGCGTTGCGGGTGGACTTGGCCCGTCAGATAGCCGAGCGGCTGGAGGCAGCCGGCCATCCGGTGCCGTTGGTCTTGCACGGGGCCTCGGGCTTGTCCGGGGACCAGGTGCGGGCCCTGGTGGCTGCCGGGATCCGCAAGGTGAACAAGGACACCACCTATCAGTACGTGTACGCCCACACTGCCTGTTCCTTCTACCTGGAGAGCCGAGCGGGCATCCTGGCCCCGGAGGGAACGGACTTCGACCCCATCACCTTCGAGTCCGGGGCCGGCTGGGCCCCGAACAAGAAGTTGTTCGACCCCCGGGTGGTGGGGAGGAAGGTGCAGGCGGCCATCGCCCAGGTGGCGCGGGAGATGCTGAACCAGGTGGGATCAGAAGGGAGGTCGGTCTATGCCTGAGGTAAAGCGGATCGGAGTGCTCACCGGCGGCGGGGACTCCCCGGGGATCAACTCGGCCCTGCGAGCCATCGTCAGGAGGGCCCACGCCGTGGGGATAGAGGTGATCGGGTTCCGGGACGGGTGGCTGGGCCCCCTCAAGGCGGAGGAGGAGGGCTATGCGATCCCACTTTCCCTGCAGGACGTCTCCGGGATTCTCTACACTGGCGGCACCATCCTGGGCACCTCCCGCACCAATCCCTTCCGCAAGGAAAAGAAGGGACAAAGCTGGCAGCGGGTGGACTGGGAGGGGAAGTCGGTGTGGAAGCTGGTGAAGGAGGCGGACTGGCAGCCAACTGATAAGGTGTCCACCATCGTGGACAACCTGGGGCGGCTGGGGATCGACGCCCTGATCGCCATTGGGGGGGACGACACCCTGGGGGTGGCCCATCGGCTGGCCCAGCAGGGGGTGCGGCTGGTGGGGATCCCCCAAACCATCGACAACGACATCGGCGGCACCGACTACGCCATCGGCTTCCACTCCGCCCTGGTCACGGTGACCGATGCCCTGGACAAGCTTCACACCACCGCTCACGCCCACCACCGGGTGCTGATCGTGGAGGTGATGGGGCGGGATTCAGGGTGGATCGCGGTTTACGGGGGTCTAGCCGGGGGAGCGGACGTGATCTTGGTTCCGGAGGGGCCCCCGGAGGGCTCGTTCTCGGTGGACGAGGTGGAGCAGGTGATCCGGCGCCGCCTTGAGCAGGACAAGAGGTTTTCCATCGTGGTGGTGGCCGAGGGGGCTCGCCCCAGGGAGCTGGGCGGAAAGCAGGTGGAGAGGGGCGGGGTGGACGCCTTCGGCAACCCCCAACTGGGGGGCGTGGGCTACTGGCTGGCCGAAGAGCTCCAAAAGCGAGACTTGCCCCTCACCCCCAGGGTCACGGTGCTCGCCTATCTGCAGCGAGGCGGGATCGCCACCCCGTTCGACCGCCTGCTGGCCACCGAGTTCGGGGTCAAGGCCGTGGAGCTGGTCAGGAAAGGGGTCTATGATGTCCTCACCGGCCTGCGGGGCAATCGGGTGCAGCCGGTCCCGCTGGCCGAGGCCCTGGCTCAGTGCCCCAAACCGGTGGACCCCGAGCTGCTGCAGGTGGCCCAGTCCATCGGGATCGGCTGAGGGAAGGAGGAGGCGGTGCACAGGACCTTGCTCGTGACGCTATTGGTGGTGGGGCTGCTCGCCCTGGGGGCCGACCGCTCCCAAGAGCTTTTCTCACCACTCCAGCAGGTGTACCAGCTCATCAAAACCTATTACTACCGGGCGGAGGAGGTGGATGACCAGACTCTCCTTCACGGGGCCCTGGAAGGGATGATCGACGCCCTGGGCGACCCCTACTCCACCTTCTTCGACCCCGAGGAGTACACCCGCTGGCAGGAGTCCCTGCGGGGAGAGTACTCCGGGGTAGGGATGGAGATCACCATCCGGGGGGGCAGGATCACGGTGGTGTCGCCCCTTCCTGGCACCCCGGCCGAGCGGGCCGGCATCCGGCCCGGGGACTGGATCAAAGCCGTGGACGGTGAATCCACCGAGGGTTGGACCTTGGAGGAAGCCTCCAGTCGCATCCGGGGCCCGGAAGGCACCCCAGTCACCCTCACGGTGCAACACCCCGACGGCACGGTGGAAGACATCACCATCGTGCGGGCCCGCATCCACGTGGACCCGGTCCGGGTGGAATACCTGGAAGAAGAGCAAGTGGCTGTGCTGCGCTTGCTGCGCTTCGACCATCAAGCCCCCTCTCAGCTGCGGGAAGCCCTGTTGGCCCTGCCCCTGGCTGAGCTCAAGGGGATCGTGCTGGACCTCCGCTACAACCCCGGCGGCATCCTGGCCTCGGCGGTGGAGGTGGCCAGCATCTTCATCGACCAGGGGCTGATCGTGAAGACGGCCGGCCCGGCCTACGGGGACCGTGAGTATTACTCCCGGGGAAATACCTTCCCCAACCTCCCCCTGGCAGTGCTGGTGAACGAGGGCACTGCCTCGGCAGCGGAGATCGTGGCCGGGGCCATCCAAGACCACCGGGTGGGAGTGCTGATCGGCCGGCAGACGTTCGGCAAGGGGTTGGTACAGGAGTTCGTGATGCAGTTGCCTGACGGGTCCATGATCAAGCTCACCACCGGCGAGTACTTCACCCCGGACGGAAGCCCAGTTCAAGACGTGGGCTTGACCCCGGACATCCCGGTGGAGTGGCCGGAGGAGGTAGCCGAGGGGGAGGACCCGGACTTGGCGAGGGCGCTGGAGTGGATCCAGGAGCAGGTGGGCGAGCCGGTGGGGAGCCCCTAGGGGCCCTCCGGGCGGCGGTGATCGGGGCCGGGAGCTGGGGCACGGCCTTCGCCCGGCTGCTGTCCCTGGCCGGGCACCGGGTCTCCCTGTGGGCCCGGCGGCCCTACCTGGCTTCCTTTTTAGCTGAACATCGGGAAAACCCTGACTACCTGCCAGGGGTGAGGCTCCCCCCCTCCGTCTCGGTGAGCTCGGACTTGGCCGCCGCCCTCTCCCAGGCAGAGGCAGCCTTCTTGGCGGTGCCCAGCCACGCCCTGCGGGAGGTGGCCCGCCGGCTGGCCCCCCACCTCCCCCCAGGGGTGCCCATCGTCCACCTCACAAAAGGGCTGGAGCCTGGGACAGGGAAACGCATGTCCCAGGTGCTCTCCGAGGAGCTCCCCGGGCATCCCCTGTTCGCCCTGTCCGGCCCCTGCCATGCCGAGGAGGTGGCCCGCGACCACCCCACCGCGGTGGTGCTGGCCGGGGAGGACCTCCGGCTGGGGGAGCGATTGCAGCGGGCTCTGCTGACGCCCCGGTTCCGGGTTTACCTCTCGGACGACCTGGTGGGGGTGGAATACTGCGGGGCGGTCAAGAACGTGCTGGCCATCGGGGCTGGGATCGCAGACGGGTTGGGCTACGGTGACAACACGAAGGCTGCCCTGATCACCCGGGGCCTGGCGGAGCTGGTGCGGTTCGGCCGAGCAGTGGGCGCTCGGCCGGAAACCCTCTACGGCCTGGCTGGGCTGGGGGACCTGGTGGTAACCGCCACCAGCCGGCACTCCCGCAACCGGCAGGTGGGCTTCCGGATCGGGCAGGGGGAACCACTGGACAAGATCCTCGCTGGGATGCGAATGGTGGCCGAGGGGGTGCATACCTCGCGGGTGCTGCATGAGCTGGCGGCGAAGTTGGAGGTGGAGCTACCGTTGTGCGAGGCGGTGTGGCGGGTGCTGCACCGAGGGGAGCCTCCGCAAGCCCAGATCGACCGGCTCATGCTCCGTCCGCCCCGCCGGGAAGGATTTTAACCTAGTTGATCTGAGGGAGCTTGCGGGGCGGAAACGAAAAACGGGGGGCCGGAGCCCCGGCCCCCCGTTTCCCCGATGGGATCGCTATTCTCCAACCTCCACGATCCACACCGGGCGCACGTGGCAGTGGCTGACAGTCCAGATCTCGATCGCCCCTGTGATCACGTCCCCGTGTTCGTCCCAGGTCACCGGTCCGGAGACGCCTTGCCAGTTGATGTCCTGGCCGGCAGCGACCGCGGCCAGTGCCTCGGCCAGCTGGCCGTAGGTGAACTCCTGGCCCGGCGGGTTGGCCACTTCCCGCAGCTTGGCTTGGATGGCCGGCCCGGAGGCCTCCCCGGCCGCCTGGATGGCCAAGGCGATCAACACCACCGCGTCGTAGGCCTCGGCCCGGAACGGGATCCCAGAGGGTCCGAAGGCTGCCTCATAGTCGGCCTCGAAGTCCGCCCGGGCGGCCACCTCCAAGGCCCCCGGTGCGGTCCCGAACGCCCCGTTCAGGAATTGCTCGGTGCAGTCCGCCTCCGCCGGGCAGGCCGGGCCCGGGGTCACCCCCTCACCCTTCATCCCGTCCGGGAACAGGAACTCACCCTCGTAGCCCATCTCCAGGGCCTCGATGATCATCTTGTTGCCGTCCACCGGATAGCCGATCAGGTTGATGGCGTCCGGCTGGGCCCGGAGCAGCTGCTCCACCTCTCCCCGGTAGGAGGGCTTGCCCTCCTCGTACGGCACCGAGGCCACCACCTCATGCCCGTCCCCGGCGAAATGACGGGCGAACACGTCCGCCAGCCCCTTGCCGTAGGCGTTGTTCACGTAGATGATGGCTACCTTCTTGTAGCCCAGGTTGCGGGCGAGTTGGGCGAGCACGATTCCCTGCAAGGCGTCCGAGACGCAAGTCCGGAACACGTAGTCCTCGTCGGCCAGCTCGGTGATGGCCGGGGAGGTGGAGGAGGGGGAGATCTGGGGGATGTGGGCCGGGGCAGTCACGGAGGCCACCGCCATGGTCACCCCACTGGACAGGGCCCCGATGATGGCCACCACCCCGTCGATCTGAATCAGCTTGGCCGCGGCATCCCGGCCCACATCTGGAGAGGTGGCAGTGTCTCGGACCACCAGCTCCAAGGGTCGGCCTAGCACCCCGCCCAGGGCGTTGATCTGATCCACTGCCAGCTGAGCCCCCTGGGCGATGGCCGGGCCGTAGGGGGCTAGCCCCCCGGTGAGGGGGAATAGGCCCCCGATCTTGATGGGCTCCTGGGCCAGCCCGCCCGCCAGGGAGGTTAAGACCAAAATTGCCGCCAGCACTGTCTTCCTCATCCCACCCTCCTTGTAAGGCAAATAAATTAGGAGCCCTTTGGGCTCCCTCTCCACCGCTCCGCCTGAAAAGAAAAGTTTAGGGGAGCGGCGCTCTACCAAGTAAGAAACAGCACGTAGAAAATGCTAGTGCTCCGGCCCATCACCTCCTTCCGCAGAAATTCCCTTGCGTCCATCACGCTTTTTAAATAGGACAAGGTGGGGGGGCTGTCAACCCCCGGGGGGCTCCCCCGGGGAGATGAGGGCCCGCAGCTCCTCGGGATTCTGAACCCGGAAGTAGGCCAGCAAGGCCTTGGTGACCGAGAGCCGTTTGGTGGGCCCTTCCTCCTCCGCCCGCACCCAACCCCGCTCCACCAACTGGCGGATGTGGGCGTAAGCCCGTTGCCCACGCAGCCTCACCACCTCGGATTGCAGGATCGGCCCGCGATAGGCGATCAAGGCCAGGGTACGCAACACCGGCTCGGGCACCTCCTGGCCCGGGGCCAGCGGCCGCACCACCTCCGCCAGCTCCGGCTTCACCTGGAGGAGGTACCCTCCCCCCTCTTGCACGAGCTCTATCCCCCGGTCCGGGGCTCCGTATTCCTCCACCAGGGCCTGCAGGAGCCGCCCCACCGCTTGCTCGGAAAGCCCAGTCACCTGGGCCAGTCGGGCCAAGGGGACCGGGCGGTCTGCCACAAACAGGGCGGCCTCAACCAGCGCTTTCGGCTCCACGCGGCACCTCGATCAGAAGTTCTCCCAAGAATTCTTTTTGAAAAAGCCGCACTTTCCCTTGAGCGTCGAGGTGCAAGAGCTCCATGAAAGTGGCCACCTGCTGACGAGGGTCGGCGGGCTCCGCGAGGCGATGGAAGGGGATCACCCGTTGCCCATTGACCAGGGAGAGGAGCTTTTTCCATAGGCGCAGCGCGCGGCGGGTGAACGGCTCCCCCGCCAGGTCCAGCCCCACGTCCTCCGGCTCCAGGGCCGGGGTGGGGCGGGCTTTCCTGGCCCCGTGGGCCAGGGCGGCCTGCAAGGCCCGCCGCAGGTCGGCCACGCTGATCCGGGCCCGGGGTCGGCGGATGATGGGCAGGCGGAGTTCCGGGGCGATGTACACCTCCTCCGCCGCCGGCCCCTCCCAGGGCACCTCCTCGGCCACTTCCTCCACCACCTCTTCCAAGGTGGGGGGGGTACGCTCCTGCCCCCGAAGCCAGTCCGACTTCATGCGCAACAGCACCGCCCCGGCGTGCAGCATCCGCCCCGGCACCTCCAGCTCCAAGCTGGCCAGCTGCCCCAGGAAGTCCCGGAATCGCCGCAAAAGCTCCACCAAGTCCACCGCCCAGGGGTCCATGTCCCGGGCCAGGTGGGAAAAGACCACGTCCCAATCCGCCCTCAGAAGGGCGGTCGGCTCCAGCAGCTCAACCGGTCGCATTGCCCACCAACTCCATGCCCACCACTTCAGAGGCCCCGTCCCGCATGGTGACGCCATACACCCGATCCGCGTGCCGGATGACCTCCTCGTTGTGGGAGATCACGATCACCTGGGCCCCTCCGGCGAACTCCTTGAGCAACCGGGCCAGGCGCTCGGAGTTGGCCCGGTCCAGGGCAGCGTCCACCTCGTCCAGGAGGTAGAAGGGGGCCGGCCGGCCCGCGGCCAGGGCCAGCACGAAGGCGATGGCCACCAAGGTCTTCTCCCCCCCGGACAGGGAATCCAACAGGCGCACTTCCTTCCCCGGGGGACGGGCGTAGACCAACAAGCCAGAGTCCAGGTTCCCCTCCTCGGCCAGGCGCAACCCAGCCTCCCCACCCCCGAACAGCCGCTGGAATATCCGGTTCAGCTCTGCCGAAACCGTCTCCAGGGTGTGGTGGAATTTCTCCCGCTTCTTCTGCTCCAGCTCCCCGATGAAATGCTCTATTTCCTCTTTCTCCCGCTCCAGGGTGCGCACCCGCTCCTTGAAGGCTTGGAACTGGGTGAGGAAGGCGTCGTACTCCTCGATGGCCCGCAGGTTCACTGGCCCCAGCTGGGCCAAGCGGGCCTCGGCTTGTCTGAGGCGGGCCTGCAGGGCCTCCGGGGTGCCGGCCACTGCCCCCCCGGGCGGCTCCTCCACCTCCTCCCCCAGGGCCGCCAGTTCCCCGCTCAGCTCGGCCGCCTCCCGCTCGTGGCGGGCCAGGGCCGCCCGCTTGCGCTCCAGGGCGAGATAAAGCCGCTTCCTTTTGTCCCGCAGCTCGGCCAACTTGGCCTCCGCCGCGGACCGGGACGCCTTCTTCTTGGCCACCGTGTGGGAATGCTGTTGCAGGGCGGCTTCGGCCCGGGAAAGCTCCCCGGACAGCTGCTCCATCTCCTCCCGGGCTCGGGAAAGCTCCTCCTCCAGCTTCCTCAACTGGGCCCGCCGGGCGTCGACGTCGGGGGCCTTCCTCTCCCCACTCCGGGTCGACCCACCCACGATCGCCCCCCCACGCTCCAGCAGGTCCCCTTCCAGGGTCACCACCCGCACCCCTTGCAGCTCCCGCACCGCCGCCAGGGACTCGGCCACCACCGTGTCCGCCAGCACATACCGCACCGCTGCCTCCACCTCGGGCGGGTACTCCACCAACTCCACGGCCAGGCCCAGTACCCCGGGGAGGCGCAGTGCTTCCCGGGCCCGGGGGGAGATGCGGGGGGGAGAGAGCTTGTCAAGCGGCAAGAGCCGCACCCGACCCAGTCGCTTTTCCTTCAGAAAACTCACGCAGCGCAGGGCCAAATCCCGGCTCTCCACCACCAGATCGTGGCGATGCCCGCCCAGGGCAGTGTCCAGGGCCAACCCCAACTCCTCCTTGGGCCGCAGAAGCTCCCCCAGGGTGCCCAGGATCCCGGGCCAACCCAGGGAAAGCAGGGCTTCCACCGGCTCCGGGCGGCGGCTCCCTCGGCGGAAGTAGCGGCTGAGCTCGGCGATGGTCTCCCGCAGGGAGGCGATTTCCCGTTCCCGGGCCCGGGCTTCCGCCTCCTTGGCCGCCAGCTCCCCCCGCAGCCGCTCCACCCGGCGGATCAGTTCGGCCAAAAGCTGGTCGTCCTCCTGAGGCTCCGGCGGGGACACCTTCCGCTCCCGGGCCTCTATCTCCCGGTCCAACGAGTCCACCTGCCTGGCCAGCTCTTCCACCTCGGCCTGGGCCCGGTCCGCCTGGGCTTGAGCTTTCTCCAGCGCTGCCCTGAGCGCTTGCCAGCGGCGATAGCGGAGGGTGGCTGCCAGCCGGTCCCGCTCCTCGGTGAGGGCCCGGTACTCCAACGCCGCCTCCCTCTCCCGGTGCAGCTCCACCAACCGCCGCCGGCGCTCGGCCAGCAGGATCCGGCTGGTGTTCAGCCGCTCCTTCACCTGTCCCAGCTCGGCGATGGCCTTGAGCTTGCGCTCCTCGTAGGCGGCGATCCCCGCCACCTCGTCCAGGATTTCCCGCCGCCGCTTGGGGGAGCGCTCCAAAACGTCGATCACCATCCCCTGCTCCACGATGTGGTAGCCATCGGGATCGATGTTGGCCTTGGCCAGCAAGGCGGCCACCGTCTTGGCCGAGGTGACCTTGCCTTGCAGGCGATAGGTGGAGGAAGTGGGGGTGATGCGGCGGCTGATGATCACCTCCGGGGCGGGTTGCGGGAGGAACTCGTCCAGGGTGCCGGAGCGATTGTCCAGCACCAACGTCACCTCGGCCTCGGAGACCGGCTCTCCCCGGGGCGGGGCGTGCAGGAGCTGTTCCAGCCGCTCGGCCCGCAACCCCCGGGACCGGCGCCCCATGACGAACGCCAGGGCGTCGAAGATGTTGGACTTTCCGGTGCCGTTTTCCCCGATCACCGCAGTGAAGCCTGGGTAGAAGGGGATAACCGTGCGGCGCCGGAAGGACTTGAACCCCTGGACGGTGAGCCGGAGGATAGTGGTGCTCATCTCGGGGAGTCGAACAGAGACAGGAGCAGCACGCGCCGCCCCGGGTTGGGCTGCCCCCCTTCGGCCAGCAAGCGTTCTATCTTGTGCAGGTTATAGTCGTTGGGAACACTCAGCCCTTGTTCCCAGCGCAGGATGGTGGGCACCGAGACCCCCAGCCGGCTAGCCAAGGCCCGTTTGCTCAGACCCCGCTCAAGGCGAAACCGCCTCAGGCGCTCTCCGATTAGTTCCATTGGGCACCTTCCCCCCTCGGGCCCCCCTGGCCCTTCCAGAGCCAGGGGATCGGCCCTCGTCCCGACTCCGACCCGGGGTCCAGCTGACCGCGTCCCCCAGTGTCCCTGCTTCCAAGCCCAAATTCAGTCAGCCTTTCTGCCCGGCCACCGGAACCGGGTTACGAATATAACATCTGTTACCCGGTTCGCCAAAAAGGAGGGGCGCTAGGAAGCGCCCCTCCCCTGCAGCCAGGCTACTGCCCCATAAACACCAGCACCAAAGCGGCGATGCTGGCCAACAAGGCCAGGATGGCCAATCCCTGGGCGGCCCCGATGGCGTCCTGCAAGGCTTGGGCGTCCAGCCCCGCCACCTGGGCCTCCAGGGCCGTCACCCGGCTCTCCAACTCGGTGAAGGAACTCTCCAGCCGCATGATGGCTGCCCCGTGCGCCTGGATGTCGCTGGCGAAGCTTCCCAGCGCGGCCTCGATGCCCTCGATCTTGGCCCGGTTGTTCTCGATCTTTATCTGGAGCGCTTGGGTGGCCTGCTCCAACGCCAACAGCCGCCGCTGCATAGATCCTAGGTCTTGTTCTTCCAAAGCGGTGATACGGGCTTCGTGGTCGGCGAGCTGGGCAGAGATGTCGGCGAACTGGGCGGAGAGGTCCGCCAGGCGGGCGGCCAGCTCCCCGTGCTCGGCCTCCCAGTGGGTGGCCAGCTGGCCTAGCTGGTCGGCAAATTCCTGGCCCAAAGTCGCCAGCTGCTCTTCCACCATGGCCTTAAACCGGGCCAGCTCGTCCGCCAGCCCCTGCACCGCCCCTTGGGTACTCTCCAGGGCCTGGCCCAGGGTGGCCAACCGGGCCTCGATCTGGGCCCGCAACTCCCGCAGGGCCCCGGCCGCCTGCTCCAGCCGCTCTCCCAGTTGGCTGCAGCACGCCTCCAGCTGGCGGATGGCCGCCTCGGCCTCCTCCAGCTCCAGGGCCAGGGACTCGTAGCGGGCCATCAGGTCCTGATCGGTGGCCTCCAGGGAGGCCAAAGCCTGGGACATTTCTGTGAGAAGGGCTTCGAAACAACCCAACACCTGGGCCTGGGCTTCGGTGAGCTCCCCCTGGTCAGCCCAGGCCAGGGGCGCAAGCAAAAGCCCCACTACCGCGATCCCGATCGCCTTTTTCAACATGACAACCCCCTTTTCATCATCACCGTACCGGCAATCTCCAGGAGGGGCGCGGGCCGGTGGGCGAGGTGGGAGGTAGGTTTGTCGCCTCCCCGCCGGTCAGCCGTCCTGACCGGGCGGGGATGTGCGGCCCGCAGGCCCGGTGGGGGCTGGCCCCCACTGGGCCCGCCGCTACCTCTCTCACCCCGTGACCAGGAAGTAGACCAGCGCCCCGACCAGCGCCGGCACCAGGAAGATGGCTGCCCACATGGAGTCCTGCGCCGCTTTGAGCTGGGCCATCTCCTCCCTGACCGCGCTCAGCTCCGCGTCCACCTGGGCGGCCACTTCCTCCCGGAAGGTGGCCAGGGCGGAGTAGACCTCGTCGATCTGGGCCTGGAAGCCACCCAGCGCCACCTCCACTCCCTCCACCTTGGCCCGGTTGTTCTCGATCTGGACCTGGAGGGCCTGGATGGCCTGTTCGAGGGCCAGCACCCGCCGCTGAAGGGCCCCGATGTCCTCCTGCTCCAAGTAGGCGATCCGTTCCTCGTGGTTGTTGAGCAGTTCGGTGTGGTTGGCAAGGAGGCTCTCGCAGTAGTCAACCCGGTCCGTGAGCTCAGTCAGGGAGGCCTCCAGCCCGTCCACCCGGACGGAGAGGGAAGTGAAGGAGTTCTCCAGGGTGATGAACCGCTCCTCGATGGCGGCCACCGTGCCCTTGAACTCGGTGATGAACATGGCGAAGAAGTCCACCACCTGGCCGAAGGCGTCGTGCATCAGGGCGATCTCCTCCTCGGCTGGCGGCAGGATGAGCTCCCCTTCGGCCAGCCCCAGGCTGCCGATTGCCAGCAGCCCCGCTAACAGCAGTGCGCAGTTCTTCATGTCCGCACCCCTCCTTCTTTCCGTGATGTTGCGGATGAGTCCAGGGTAATCGGGATCACGTCGGGCTCTATTGCGGCTGGGCGCTGGCGAGGCCGACTTTGTCGCCCTGCCAACGGACAGAGGTCCCCTGAGGGGGCCGAAGGGGCTCAGGGCTGGGGGGCCAGGGAGGGGTTTTCCAACCAGCGGCGGATTTGTTCCTCCCACCGGGCCTGGGCTCTCAAGTCGCGGTGGTGATCGGTCTCCTGGTCGTACTGGGCTTGGACCTGGCGGGCCCGCTGCCACACCCGGTCGTAGGTGGCCTGCAGCTTTTGGGCCAGGTCGTGGAGGGCCTGCTGGGGGCTGGTCCCCTCCCCGCTGAGGCCGGCCAGCCGGCGCTCCAGGATCCGCCGGTAGACTTCGTTCAAGTCGAAGTGCCCCTGCTCATGCCGCAGGACGGCCTCGGTTCGGTAACCGGGGAGCACCCAGGACAGGCAGCAGAGCATCTCGTTGGTCACCTGGAGAGAGCCGGGGACGATGGTGGCCCGCCAGCGGCCGGAGGCCAGCCGAACCTGGGCCTGGTATCGGAAGCTGAGTCGGTAGTAGATGGCGGCCGCCTGGTGGCAACGGGCTGCTTCCGGTGGGGGGGTGCCGCGGAAATCTTCCCACCGCAGGGGCCGGTCCGGGCTCCAGACCAGCACCTCCTCCGGAGGGCAGAGCTGCGTCCCCAGCTCCTCCCACTCCAGCTCGGCTGAGCTCAGCGGGGGCACACAGCTGTCTTCGGCGAGCAGACAGGAAAACCGGAGGTCTATCCCCTGGGCTGTGGCCAGGAGGGCCAGCCCCAGCGCCGCTGCCATCGCCCACGTCCACTTGGCTTCCATGTCAACCTCGAAGCTGGCCCCCTTGGCCCAGGGGCTCGATCACCACCCGACGGCCCGCACCCCGGCCCACGGAGTAGGTCCTCACACCGGGGAAATCGGCGAGGGCCAGGTGGATGACCCGGCGCTCATCCGGGGGCATGGGGTCTAGTTTCAGGCGGCGCTTTTCCTCCACCGCCCGTTGGGCAAGCTCCCTGGCCAGTTCCACCAGGCTCCGTCGCCGGGCCGCCCAGCGGCCGTTTAAGTCCACCACCACCGGGGGGGATTCATTCAGCTGCTTTTGGAGGTGGAGGCGAACCAGTCGGGCCAGGTCCGCCCGGAGCTGGGGGTCTTGGGGGGGAAGCAGCCTGGGCTTGCCCACCAGATTTAAGTACAGACCCTCCTCTTCCCAGCCCCCCTCCACCTGGAGTGGTTCCCCCGCCAAGTGCAGCAGCTCAGCTAAAAAACCTCGGCCCAGTTCAAGAGCCCGCTGGTCCATGTTCAGAGGAGGTGGGAGCCCGGGCTTCTCTGGCTAGCTCCCAATTTATGATCATCTGTTGCCCCATCTGGAACAGGGTGGTGAGCAGCCAATACAGCCACAGCCCGGCGGGGAAGTTCAGGAAGAAGACGGCCATGATCACCGGGAACAGCCACCCCAAGGCCTGACCCCCGCCGCTGGGGGGCTCGGGCAACTTCCTCTGGGTGAGCCACTGCTGCAGGAGCATCAGCCCGGTGGTGAGGATGACCAAGATGTAATAGGGGTCAGGTTGAGAAAGATCCTTGAGCCACAGGAACCCGGGGGAAAGGTGGATCTGTTCGGCCGAATACATGATGGCCTGCCACAGCAGGATCAAAAGCGGCATCTGCAGGATGAGCGGGAGACACCCCCCCAGGGGGTTCACCCGCTCGGCGCGGTAAAGCTCCATCATCTGCTTGTGGAGCGTCTCCCGGTCGTCCTTGTACCGTTCCTGAAGCTTCTTGATCTTGGGGGCCAGCCGCTGCATCTTGGCCATGGATCGGAGCTGGTTCCGCATCAGGGGGTACAGCACCACCCGGGTGATCAGGGTGAACAGGATGATGGCCCAGCCATAGTTGCCGGTGAGGCGGTACAGCCACTCGAAGAACCGCATTACGGTGACCAAGAAGTTCGAGAACAAGCCGAGGTCGACCAGGTCGGCCAGGCCGGCCTTCTCCAGGAGGAGGTAGCGGTTGCGGCCGGCGTAGAGCAGCCCCTCCAGGCTCACTTCCCCGGACAGGGCTTCCCACTCCAGGCCGAACACGGGCTGGCCGAAAGCGTTCTGCCCCAAGAAAGGCTTCGCCCCTCCCCCCCGGTCCAACCTGAGGAAGAACACCCCCTGTTTTCCCACCAGCCCCAATCCCTGAAACTGGCTGTAGCTTCCCACCTCCAAGGGGGCGTCGTAGGTGCGGCCGTCGTAGAGGAACAGGAGTTTGGGCGCCCCCTCCCCGAGCGGCCGGTGTCCCAACACCAACCGGACCCGGGTCCCGGCGCCGGCCAAGGTGATCCTCACCGGCAGCGTGTAGAGGGCCATGGCGTCCAGCTGGAACTCCTTGGTCACCTCCACTCCCCCCGGGGAACCGGACAGCGACACCTGCCCGGAGCCGGGGTCAGATTTTGAAAACTCGAGGGCGTAGATGTGGGAGTCGGACTGGGCGTCCCCGACCCAGATCTCAAACGGGAGGCTCACCCCCTCAGCCAGCGCCCACTTCCCCCCCTCGGAGACCCACCCCGGCACCGTCTCCAGGGTTTGGGCCCTGAGGCCGGCGAAATGCACGTAGGCCCGCTCCAGGGTCCCCCCCCGCTGGGAAAAGCGGTGCTCCACCAGTCCCCCGGTGATCTCCAACAGCTGGTAACCGGGGCCTGGAAGCCACTCCTCCACCAAGGACAGGGGGGTGGCCAAACACGAGACAGGCAAGCCAAAGAGCAGCAAAAAAGAGATAAACTTGCCCATGCCGACGCGAACTTTACCGGTTTCCCCCTCCCTTCGCAATCGCCGGAGGGCCTGGGTACACTCGGAGGCCATGTTCACCGGAATCGTGCGCGCCCTGGGGGAAGTGCTCTCCCCCGGCCCCCGGCTCAGCTTGTACTGCCCCTTGCCGGTGAAGAAAGGGGACAGCCTGGCGGTGAACGGGGTCTGCCTCACGGTGGAGGAGGTGAACGGAGATGAAGTCCAATTCCACCTCTCCGGCGAGACCCTGGCCCGCACCAACCTGGGGGGGTTGCGCCCCGGGGAGCTGGTGAACCTGGAGCCGGCCCTCAGGGCCGGGGAGGAGCTGGGAGGACACCTGGTCCTGGGGCACGTGGACACGGTGGGGAAGATCTCCTTGCTGGCCTCGCGAGGGGAGGAGTGGCTCCTCGAGGTCGCGTTCGACTCCCGCTATCGGGAGCTGCTGGCAGATAAGGGCTCGGTGGCGGTGGACGGGATCAGCCTCACCCCATTTGCGGTGCGGGAGGGGGCCTTCCGCTGTGCGGTGGTCCCGTATACTTTCCACCACACCAATTTGCGCCATCGCCGGGTGGGGGACAGGGTGAATTTGGAGTTCGACATCCTGGCAAAATACGTGCACCACTGGAGGGAGAGGTGAAATTCGCCACGGTAGAGGAGGCACTTGCGGCCATCCGGCAGGGGCGGATGGTGATCGTGGTGGACGACGAGGACCGGGAAAACGAGGGGGACCTCGTCATGGCCGCCCAATTCGCCACCCCGGAGGCGATCAACTTCATGATCAAGGAGGCACGGGGGCTGCTGTGTGTGCCCCTGCCCAAGGGGCGGGCGGACCGGCTGGGCCTGCGGCCCATGGTGGAGCCCCCCCGGGATCACCACGAAACGGCGTTCACCGTGTCGGTGGACGCCCGCGAGGGGATCACCACCGGCATCTCCGCCCCCGACCGGGCCCGTACCGTGCGGCTGCTGGCAGATCCTCGGGCCAGCCCGGATGATTTCGTGTCCCCGGGGCACGTGTTCCCACTGGTGGCCCGGGAGGGGGGTGTCCTGCGCCGGGCCGGCCACACCGAAGCGGCGGTGGACCTGTGTCGCCTCGCGGGCCTCGAGCCGGTGGGTGTGATCTGCGAGATCATGAACGAGGACGGCACCATGGCCCGCCTGCCGGACCTCAAGCGCTTTGCCGAGGAACACGGCCTCCCCATCCTCACCATCGCCGACCTCATCGCCTACCGGAAGGCACGGGAGAAACTGGTGGAACGGGTGGCCGAGGCCGACCTCCCCACCAAGTGGGGCCACTTCCGCATCGTCACCTACCGGGACCTCCTTTCCGGGCAGGAGCACGTGGCCCTGGTGAAGGGGGAGGTGGCGGGCGAGGCCCCGGTGCTGGTGCGGGTGCACTCGGAGTGCCTCACCGGGGATGCCCTGGGATCGTTGCGCTGCGACTGCGGGGACCAGCTCCGGCGGGCCTTGGAGCGGATCGAGGAGGAAGGGCGGGGGGTGCTCCTCTACATGCGGCAGGAGGGGCGGGGGATCGGCCTGGCCAACAAGGTGTGCGCTTACCAGCTCCAGGACCAGGGGCTGGACACGGTGGAGGCGAACCTGCACCTGGGCTATCCCCCGGATTTGCGGGACTACGGGATCGGCGCTCAGATCCTGGCGGATCTCGGGGTGAGAAAACTCAGGCTCCTCACCAACAACCCCAAGAAGGTGGCCGGTCTTTCAGGCTACGGCCTCGAGATCGTGGAGGAAGTGCCCATCGAGGTGGAGCCCAACCCCTACAACGAGCGATACCTTAAGGCCAAGAAGGAGAAGCTGGGGCACAAGCTGCGCAAGGTGTAGAAGGGGGCGAAGGTGAAGACCTACGAGGGGAAGCTGGACGCGAAGGGACTCCGGATCGGGATCGTGGTGTCCCGGTTCAACCACCTGGTGACGAGGGAGCTCCTCTCCGGGGCGGTGGACCGGTTCAGGCGGCTGGGGGCGGCCGAGGAAGACCTCGCTGTGGCCTGGGTGCCGGGTGGGTTCGAGGTACCACGGGCGGTGCGGGCCCTGGGGGCCTCCGGCAAGGTGGATGGGGTGCTGGCCCTGGCGGCGGTGGTGCGGGGGACCACCCCCCATTTCGACTACGTGGCCGCCGAACTCGCCAAGGGCCTGGCCAAATTGAACCTGGAGCTCCCGGTGCCGGTGGCGTTCGGGGTCCTCACCTGCGACACCCAGGACCAGGCCCTGGAGCGGGCCGGGGGGAAGCTGGGCAACAAGGGCGCCCAGGCCGCCGAGGCCCTGGTGGAGCTCATCAACCTGGAGAAGGAGCTTTCCGCATGAAAATCGGCGCCGTGCGGGGGATGCGGGACATCCTCCCGGAGGAAACCCCGCTTTGGCAAAAGCTGGAGGCGGAGATCCGGGCTGCCTTTGCCCTCTACGGCTACCGGGAGATCAGGACCCCCTTGGTGGAGGAGGCGGGGCTGTTCGCCCGGGGGGTGGGCCAGGCCACCGACCTCGTCCACAAGGAGATGTACGTGTTTCCCGACAAGAAAGGCCTCACCCTGGCCCTCAGGCCGGAGGCCACCGCCTCGGTGGTGCGGGCCTACATCGAACACGGCCTCTACGCCAAGGGGGGCGTGGCCAAGCTCTATTACTTCGGCCCCATGTTCCGCTATGAAAAACCCCAGAAAGGGCGCTCCCGCCAGTTCCACCAGTACGGGGTGGAGGCCCTCGGGTCCCTGGACCCGGCCCTGGACGCCGAGGTGATCGACCTGGCGGGCTACCTCATGGAGCGGCTGGGGCTGCCCCGGGAGGGGCTGTTCCTCCGGATCAACTCCATCGGCTGCAAGGAGGACCGGGCCCGCTACCGGGAGGCGTTGCGGGACTTCTTCACGCCCCGGGCCGAGGAGCTCTGCGCCGACTGTCGCCGGCGCCTTTCGGAGAACCCGCTGCGGATCCTGGACTGCAAGCGCGGGGGCTGCCAGCCGGCCATCCGGGCCGCTCCCAAGAGCACCGATTTCCTGTGTGCCGAATGCCGGGCCCACTTCCAGGAGGTGCTGGCGCACCTGGATCGGCTGGGGACCCCCTACGAGCTCGACCACACCCTGGTGCGGGGCCTTGATTACTACACCAGAACCGTGTTCGAGCTCGCCTCCCGGGACCTTGGGGCCCAGGACGCCCTGCTCGGGGGAGGCCGGTACGATGACCTTGCGGAACTGTTGGGTGGTCCTCCCACCCCGGGGGTGGGGTTCGCCGGGGGGATGGAGCGGCTGGTGCTGGTGCTCCGGGACCGCGCCGAGCTGGAGCTGGCGGGCAAGCTAGATGTGTACGTGATCCCCATCGGCGAAGAGCAGGAGGTGAAGCGGGCGGCGGTCTGGGCCGCCTCGCAGCTCCGGCGGGCCGGCCTGGCCGTGGACGTGGAGTACCTGGGTCGCTCGGTGCGCAAGGCCACCCAGGTTGCGAGCCGGGTGGCCCGCCACGCCCTGTTCCTGGGCCCGGACGAGCTCGCCCAAGGCGTGGCCAAGCTCAAGGACCTCTCCTCTGGGGAGGAGCGCCCCCTCAAACTGGAGAACCTAGGAGCCGCGTTCCAACAAAAAGTGAGGGCGAGGGGGTGAGAAGTCACCTCACCCCCTCGCCAGCTCTCTCACTCCGCCCACCCCCCGTACCACCAAGGAGCGTAGACCTC
The DNA here is from genome assembly GCA_002375935.1 of Acetothermia bacterium UBA3574. Lineage (GTDB taxonomy): Bacteria > Bipolaricaulota > Bipolaricaulia > Bipolaricaulales > Bipolaricaulaceae > DFNF01. The sequence goes on from DFNF01000011.1 coordinate 22,766, forward strand.
CACGTAGGTGGTGGCGGTGTGCCTCTGGCCTTGGTCATCCACCACCGTGAGGGTGACCGGGATCAAGACCAGCCCCCAGTCCACCTCCGGGGGAGGGAGCCACTCCGGGTACTCCCCTTCCTCCACCTGATAGCGGTGCATCACATAGGGAGTGGTGGTGGAGAGCTGGGTCCCGTCGCCGAAGTCCCAGATGTATTGGACGATTTCCCCGTCCATGTCCCCGGAAGCTGTGGCGTCAAACAGCACGTCGAAGTAGTAAATCGGCCACTCTGACTCCCAATCCTCCAGCCAATCATAGGGGCCGTAGGGGCCGCCGGGGTCGGCCACGGGCGGGAATTGAGCCACCGCCGGGGGCTCCTCCTCTTCGGGAGGGGACCCGGGCACCTCAACCCAGGTCTGATACACGTGCCGGTACCCTTGGGAATCGGTGAAGATCAGGGTGACCAGGTAGCTGCCAGGGGCGGCATAGCGGTGTTCCACTTGGGGCCCGGTGGCCACAGTACCGTCACCCAGGTCCCAGGTGCACTCTTGGGCGTGGGCATCCCGAGCCCGCAGGAGCAAGCTTTCCCCCTTTCTCTCCACCCAGAAGCCGGTCGTGGGGGTGAGGGGGCCGTTTTGGGCTTCCCTGTCTTCCCAGCGGGCGGCCACCAGCTGGGCTTCTTGGGGGGCCCATTCCAACCACACCCCTGCCCCCGGGGTGAAGGAAGCCTCCAGGCGCACCTGGCGTCCCTCCACCGTCACCTGCGGGGTGCAACCAATCCCCACCAGGTGTACCACGGTGATCTCGATGTCGAAGCTGAGGAGGAGCCAGCCGGCTTCCCCTTCCCGTCGGGTGATCATGGCCTGGCCGGAGGAAGCCTGCACCTCGGGGGGACGGGGGGCCCAGCGGGCTTTGGCCAAGCCCACCGACCACTCCACCTCCGGGCCGAGCCACCGGGCTTCCGTGGGGAGCAACAGGCCGGGGTACCAGCGCAGCTGCACGAACCCGCTCCGCAGGAGGGCCCCCTCCAGCACCACCGTGGCCCCCTGCTGTCTGAGTTGCATCACCCCGTCGTGGGTGATGAGCTCCCGCACTTGCACCCGCCCGGGGAAGGAGATGCGGAGCTGTTCCACCAGGGTTCCGGTGGGGTTGTGGAGGACCAGGATCCCCACCCGGTGGTCCTGGTAGAGGAGCACGTCTTCTGATTTGATTATGAACTCGCCCGCCAGGAGGGGAGTGGCGAGGAGGAGGGCGGTTCCAATTGCAACCATTAATCTCATAATTCATCACCTCCGTTTTGGATATACCGCAGGGGGAGGTGACTTAGCCAGACGTGGGTGGCTATCCGGTGCCGGCCTGCTTCAGGCTCGCCGAATAGCTGCCCCCGAGCCCTCAGTCGAGGAGCGGCCAGCCCGGGCTTACACCAACTTGTTCAGTCTACTACCTCCACGGAGAAGGAGAGTTCCCCGGACAGGGAGTGGGCCACCATGCAGTACCGCTCCTGGGAGAGCTGGGCTGCCCGCCTCAGGTTCTCCTCGGGCACCCCGCTGGCCCGGTAGGTGAGGTGGGCGCGGCGGATGAACTTGGGGTGCTCCGGGGCCCGTTCGGCTTCGATCTCCACCTCCAGGTGGGTGGGAAGGGTGCGCATTTTCTTGAGGGTGGAGAGCACGTCCATGGCGGTACACCCCCCCAGGGCGAAGAGCAACAACTCCGCAGGTCGGGGCCCGGAATCCTCACCCCCCACCTCGGGAGCAGTGTCCATGAGCACCGCGTGACCGGAATCCCCCACCCCGACGAACCTCATCCCTTCATGCCAACTAACCCGAGCTTTCATCCGTGTCCCCCTTTCTCAGGGATCGGCCCCAGCACCCGAAGCGCCCGTGGCACCAAGGTTACCTCTAGTTTCTTGAGAGGCTGGGGCAAAAGCTCGCCATCCAGATGGACGGGGAGTGGCCGGGCCGCGGTGACGCGGACGGCCTTGGTGCGGTGGGCTTGGACCCTCCGGAGCTCCAAATAGCTTCCGTCTCGGGTTTTGGGGAGCACCGCCAGCCGTACCAGTCGGGGGTAGTTGCCGATCACCACCACGTCCAGCTGGCCATCGTCCACCTGGGCCTGGGGGGCGAGGTAGAACCCGCCTCCGGCGTAGGGGCCGTTCATGGCCGCGGTGGTGAGGATCCGCCCACTGAACTTCCAGTCATCCCCCTCGATCTCCACCTCCACCCCTCGAAATCGGAGGGCTTCCCACACCGTGGCCAGGATGTACCCCGCCTCTCCCCGCAGCAGCCGCAGGCGTCGGTAATCGAGGGCGATCTGGCCGTCGATGCCCATCCCCAGCGAATTGAGGTAGTAACGGTCCCCGATTTTCCCCACGTCCACTTCCCTGGCCTGAAAGTTTGGGAGCGACTGGACCGCAGCCGACAGATCCGGCGGGATACCTAGCACCCGGGCGTAGTCGTTTCCGGAACCGATGGGGATGATGCCCAACGGCACGCCGGTACCCACCAGGGCTTGGGCCACTTCGTGCACCGTGCCGTCTCCCCCCGCGGCCACCACCACCGCTGCCTCCTGCGCTGCTTGGCGGGCCAGCTGGGTGGCGTGACCAGGGCCCTGGGTGAGGAAGAGCTGGAAGGCCAGCCCCAACCGCCGCAAAGCCTGTTCGATGGCCTCCCGTTTGTCCCCGGCCCGGCCTCGATCGGCGGCCGGGTTCAGGATCACCGCCCAGGGCTGGCCAGAAGCAGGGGGGCTAGTGCTCATCCCTCAACTGCCTCTCCGGCCGCCTGGATGGCCTGAAGGAGCTCTTCCCGCAGCTCCCAAGGCACCGCCACCCCCTTTTTGGTGGGCAGCCACTCGCCGGAGTCGGAGAGGAAGTAGTTGCGGATGTCCAGGTACTGGCGCCCCCGGAAGGAAGTGCGGCGGATGACGATCTTCTGGTCCGGCCCTCGCTCCAGTTCTGCTACCACGATCTCCTGGTCCATGTGGTCGGGGCGACTGGATTTGAACCAGCGACCTCCTGCTCCCAAAGCAGGCGCGCTTCCAGGCTGCGCCACGCCCCGCAGGCAAGAGATGTTAGCTCGCCCCCCTACTCAGGCGCAACGAGGCTGAGGGCACCGGCTACGAGCGCCACTTGTAGGTAAGCTGAGGCAGAACCAGGCTCGGGAGATTGCCCTTCTTGACCCCAGCCCAGTGGGCGGCCAGGAAGTGATGCCATAGGAGGCCGGCCTCCCAGGCCCCAGCCCCCCATCCCCCGGCCAGATGCCAGGATGTGAGCCAACCCCATTGCCCCGCCTCTCGCACCAGGAACCACCACCCGCCTAAGCCCAAGAAGAAGCCCCCCGGGAGGTACTGGCGGGCCTGTACGGCCAGGCTCAGGTCCCCCAGCCGCCACGGCACCGCCGAGCCCAAATTGACCACCAGGCCCACCTCGCCCAGCCGGTATTCAACCACCACCCCCACCAACTGGGTCCCGCCCAAGGAAACCCCCAGCCAAAGCTCTCCTCCCCAGCCCGCCTGGCCCACGGACATCAACCCGGCTACCACCAGGATCCACTTTTCCCGCTTAACTTGGGTCATCGCCTCATCCTACTCACGGGTGGGAGTTCCTGGCAAGGCCATCACCATGCCGCCTGGCCTTCCCGGTAAAACTCAGGTAACATTTCCTGGCCATGGTGGATGATTACCCATTTCACAGCCCGACTCTGGGACAGCTGCCCTTCTCGCAGGTGGTGGATGAGATCATCGCCATCATGGGGGCCGACCCCAAGGCCGAGTATCACCTGATCGTGGGCACCGATTCCCAGACTTACCACCGCACGGCAGAGTACGTGACCGCGGTGGTGGTGCACCGGGTGGGCAAGGGCGGACGCTACTTCTGGCGGCGGGTGCGGGAGCGAAGGCCCCATTCCCTGCGGGAACGGATCTGGCGGGAGGCCTGGCTCTCCTACGAGGTGGCCCAGTGGTTGATCGACGCCCTGAGGGAGCGAGAGGTGTTGGGCTACCATCTGGAGATCCACGTGGATGTGGGCCGGGCCGGGCGTACCCGGGAATTGGTGGAGGAAGTGGTGGGGATGATCATCGGGGTGGGCCTGCCGGTGCGGACCAAGCCCGAGGCCTACGCGGCCTCCACCGTGGCCGACAAGCACACCTGACCCTCCTCCCGGGGCCAGGCCCTGGGTAGCACCGGATCACATCCCCACTCTAGAGCGCCCGCGCCCCTGAGGCGGAACCACTTTTGGCCCCCCTGTCAACACCGCTCGCCCCCTCAGCCACGACACCGCATCCAGGATGAACCACACCAGGTACCCCTCGGGAAGCCAACGAAAGGAACAACTCGTCTTGGTTGCAATCGATGAAGTTGCAGTCCATCGCCCCCAGTCCGGTCATCGCCTTCCGTCAGCTCACCCTCCTTAACCTTGAAAAGAAACCGAAGTTTCGCCTGCCCTGCTGGGAAAGGGGGTTCTGGCCCAAGACCGCGGCGAGGAAGAAGGGGTAGAAGCTCGAGTTCGCGATCCCGAAGCCGAGCTCCTCGCGGTAGAGGACGCTTCTCATCGCAGGAAACCCGGTGGGCGCAGGTCCTCGGGCGAGACGGCCCTGCGGGGCTTCCGCCCCAGGATGAAATGGCGCTCGTTCCGGAGCCGGAGGAAATCCACCTCCTCGAAGAAGGCCCACACGAAGGCCCCCACCTCCGCCAGCCCCCACATGTAGGTATCCATCTCCACGGGGGCGCTCGGGGCGCTGAAGTCCAGGTAGTGCCGCCTGATCGTGCCCCTGTGGAAGTCGTATCCAGTGTGAAAACTCACGGTGAACTTCCCCTCCGCCGTCTCGGCCAGGGCCCATTTGTAGCCTAACGTGAGGAAGATCCTGTACCTGCGGTCCGATTCCTCGACGACGAAGATCCCCCCGTCCTTAAGGGCCTGTCCCACCGAAGCCAGGAGCCTCACCAGGTCCCACGGGTCGAAGTGGGGCGTGGAGAGGCCGTACATGAGGACCAAGTCGTATTCCTCCCCGAGCTCGTGCACCCGGCGCGCGTCCACCACCCGGGTCCGCACCCCGTGTCCCAGGGTTTCGGTGCCCCACCGGCGGGCCCTGTCCAGGGCCTCCCTCCGGAGGTCGGTGACGGTGAGCTCCACCGTGGTGCCCTTCTCGGCGAGGACCTTGGCCAGGGCCACGCCGCCGAACCCGGCTCCCCCGCACACCTCGAGGACCTTCAGGGTCCCCTTGGCCACAGCCTCCTCCAACCAGGGGTGCCGGACGAGCTCGCCCATGGAGGCGAGTGTGGCCTCGAAGTAGCGCTTGCCGCCCTCGCTTTCGGGGTCGTCATACCAAGGAAAGATCGAATAGAACCGGTGAAGCTTCTCGCCCAAATCTCCCATGACACCCCCCTCGTTCGAGCCCCTGAGCTTACGCCCCCTCGTCGGGAGGCTCTCCCTTCGGGGCCCTGTAGTACTGGTCGAGGTCGCCCTTCCAGCCCTCCTGTTCGTACTCGGGGAGCCGGATCCAGGTGCGGCGGGGCTTGGCGACGATCTCCAGCACCTCGAATTCCGTGAAGAAGCTCCCGCTCCAGCAGGTACGCACAACCAGCGCAGTGTCGAGCCCCTTGTAGGTGCCCCCCAGCGCCACGGCCTCCTCGCCACCGGCCAGCGCCCCGGCATCGGTGGCCATCACCGCCGCCTCGATGGCGATCTTCGTCCCCGGGCCGAAGAGCTCCAGGGCCTTGTCCACGAAGGTGGCGGGCACGGGGGCGTCCCAGCCCAATGCCCTGCCGATCCCCCCGAACGGCCGCGTCCCCTGCACGATCACGACCCCCCTCTCCTCGAGGTAGCGCTTGACGTGGGCGTATTCCGGGCGCCCCAGGCCGATGGGTATGTCCCCCCGCGGCCCCCTGGTCTCCCCGGGGTAGTGGGTGACCACGATGAGCCTTATGCCCGTCCCCTCCAGCACCTTGAGGGCCTTGAGGGCGCTCCTCCCGGTCTCGGAGGCGACCACCATCTTCCCGATGCCGAGCTCCAAGGCCCGATCGCGGGCGAGCTCCAGGACCTTTCGGGTGTTGATCTCGCCCCGGTTGTGGAAGTAGAACGTCGCCCTGGAGACCCCGAGTTCCCTCCCCTTCATCTCCCCTCCTTCCTCCCCACGTAGAGCAGGTGCTCCGCCGCCCCGTGGACGCTCGGGTCCCGGCCGAGCCGCCAGTTCAGCTCGACCCAAGCCTCCCAGAGCTCGCCCGAGAGCCCGTTGATCCCCTCCTCGATCATGCTGACGACCCCCTCGCAGGCGACCAGATCCAGCGTCTCGAAGCCCTCGCTTTCCATCAGGGGCACCACTTCCCCCGGGCGGGCGAAGTACGCGTCGATGAAACCCTCTTCGGCGCTTTCCCGAAGCACGCCGGAAGCGAGCAGCCCCTCCAGCCGCTCAGGTCGATCGAGGATCCAGCCGGGTTCGTGTTTGGCCGCCCAGCGGATGGGGGCGTAGCGGGTGATGAACGCGGCGAATACCAGGCCCCCGGGGTTCAGGACCCGCCACGCCTCCCGGATCGCCCGGCGGCGTTCCCCCTCCCCGAGGAGGTGATAGAGCGGCCCCATGAGGAGGACCGCGGCGAAGCTCTCGTCATCGAAGCGCGAGAGATCCACGGCGTCCCCGTGCTCATAGCCCGCGAGCTCGACCCCGGCCTCTTTGGCCTTCTCCTTGACGAAATCCAGACAGCCCCGCGAGAGGTCGAAGAGGACGACCTCGTAGCCCCGTCGGGCGAGCTCGATGGCGTAGCGGCCCGGTCCCCCGCCCACGTCCAACACCGCGGCCGGCGGCGGGGGGAGGTATTCCCCCAGGGCCCGCATGGTCACGGCGAACTCGGTCCGATGCCGCTCCAACCGCTCCCACTCTCGGCGTGGGTTCTCATCGTAGAAGCGCTCGACCCGCCTCATGTGACCCCCTCGCCGCGAAGGCACCGCCTGCGCCCTCGGGTCCCATCGCCCGGCCCGGATGAAACCGGGAATCGGCGCTTTCCCGGAGCACCAACTGCGCGTGCGAGCTCCCGGAGCACCGGCATCCGCGCGAGCTTCTCCCGGGAGAGGAGGCCCCAGTCTATCCCCCGGGGCTTGGGATACGGGGTCCGGGTCTCGATGACCTCATCAAGCCGGTTTTACAGCCCACAAAACCCAAGTGACCGGGGTGAACTGCTTCGCCTCAAGCTCCATCCCCAGCTCCGCGAACATGCGCCGTAGCTCTACGATCTTGGAAAAATACTCCTCTTCTAACCAATCCAGCCTACGTAGCGCCTCCCGCTCCGCTTGCTCATCCCAGAAGACGAGGTCACCAAGCGCCCACACCCCGCCCCGTTTCAACACCCGTACCATCTCCCTCACCGCCCGGGGCTTCTCCAGCGGGGTTACGTGATGGAAGGAATAGGTACTCACCACTGCGTCGAAGCGTCCGTCGGGAAAGGGAATGTGCAGGAACGGGTCTGCCACTACCAGGAACTCGACCCGGGGATCATCGCCGAGCTTCTCCCGGGCTACGGCGAGCATCTTTGGGGAGGGATCGAGTCCCACCACCCGGGCACCGCGGAGGAGGCACTTTATCGCCAGGTTCCCAGTACCGGTCCCGATGTCCAAGACCAGTTTTCCGGGCCTGATCCTCGCCACCTCTGCTACGTGCTCGAGGACCTCCTCATAGCACATGTGCACCCCGGAGCCGCGTGCTACGACCGTGTCATAGTTGGCTGCCCATCCATCGAAGTCCCAAGTCTTTTGGTTTTCCATCCCCTAACTTGCACCTGCCTCCATGAGCGCCGTTTCGATAGCAGCGCGAACCTGGTCCTCGGTCACCGGGCCGAAGAAAACGGGCTTCCCGTTCAGGTAAATACCATCGGCCACCCCGTAGCGGGCCAGGGCCTCCGGCCCCGCCGGTACTTCCGTGATGGACACTCGTTCCCTGAACTCGGCCGCCACCTTGCGCAGGTAGAGCACCGTCGCCGCCCCCACCGGGCAGAAGCGGGACCCCACGATGAGGACCTCCACCGGGGCCTTGCCCTCCACGGGGACCCTGGGCACGAGGGGCTCCACCTCCACCGACTCCTGCCCAAGCGGCAGGTACATGAGCTTCCCGCCGTCTCCTTCGCGGATCACCCGGAAGCCGCGCTTGGAGAAGTGCGAGTGGTGCATGTAGCCCTCGTAGTCGGTGGCCCCCACCAGCACGCCCTTGTACCCCCCTTTCCTCAGGTGCTCGACGAAGGCCGAAAAGAGCGCGCGCATGTAACCCTTTCCCTGATAGGGCCGCTGGATCCACTCGCAATAGATCCAGGCCACCCCGGGCTCGGTCCTGTGGGGGACTACGGCCCTCTCAGAGGGCGCCCAGTAGATGTGGCCCGCCACCGCGCCGTCCTCTTCCACGTGGAACCCTTCCACATGCTTCCCCAGGTTCTCGGCGAACCAGTCCCGGGACAACCGAAGGCCGTCGGCCCAAAACGGGCGCGGGGACTCGGTGGCACAGGGATAAGCTCCCGCCGCCTCCCGGGACCCGGAGGGAAAAGATCCGCATGGAGACACCTCCCGGAGGAACATAGCACCCCCTCCCGATCATATCGCAGGAGGCACCACAAAGCTCACATCCCGACCCAGGGTCAAGGCTTCCCGAACTCGCGCTCCAGCCACTGCACGGCAAAATCCACGAGCTCAGCCGCGTTGAGGAGATACGACCGCGCCGCCCCCACTTTCCCGGAGCGGCCCCTGCCGGCCACAAGATATCCCTCAACGATGTCGCGGAAATATCCCTCCGAGGGTTGCCCTTCCACGATCCCCCCGCCGGTGTGGATGTCCTCGATCTCCACCCAGACCCGCCTCCCCTCCCGCAGGACGGGCATCTTGTAGCGGACGATCCGCTTGGCCGGGACGCGGGCGATCGTCTCGGCGTAGTGCAACAGGGTGATCGCGTTCAAGGGCGAGCCCAACAGCAGTACCTTCCCCCCGATCTCGCAGAGCTTGGCGTAGGGCGAGCCGGGGCCGTAGGGGTAATCGAGCGGGTGGTCCTCCGTGAGCCAGTGGGCTTTGGCTCCGACGGCGACCACCGAGGCCTCGGGGTGGTCCGAGCGGCGGGCGCCGGGCCAGGTCCTGAGGTACTCGGTGAGGATGCTCCACTTGCGGTTGGCCCGCGACCTTGCCGGGTCGAAGGGCGGGCACTCCTCCAGATAGGCTTCTTCTCGGCCCTCCTCCAGGGCGATCGAAAGAAAGGGAGCTTCCTCCCAGCCCACATACATCATGAGCGTCCCCTCCGGGCCGATGACGTCCAGGATCGCCTGGATGACCGTATCGGGACCGCCCACGACCCAGCCGACGGCCCTGACCGAGGCGTGCAACATGACCGCATCGCCGGGCTCAAGGCCTAATTTGCCCAGGTCCTCCACTAACCTGCCTCGGGTCACCAGGGGCCTTGCGAGGAGCTCACCCCGGTCGATCATCCCCCCTCGAGCTTACCACACCTGCTCGCCTCTTCTTCAGGGCTCCAGCGGATAGGCCGGGCTTTCGGCGGTAACTCCCCGGCCCCCGCTTCATGGTCCGCCCCAGCGACTATCACCCCCAATCGGGCCCCGGCCCCTCACGCTGGGAAGGGGCGGCACCAGCGCGCCTCCTCCCCGCCCCGACCGAGTTCCACGTTTTGCTCCCGATCGTCGGTCAGGTCTTCCTCCCGGCTTCCCGGGATCCCCCGGCTCCCCGCTTGAAGAGCACCAGGCCGTGTTCCAGGGCCTCCTTCACCAGGGGGTTTCCCCCGGCCTGCATCTTCCCGATCTCCTCCCGGGTGTACGGGAAAACGTCCACGTCGATCCCGCATCCCGAGGGGATGTAGCGGGGGATGCGCTCGAGGAAAGGCTCCTCGGAGCTCCTGAGGATGACCAAGAGATCGGCATCGCTTCCGGGGACCGGCTGGCCGGTGGCCAGGGACCCGAAGAGGATCACCTCCTCGATTTCCGGACGGGCATCGACCAACCGGCGCACCGCGTCCCGCAGCGCGGCGAGCGCCTTTTCGCGGTCAAACCAGGTTATTCTTACAGAACCCGATGATCCGTTCGGCATGTGAGATCGCCCGCCTCGCCTCCTCCTCGGAGTAATACTCGAAGGGGGCCCCCTCGGCGTAGGAGTTCGGGTACCTGGTGGGGATGTAGTGCTTGTCGAGCTCCCTGGCGGCGGCCACGAGCTCCGGCTCCGGGGAAAACCGAGGCGGAAGCCGCTCCAGAAGCCCCAACACCGAGTGCCCCCGGGCCTCGGCGCCCAGGCTTTGGTACAGGGCCTTGAGCGCCTTCTCCGCCGCCTGTTGGGCCGCAAAGCAAGCCCACTCGTAATCCCCGACCTCCAGGGAATGTCGGGCGTGCCCCAGGTCCCGTTCGGCCTGCCTGAGCCAATCGAGTTTGCGATTCGGCATCTCCCGGGGAGTATAACGCGCCGTCCCGTAGGGATTGGGGGCGCGGAGCCCGGTGGGAGCTGCTCAGTCCCCCTTCTCCTGGGCAAAGGTGAGGACGAAACCAAAGGGATCGCGCACCGTGAACTCCCGGACCCCGTAGAACTGGTCCACCGGGGCCATCAGCACCCTCACCCGCCCCTTTATCCGTTCGTAGAGGGCGTCCGGGTCGTCCACGTAGATGTAGGCGATGAAGCTCACCGGGTTCTCGGAGATCACGAGGCCCGGATACTCCTTCCGCGCTGCTCCCTTCTCCCACAGCATGAACTCCACCCCTCCTAGCTGCAGGGAGGCCCACTCGTGGGGCGGCTCTTCGGGGTAGACCGTGGAGACCTTCCCGCCCAGGACCTCGCAGTAGAACCGGATCCCCCGCTCCACCTCGTCCACCAACAGCATCGGCGCCACCTTCCGGAATCCAGGACCTTCTCCAGAAGCGCGGGGAAGTCGTCCTCGATCACACAGCGCCCGGAATCGGCACAGGAATAGCACGCCCGGCAGGACGAGATCTCCAGCTCCCCGAGGAGGACCTTTTCCGTGGTGAGATCATGGGCCCTGGCCCCGGCCAACACCCGCTCCACCAGGACATCCGTGTTCCCGCCCCGGCGCGGGCTCCCCACAACTCCTGTCACCTTCACCAAAGACTTCCCCCCTCCGTGCCATCCTAACCATCCGATACTAACGTGGCTCTGCATGATGTCGAAGCCAGCTCGGCACCCCAACTCCCAACTGGGGGTAGGGGAGCCCACGATGCCCCCCTTACCCTGGATCTCCCCGGGCCCAGATGCTAAAATACGGCGTCTCCCTTCCGCCCGTGTGCCCACCCATCCCGCCGCACGCCTCACCTCCCAGCCCGGGCGGAAGGGAGTTTTTATTTGCCAGCCGGAGGTTCCAACGACGAAGGGGGCTTGCGGGCAGAACTGGGGCGAAAGACAGCTCGAGCAAGTGGCAGGTGGAGCCCGAAGATCTCCTGGCTCAGCTGGCCTTGAGCCCGCTGCCGGTGAGGGGAATCACCACTGATTCCCCGGGCCGCACCTCACCCCGCCTGACCAGGGAGAACAACCCGGCCACCGCCACTGCCGAGGTGGGCTCGACATATAGCCCTTCTTCCCTAGCCAGTCGGGACCAAGCGGACAGGATCTCCGCATCCTCCACCACCACCGCCGTGCCCCCGATGGTCCGCAGGGCGGCCAAGATCTCCTGACCCCGCGGCGGGGCCGGGATACATACGCCCTCTGCCACGGTGGTGCCCACGTCCACCGGCTTGGGCTCCCTTTCCCCTGCCTCCCACGCGCTGGCCAGCGGGGCGCAGACCCGGGCTTGCACCAGGTGGAGCCTGGGGGCTTTCGCCAGCAAGCCAGCCGCCTCAAGTTCGCGAAATCCATAGTAGAGGCCGAGAAACAGGGCGCCGCCGCCCACCGGGACAAGCACGTGCTCAAGCTCCTGGCCAGCAAGCTGCTCGGCCAGCTCGTAGGCCAAGCTGCGGAGCCCGGCCAAGAAATAGGGCGATTCATTGTGGGAAGCATAGACCAGTTCCGGATCTCGCTCGCAAGCCGCCTTCGCCTCCACGGTGGCGCGGGGCCTGGGCCCGTCGACCCGCACCAGCTTCCCCCCATAGGCCTCGATCTGGCGCAGCTTTTTCTCCGAAGCATGGGCGGGCACGAACACGGTGGCCTGGATACCGGCCCGGGCAGCATAGGCGGCCAAGGCTGCCCCGGCGTTGCCCGAGGAGTCAGCAGCCACCTTCCGCACCCCGAACTCCCGCAGCACCGCCACCAGTACGCTCGCCCCCCTGTCCTTGAACGACCCAGTTGGATTAGCCCCTTCCAGCTTGAAGTGAAGCCTCACTCCCAGGGCGGGGCCCAAGCGCTCCGACTCCACCACCGGGGTGTCCCCCTCTCCCAGGCTGAGGGGGGTGGCCGGGGGAAAAAACTCACGAAAGCGCCAAATCCCTTGGCCCCCAGGGGCTTTCCCGGAAAGCCCCGCCCCGGTCGGGAAAAAGGTGCCGGGAACCCGGCACCGGGGACAGGGCTCCGGCCGAGGGGAAAACTCCAAGGCGCGCTCACAGAGCGGGCACCGGAGCTCCCCGGGCATGTTCACTCCTCGCCGAACACCCGCGGCACCTTGAAATGCCCGCGCTCGGTTTGAGGGGCGTTGGCCAACGCCTCCTCTGGAGCCAGGGAGGGCTGGGGCTCGTCCTCTCGCCAAGCATTGACCCGTCCCGGCAGGGGGTCGAAGGGGGGCACCCCGTCCGTGTCCAGCTCCCCTAACTTTTGAAAGTACTCAAGGATCCTGGTGAGATCCGCCTTCAACCTCTCCCGCTCCGCGGGCGAGAGCTTCAGGCCTGCCAGCCTCTCCAGGTTGGCCATGGTTCGCTCGTCGATCATCCTCACACCCCCAACAGCTCCAATTCCTCCCCAAACCGCCGCTCCACCTCGCGTCTGAGCCTCTCGGGCACGCCTTGGACCAGCAACTGCCGGGCGGCCGCCCGCGCCCTCTCCAACAGGCCCACATCCCGGACCAAATTGGCTGCCCGCAACCGGGACACAAACCCATGCTGGGCGGTGCCCAGAAGGTCCCCCGGCCCCCGGATCCTCAAGTCCGCCTCGGCGATCTTAAACCCGTCGCTGATGTCCCGAAAGGCAGTCAGCCGCTTCCTGGCCTCCTCGGTCTTGGGATCGGCGATGGCAAAGCAAACTGCCTCTTGCCCCCCCCGGCCGATGCGCCCCCGGAGTTGGTGCAGCTGGGCCAGGCCAAACCGATCCGCGTGCTCGATGACCAGGAAGCTGGCGTCCGGCACGTCCAGGCCCACCTCCACCACCGTGGTGGCCACAAGCAACTGAACCTCCCCCGCCCGGAAGGCAGCCATGACCGATTGTTTCTCCTCCGAAGACAGGCGCCCATGCAGCAGCCCCACCTTCACCCCGGGGAACCGGCGGGAAAGTTCCATATAGGCTTCGGTGGCTGCCCGCAGATCCAGCTCCTCGGACTCCTCCACCAGCGGAAAAATAACGTATCCCTTCTCCCCTTTTGCCAGGAGCTCGCCTATCTCTTGATACACCTCTTCCCGGCGGGACTCCGACACCCACACGGTGCGCACCCGCTCCCGGGGCAGGGGCATCTCCTCCAACACCGACACCTCGAACTGCCCATACAGGGTGAGCACCACCGTGCGGGGGATGGGGGTGGCCGACATGACCAGGATGTTAGTCCCCCGCCCCTTTTGCTCCAGGGCAGCCCGCTGGATGACCCCGAATCGGTGTTGTTCGTCCACCACTGCCAGGCCGAGGTCGCTGAACTCCACGTCCTCTTGGATCAAGGCGTGGGTGCCCACCACCAGCTGCACCTCCCCGGTGGCTATCTCCCTGAGGAGCTTCTCCCTCTGCTTTTGGGGCAACCCTCCGGCCAGGAGTTCCACCCGCACCGGCAGGGGGGAGAGGAGTTCCCGCAGCACCAGGAAGTGTTGTTGGGCCAGGATCTCAGTGGGGGCCATCACCGCTGCCTGGGCCCCGGCGGAGATGGCCAGCACACATGCCCCGGCGGCCACCACCGTTTTCCCCGAGCCCACGTCCCCTTGCAGGAGCCGCAGCATAGGGCGGGGGGCCTTGAGGTCCTCTTCGATGGCGGCCAGGGCCCGCTTTTGGGAGGGGGTGAGGGAAAAAGGCAGCTGGGCCAGGAATTTCTCCAGCAGTTTTCTGTCCACAGGCAGCGCCCGCCCCGCTTCCCCTCGTTCCCGCAACAACAACCCCACCTGCAACAGCAGCAACTCCTCAAAGGCCAGGGTGCGCCGGGCTCGCTCATAATCCTCCGGCCCGGCCGGGGAGTGGATGCGCTTGATGGCCTCGGCCCGGGGCAGCAACCCCCAGCGCCTTCTCAACTCTTGGGGGAAAAGTTCCGGGATCACCCGGCCGTACCGCCGCAGGGCCCGCTGGATCAGCCACTGCAGGGTGGCCTGAGTGAGCCCCTCGGTGGTGGGGTAGATGGGCACCCAGCGGCCGGTGTAAAAGTCGGCCCCGGCCGGTTCCCACACCGGGTTCTCCATCTGCAATTCCCCGTAGCGGGACTGCACCTTGCCGAAGAAGGCATACCTCTCCCCTTGGCGCAGCTCCTCCCAGACCCAAGGCTGGTTGTACCAAATGGCAAATAGAAAGCCGGTGCCGTCGTCCACCGCTACCTTGATCAGCTCCAAGTGGGGCCGGACCCGCATGCGGGACTTGGCCTTCACCGTGCCGGTGACCGTGACCTCGTCCCCGGGGCGCAGCTCGCCAATGCGCTTGCGGCGGGAGCGGTCCTCCAGCCGGCGAGGGAAGTAGGTGAGCAGGTCCTCGATGGTGTGGATGCCCAGCTTTTTCAAAAGCAGGGCTCGCTTCTCCCCCACCCCGGGCAGTTCCTCGATGGGCTGGTGGAGTTCCCGGGGCTGAGCTTGCCCTCCCTCCAGCTCCGCCAACAGCTGTTCCAGCCGCTCCAACGCCTGGGCCCGGCGGGCGAGATCGGCGGCCCGGTATCCCCCCACCAGCTCCCGCCCCTCGGGGAGGTGGCGGGAGATGAACCCCTCCAACCCCCCGATCACCGCCCGGTCTTGAAACCCCTGCTTACGCTCCAGCTCCAGCACCTTGCGCACCAGGGCCAGGCGCTCGTCAGCATCCCCTTTCGTTGTTGGCATGGGTGAACCCATCTATAATACCCGGCCTTGCGGATTTGGTAACTCCGGGGGGGCATCCGAGGAGGAGAAATGATTCGGCTTTACCCTGACCCAATACTCCGCCGCCGCGCCCGGCCCGTGAAACCAGGAACTCCTGCGGCCAACCAGGTGGCTCGCCACCTGCGGGAAGCCTTCGCCCAGGTGGAAGGGCTGGGGCTGGCCGCCAACCAGATCGGGGAACTGGCCCGGGCCATCCTGGTGGTGTTGGGCGGTGAGGAGCTGGTGCTGTTCGATCCCCAGGTGGTGTGGCGCTCCGAAGAGTTGGAAGTGGACAGCGAAGGGTGCCTGTCCCTGCCGGGGGTGGCGGCGGAGGTTGCGCGTCCAAAACAGATCCGGGTGCGGGCACTAGAGGAGACAGGGGAACCCGTGGAGCTCGCGTTGGAGGACCTGGAAGCCAGGCTCCTGTTGCACGAGATAGATCACCTGGACGGAGTCCTGTACATCGACCATCTCTCCCAGGCTGAGCGGCGCCGGGTGCTACAGGAGTACAAGGCCCACCGGAAGGCCGGAGCCCGACTGGAAACGGGCTCACCACTGTGAGGGAGCTCAGAATAGCCTTCGCCGGTACCGGCACGTTCGCGGTGCCCGTCCTCACCGCCCTGGCGAAAGAGTATCCCCCGGTGCTGGTGATCACCCAACCCGACAGACCGGCCGGCCGGGGACTCAAATCCCAACCCCCTCCGGTGAAGCTGGCGGCCGCGGAAATGGGGCTGCCGGTGTTCCAGCCCGCCTCCATCAACGCCCCCGACTCGGTGGAGAAGCTGCGAGAGCTGAACCTAGACCTGTTGGTGGTGGCAGCCTACGGCCAGATCCTAAAAAAAAGGGTGTTGGAGCTCCCCCGGCTGGGGTGCGTGAACGTCCACGCCTCGCTCCTCCCCAAGTACCGGGGTGCCGCCCCGGTGGCCTGGGCCATCCTGCACGGAGAAAGCATCACCGGGGTGACCGTCTTCCTGATGGACGAGGGGATGGACACCGGCCCCATCCTCCTCCAGCGGCCAGTGGAGATCCGGCCGGAGGAGACCCGAGGGGAGTTGGAAGCTCGGTTGGCCGAAGTGGGAGGGGAGCTGGTGGTGAAGGCAGTGGCCGACTATGCAGCCGGCAAGCTGGTGCCCAAGCCCCAGCCCCGGGAAGGGACCCGCGCCCCCTTGCTCAAGAAGGACCTGGGGCAAATCGACTGGTCCTGGCCGGCCACAAAAGTGCACAACTGGATCCGGGGCCTCAACCCTTGGCCCGGTGCCTTCACCAGCTTTCGGGGGAAGAAGCTGCGCCTGCTGCGCAGCCGGCTGGCCGCCGCCGGGAGCCCAACCTCCCCCCCGGGGAGCATCCTCCCGGAGCGGGGACGGCTAGTGGTGGCCTGCGGGGAAGGAGCGGTGGAATTATTGGAGGTCCAGCTGGCCGGGAAGCGGCGCCTCAGCGGCCGGGATTTCCTGAACGGCTACCGTCCCGCCCCCGGGGAGAGGTTGGGGACCTGATCAGCCTCACAAGCCCCGGCTCAAAGCTCCCAGATCTCCGCCCGCAGCCGGGCTAGGTCCACCACCGCACAGGTAGGCCGGCCCGACAGCCAACCCCCTCCCTCCCCGGGGTTGAGCACCACCGGGGGGCCCGGCCGCAGTTCCACCTCATGGGTGTGGCCGTAGATGACGAGGTCGTAGCGGCCTGAGGCCACCAGGGCCTCCAGGGCCCGAGGCTCGTGCATGAGCAGGATCTTTCTGCCCCCAAGCTCAAGTTCATGGGGCCCGAAGTGAAGTTCTCCCACCCCGGAGAACCGCTCCCGGAGATAAAGCTTGTCCCCATCGTTGTTTCCGAACACCCCAATCAGGGAGAGGCCCTGCTCCTGGAAGGGGACGGCCACGAACGGGGACACGAAGTCGCCGGCGTGGAGGACCACCTCCACCCCGCTTCCCTTGAACCTCTCGAGCGCCTTCCGCAGGAGGTTCAGGTTGTCGTGAGTATCGGCAAGCACTCCTATCTTCATGGCGGGCCAGTTTAGCCGCTGAGGCGCAATCGGGCCAAAAAGCTCGGTTCCGCGTAAGATGTGGGGCCATGGGGGCGAAAGAAGGTTGGGAGAAGATCCAGTGGGCCCAGGCCCACATGTGCCTGCACGCCCGCATCCGGGCCCGGTTCGAGCAGGAGCGACCGCTGGCCGGCCACAGGATCGGGGCCGCGCTGCACCTGGAGGCCAAGACGGCGGTCCTCATCCTCACCCTGCACGCCGGGGGGGCAGAACTGTTCGTGGTTGGCTCCAACCCCTTGTCCACCCAGGACCCGGTGGCCCAAGCCCTGGCCGAGGTGGAGGGGATCGCGGTGGCCGCCCGCCGAGGGGAGTCGGAGGAGGAACGGAGGCGGAATATCGACCGCCTCATCGATTTCGGCCCCAGCTTGGTGGTGGAGGACGGCGGGGACGTGGCCTGGCGGCTACACGAGCGGGGCGCCTGGGGGTCACTGCGCGGCATCTGCGAGGAGACCACCACCGGGGTGGAGAGGCTGCGGGCCCTGGAAAGAGAAGGCCAACTGGCGGTCCCCGCCATCGCGGTGAACGACGCCCAGATGAAACACCTGTTCGACAACCGCTACGGCACGGGCCAGTCCAGCTGGGAGGCCATCATGCGGGCCACCAACCTGTTGGTGGCCGGGAAGACCGTCCTGATCGTGGGCTACGGCTGGTGCGGCAAGGGCCTGGCCCGGCGGGCCCAGGGGTTGGGGGCCCGGGTGTTGGTGTGCGAGCTGGACCCGGTGAAGGCCGTGGAAGCGGCCATGGAGGGCTTCACCGTGGTGAGCTTGCTGGAGGGAATGCAGCAAGCCGACTTCGTGGTCACTGCCACTGGAAAGCCCGGGGTGGTGGGGGAGGAAGCCCTGCAAGTGGCCAAGGACGGCCAGCTCCTGGCGAATGCTGGCCACTTCGGCTATGAGATCGATCGGGAAGCCTTGGAGCGGCTGGCCCGGGAGAGCTTCCCGGCCCGGCCCGGGGTCACCGGCTACCGGCTGCCGGAAGGGCGCACCCTGTACCTCCTGGGGGAGGGGGAGCTGGTGAACCTGGCCCTGGCCGACGGACATCCGGTGGAGATCATGGACATCTCATTTGCCCTGCAGGCCCTGTCTCTGGAGTACCTGGGGAGAGCCGGGGGAGAGCTGGCCCCGGGCGTGTACCCGGTGCCAGCTGAAATCGACCGCGAAATCGCCCAGCTCGCCCTGCAGGCCTTCTTCACCTCCAGGCCAGCCAGTGGCCCGGAAAAAGGGGGTGCCGGCTGAGATACCTGGGGGCGTTGGTGGCGGTGTGGGTGCTCGCCGGAGGCGTGGGGGCCGAACCGGAGCCCCTGCTCCACCTCCCCTTCGCCGGGCCAGGGGGAGGGGAGGGTTGGGTGAGCTGGGAGGGAAATCCAGAGACGGTGCCGGGGCCGGTGGGCCAGGCGGTGGCCTTCGACGGCCGGGATGACCGGCTGATCTTCTCCCCCCAAGCCCTGGCCGCGATGAAGGAGCTGGGCCAGGGAACGATCGCCTTTTGGTTCAGATTCGAGGACGTGCTCCACCGACAAGCCATCCTGCCCTTGTTCTACTTCGGGATGGCCGGGGAGCGGGATGAGCACAACCTGCTGGTGATCGAAATCGGGCACCGCCGGCCCGGGAACCGCAAGCTGTACGTAACCTGGGTGGCGGAGGATCGGGTGGTGCTGTGTTTCGACACCGGTTTCAACCTAGAGCCCGGTCAGTGGTACCACTTCGCATTGGTGGTGAGCAAGCAGGGTAACACCGGATTTTTGGACGGGAAGGAGCTTGTGGAGCGCCACTACAACTTCGGCCACGCGGGCATGCGCCGGTTTCTCGCGGATGTGGAGTCCCCCCAGCTCGCAGCCCTGGGCTATGGGAAGACCGCCCGGGGGAAGAGCCCCCGCTTTCTTCATCTGGCCGGGGCGCTGGACGAGTTTTACCTCTTTCCCGACCCGCTCACCGAGGCGGAGATAGCGGCCCTGTACGCCGCCGGCGAGCCCCCACCCGGCTCCCCACAAGTGGTCCGCGACCTCGTCTATCGGGAGGCAGAGGGGATCCAGCTCAAGCTGGACATCTATTATCCGGACTCAGGGGTCCCGCCATATCCGCTGGTGATTTACATTCACGGGGGAGGCTGGCGGAGTGGGAGCAAGAGCAGTGGGGCTGGGCTTCGCTTCCTCCCCCAATTCCTCGCCGCCGGGTTCGCCCTGGCCTCGGTGGACTACCGACTTGCCCCCCAGTGGCAATTCCCGGCCATGATCGAGGATGTGAAGTGTACCATTCGCTTCCTGCGGGCCCAGGCCGGGGAGCTGGGATTGGATCCCGAGCGGGTAGGGCTGCTGGGCACCAGCGCCGGCGGGCACTTGGCGGCCCTGGCCGGGGTCCTCCCGGAAGAGGAATTCTCCCCGGATTGCTACCCCCAGGTCCCGGCCCGGGTGGGGGCGGTGGCCAGCTTCTACGGGCCCACGGACCTGCCGCGGTTGTTCCAGGAGGGCGGGCAGAGGACCCTGAGGAGGGTGTTCGGGGTGGAGGACCCCCAAGACCCAGCCCTGTGGGCGGCCAGTCCGGTCGCCTGGGTCTCCGAGGACGACCCGCCCTTTTTGTTAGTGCACGGGACGGAGGATCAGGTAGTGCCGCCGGAGCAATCCCAGGTATTGGCTGCCGCCCTGCGGGAGGCCGGGGTGGAAGTGGAACTGGTGCTGGTGGAGCGGGCCGGGCACGGCCTGGCTCCGGCGGGAGGGACCCCGGTGCCCAGCCTGGACGAGGTCGCCCAGCGGCTGATCTCGTTTTTCCAGGCCGTCCTGGGGATTGCCCCCTGACCCCGGGCCGCGGCGGCCCACCGGCCCGACTTTTACCCCATCTTATTCATGCTTGGCTGGGGTGGGGCAGCGGAACGCAGGGCAAGGACAGGGACCTGCGCCCCTGGGGAACAGGGTAGACCCAACTTTGACACCTAGGCCTTGGATTTGATCCCTTCGAGGGCCTCAAATGCCCAACGGATGGCATCGATCTCCTCGGCCGAGGGGAATTGTAGTGCCTAGAAATTAGTGGTTGTTCTCGACATATAGGAGCTAATAGGCTAAAGTGGCTGTGCTATGTACTGCCGGGTGAAAAGGTTTCCCCCACAAGGACGGTTCGGTCAGGGAGTACCTCTACATCGTAAAGGGCGTGCGCGTGAATGGGAAGCCCCGCCAGAAGGTGGTGGCCTATCTGGGGCGGTTGGACGAGCTCCAGCGGGAAGGGGCCATCGACTCCCTGGTGGAGGGACTGGCCCGCTACGCCCGCCGGACCCAGGTGCTGGATGCGGCCCAGGACTTCTTCGTGCATGCGGCCAAGGAGTACGGGCCGGTGTTGGTGTTCAAGAGGCTGTGGGAGGAGCTGGGCTTGGGGGAGTTCCTGGCAAAGTACGTGGCCGAACGGGGCTACGAGTTCGATGTGGTGGCGGCCATCTTCGCCATGGTGCTCAATCGGTTGCTTTGTCCCTGTTCCAAGCTGGGGGTGTCCCGCTGGATCGAGGAGGTGGAGGAGCCTTCGTTTTCCGGGCTTTCGCTGCACCACTTTTACCGGGCGCTGGACGTGCTTTGGGAGCACAAGGAGCGCCTTGAGGAGGACCTGTTTCGGAAAAGGAGGGACCTTTTCTCCCGGGAGGTGGCGGAGAACTTGAAGGCCAAGGAGGTCCGCCAGGGGGAGAAGAGGTACATCGTGTGTCTGAACGAGGAGGAGGCGGAAAGGGAGAGGAGGGCCCGGGAGGAGATGGTGGGAAAGCTCGTGGAAAAGCTTTCCCGGGGCGGGCTCAGAGGGTTGGTGGGGGACCGAGGGTACCGGAGGTACCTGAGGATCGAGGGGGCGAAGGCGGAGATCGATGAGGGGGCGCTCAAGCGGAAGGCCCGTTACGACGGGAAGTACGTGCTGTTGACCGACTGTGACCTTCCGGCGGAGGAGGTCGCCCTGGCGTACAAGGGTCTTTGGCAGGTGAAGGCGGTGCACTTGGAGGTCAAGGGCAAGCCCAATTTGGCTCGCACGGAGCTTTCCGGGCACGCCTACCAGGGATTCCGGGCGGTGGGGATGGCGGTGCCGCCCCGGGTGGTGGAGCTGTAGTGGGTACGTGGGCCTGCTAGCCCCTGAAACGCTGATCCTAAGGAAAATCCCGATCTCGAGGTGTCAAACTCGCGTAATCGAAAAGGAAGGTGAGAAAGAGGCCAGGAGAGATCCGGGGCCAGGTCGCCTCTCATGGGGCCAGCGGGCCCTCAGAACTGGGACAAAAAGCGGATGTCATTTTGGTAGAACAGTCGGATGTCCTCGATCCCCCACCGGAGCATGGCCATGCGCTCGATCCCCAGGCCGAAGGCGAACCCGGTCACTTCCTCCGGGTCATAGCCCACCTCAGCGAGGACCGCCGGGTCCACCATCCCCGCCCCCATGATCTCCAGCCACTCCCCCCGGGGGCGGCGGATGTGCACTTGGGCGGAGGGCTCGGTGAACGGGAAGAAGTCGGCCGAGAACCGCATCTCGTAGCCCGGGCCGAAGAACCGCCGCACGAACTCCTCGATGATCCATTTCAGGTTGGCCATGGTGAGGCCCCGCTCCACCCACAGAAGTTCCACTTGGTGGAACACCGGGGAATGGGTGGCATCCGGATTGTCTCGGCGATAGCAGCGCCCGGGACAGATGATGCGCACCGGGGGTTTCCTGGATTTCATCACCCGGATCTGGACCGGGGAGGTGTGGGTCCGGAGAAGCAGGCGCTCATCGATGTAGAAGGAGTCCCATTCGTCCCGGGCCGGGTGGTCCTCGGGGATGTTCAGGGCCTCGAAGTTGTGGTAGTCGTCTTCCACCTCGGGGCCGGAGGCGACGTCGAACCCCATACGCATGAAGATGTCTTCGATCTCCAACCTCACCTGGGTCAGGGGATGGAGATGCCCCAGGGGGCGCCACTTTCCCGGCAGGGTGAAATCATAACGTTCCGCGGCCAGGCGCCGGGCACGCTCTTGCTCTTCGATGAGCTGGGCCTTTTGCGCCAGGGCGTCGGTGATTTCCTGCTTGAGGGCGTTGAGCAGTTGGCCTGCGGGGGCCCGCTCAGCCGGGGCTAGCTCCTTGAGCGAGGAAAAAAGCCGGGTAAGCTCCCCCCTTCGGCCCAGGAATCGGACCCGTACCTGCTCCAGTCCGTCCGCATCTTGCACCGAGGCCAGCGCCCGTTGCCACTCCTCCCGCAGGGCTTCTGCCTTGGCCTTGAGTTCGGCTAGTTGCATGGCGCGCATTATAGCGGGGCCAGGGTGCCCCGGGCCACCCTGAGCTCGCTCCAGGTCGGTCCCTTGTCGAGCGCTGGCCAGGGGGCGCGGGCGCTGGTATACTGACCGAACGAGTGTTCTGCCATGACCCAGGAGTTGCTGGCGCAGAAAATCGTGGCCGCGGCCGCCAGGTTGTTCGCCCACCACGGCTTCCACCGCACCGGCATGCGGGCCATATCCCAAGCCGCCGGGGTGTCCATCGGTGGCATCTACCACTACTTCAAGAGCAAAGAAGAGATCCTACTTGCCATCGTGCGGGAGGAGGTGGAAGCTCGCCTCAGCTTCCTGGAAGAATTGCGCCGCCAGGACCTCCCGGTGCCCGAACAGATACGGCGCATCGTGGAAATGCACTTCGCCCGCCTCGAGGAAAACCAAGACATCACTCAACTCCTCCACCACCAGTGGCGGGACCCCTCCCCCCTCCTGCGCCAGAAGATCACCGCTCTCTACGAACAGTTGGCCGCTTCCCTGGCCCAGCTCATCGAGGAGGGCATCGCCGCCGGACAGATCGTGCCCTGTAACAGCACCGTGGCCGCCTACGCCCTCATCGGACTGGTGGAAGGGGTGACCCAGCGGGCATTGGCCGGAGACGCAGTCGGCGAGGAGCTCTTGAAAGAAGGGCCTGAACAGCTGACCAAAATCCTCACCCGCTGGTTGGTTCCCCCCCAGGAGAAGGAGGCGGCCAAGTGAACTACCTGGCCCGCTTCATCACCCGCCACCCGGGATGGGTCCTGGGGGTGCTGGTCGCCATCACCGGTTTCTTCGCCGCCTTCGTCACCCAAATCGAGTTCCTGTCCGACTATTCCCAGATGCTGCCCCAGGACGACCCGGTGGTGGCCCAGTACCGGCGGGCCCGGGAGCTGTTTGGCTCCCAATCCGTGTTCATGCTGGCCATGGCCGAACCCGGGGGGTCGGTGCTGGACCTCCCCTCCCTACAAAAGCTGTACGCCATCACTCAGGAGCTGGAACGGTTGGTGGAGCAGGGCTGGTTGGAAGAGGTGATTTCCCCGGCCAACGTGGAGGTCGTCCGGGGCACCGCGCTCGCCTTGGAGGTGGGGCCCCTGCTCCCCGGACCCCCGCAGACCGAGGAGGAAGCGGCCGCCTTCAGAACCCGGGCGTTGGCAGAACGCCAGCTCGCCGGCTCCTTGCTCTTGGAAGACGGGACGGCAGTGGTGCTGGTGCTGAACGTGCACCCTGACTTCGAGGATCGGGAGGACGTGCTCTCCTCCATCTTGGCCGTCTTGGAAGACATCCAGGCTCGCTACTCGGGGCCGGAGGAGTTCTACGTCACCGGGGACGCGCCGCTTTTGGTGTACGTGAACCGCTATATGAGAGGGGATTTGGGCCTGCTGCTGCCGGTGGTGGTGGGGGTGGTGGGAACGGTGTTGCTCCTCTCCTTCCGGTTGTGGCGGGGGGTGTTTTTGCCCCTGGCGGTGGTGTTGGTGGCCGTGATATGGACCTTGGGATTCATGGCCCTGCTCGGGGTCAAGCTGACCATGATCTCCACCTTCCTGCCCATGTTGCTGGTGGCGGTGGGCTCCGCCTACGGCATCCACGTGGTGAACGATTACCTGCACCGGGCGGCCGAGGGAGGCGACCGGAGAGAGCTGGTGCAGGCCACCTTGCGGGAGATGTTCCCCCCGGTGTTGGGGGCTGCCCTGACTACCGCCGCCGGGTTCCTCACCTTGCTGTCCGCTTTCTTCCGGCCGAACCGGGAATTCGGGGCCTTTGCCGCCTTCGGGGTGCTGGTGGCCTTCGGCCTCACCATGACCCTGATCCCGGCCTTGTTGGTGTTGCTTCCCCGGCCCAAGAAGGTGGGCCGGCGGAAGCAGGGCACACTGGCCCCCATGCTAGCTGAGCTTTTGGGCCGGCGTCGGGGCAGAACCCTGGCCATTGCAGCGCTGGTGGTGGCCGTTTTCTTGGGCGGTGTTCCATTTCTCACCGTGGAGTCGGACATGGCCAAGTATTTCCCCGCCGACTCGCCAGTGATCCAGGGGATGGACTTCGTGGAGGAGAGGTTCGGGGGGAGCCAGCGCCTGAGCGTGATCCTGGAAGCGGAGGCCGCCGACGCCTTCAAAGATCCTTCCTTGCTCCAACTCTTGGCCCGCCTGCAGGCGTTCTTGGAAACCCAAACCGGGGTCGGAGATACCGACTCCCTGGCCGATCTGGTGAAGGAAACCCACTTCACCCTGCGGGGGGACGCCCCCCAGTACTACACCATCCCCGATTCCGCCCAGGCGGTGGCCCAGCTCCTCCTGCTATACGAGCTGGGCGGGGGGGAGGCCCTCACCGGCTACGTGACGGACGACTTCTCCCGGGCTCAGGTCACTGCTCGGGTGAGGTCGCTGGGCATGGTGGGCTTTTCCAGGCTAGTGCGGACGGTGGAGGAGTTCCTCGCCCGGGAGCTCCCCCCGGGGGTGAGGGGGTACGTCACCGGCTCCCCCAGCATCTATATCCAGATTTCCCGCAAGCTGATTCAATCCCAGATCGTCAGCTTGGGCACGAGCCTGGTGGGCATATTCCTCATCGTCAGCTTGCTCATGGGCTCGCTGGTGGCCGGGGGGTGTGCCCTGGTGCCGCTGATAGTAGCCATCGCCGGCAACTTTGGGATCATGGGCTACAGCGGCGCTTATCTGGACATGGCCACCGTGATGATCGCCAGCCTCACGGTGGGGATCGGGGTGGACTACGCGGTGCACTTCCTCACCCGGTATCGGAAACTGCGCGCCCGGGGGGAGGACCACCCCCGGGCCCTGGCGGGCACCTACCGCACCGCCGGGCGAGGCATCGTCTACAACGCCCTCACCATCACCGCTGGCTTGCTGGTCCTGCTGCTCTCCCACTTCGGGGCCCTGCGCACCTTCGGCTGGCTGGTGGCGGTGACCATGGTCACCAGTTCAGTGGGGGCGCTGTTGGTCCTCCCGGCGGTGGTGGGATGGATCGCCCCGGAGCGACTTTTCGCCCCGGAGTGGCTCAGGAAACTCAGGCCCCAGCCGACCAATCTTTCGGAGGTGGAACATGAAGATAGTTAATTTGCTTGTGGCAGTATTGGCCCTCGGAAGCGCTCTGGCCTGGGGACAAGCCCCCTCCCCGGAGGAGGTGCTGGTCAGGGCCGAGGAACGCGGCCTATTTGGCATAGAGACGCCCACCTTCCACGCCGCCTTCTCGATCCAGGTGATGCGGGGCGAGGGGACAGAAGACCTGTACGCATTCCGGGTGTGGGCCAAAGAGTTTCCCGACGGCACCGTGAAATCGCTCATCGTCTATGATGCTCCGGAGCTCATGGCCGGCACTGCCTTCCTCACCCACTCCCCTCCGGAGGGGGACCCCAGGATCTGGATGTACCTGCCCGCCCTGGGTGTGGTGCGGGAACTGGTGGGACAAGAGGCGGAAGGCGGCGAGTTCCTTCCCGGCACCGGGATCACCTACCACGAGGTGGCCGCCGGTTTCACCTATCGGGAGGAATACCAGCCGGAATCGTTGGTAGAAGAAATCCTGGAGGGGGAGCCCGCCTACCTGCTCCGGCTGATTCCCAGCCAGCCGGAGACCCGCTGGAGCGAAATCCACCTCTGGGTACACCGGGAGGAGTTCGTGGTCCTGCGGGCTGAATATTATGGGGAAACAGGGGACCTCCAGCGCCTGCTCCAGGTGGGAGAGTTGGTGGAGGACGAACTCGGCGTCCGCCCTCAGTCTCTGATCATAGAAGACTTAGCGAAGGGGAGTCGAGCGGTGATCCACATCCAAGCCCGCTCGGCCCCAGAAATTCCCGACGAGTACTTCCTCCCAGAAAACCTTCCCTCGCTGGAGCTGGGCAGTCAGTGAGTTTGGCACCGGGGCTCCAGGAGGCGCAGAGGGCCGTAGAGGACAAGGAGTTGGTTGTGCTACCCCGGGGGTAAGGGAGAGGCGGCCGGCGGCGGACCCTATGGCGATCTCCAGGTAGAACCGGGCCGCCCGCTTCGGCGCCACGGTTGATTGGCTCCTGGCCCCAAGGGCTTGCCGCAGCCCCCTCCCCCCTCGGAGAGGCCCTCCCAGGCCCGCCGGTAGACCTCGAAGTCGGCTGGGGAGAAGAGCACCAGCCGGACTTCCTCCACTGGACCTGGGTCTCCCTCCAAAAAATCTCGGATGGCGCCCAGGGCGATGGGGGCCGCTTCCTCCACTGGGAAGCCGTATACCCCGGTGGAGATGCTGGGGAAGGCGACCGATCTTATTCCCCGGTCTTTTGCGAGCTCCAGGCAGGACCGGTAGGCTTTGGCGAGCAGCTCCAGCTCCCCCTTCTTCCCCCCGTGCCACACCGGCCCCACGGTGTGGATCACCCACTTGGCGGGCAGCTTCCCTCCCGGGGTGATGACGGCCTCTCCGGTGGGGAGCGGTCCCCGTTTCCGGTGGATTTCCGCCGCGGCCCGGGTTACCTCTGGCCCCCCGGCACGGTGGATGGCCCCCGACACCCCGCCTCCGGGGGTGAGCTGAGGGTTGGCCGCGTTCACGACCGCGTCTACCTCCTGGACGGTGATGTCTCCCTGGACGAGCTTCAGCCTCCTTCCGGCCACTTCCGCTTCAAAGTGCTTCATCCTTGGATCACCGCCCTCATTATCCCTCGGTTGGCTTGAGCCAGGGGCCTCCGAGAGCCCCCTTGGCCTCCACCCACCGGGGTGGTTATAGTGAGGGGTGCGCGTTGGTTACGTCCAGTTGCAGCCGGAGTTTGGGGAGGTCGAGAGGAACCTGGAGCGCGCCCTGGAGCTGATGGCAGGGGAAAAGGCTGACTTGTGGGTCCTCCCGGAGCTCTTTTCCACTGGGTACATGTTCACTTCCCGGGAGGAGGTCCGGCGCCTGGCAGAGCCGGTGCCGGACGGCCCCACCACCAGGGCCCTGCTCGATTGGGCTGAG
This sequence comes from Acetothermia bacterium UBA3574, assembly GCA_002375935.1. Lineage (GTDB taxonomy): Bacteria > Bipolaricaulota > Bipolaricaulia > Bipolaricaulales > Bipolaricaulaceae > DFNF01. Next base: position 50,040 of record DFNF01000011.1, read on the forward strand.
GCCCGGGGCTGTTACCTCGCTTACGGGCTGGCCGAGTTGGCCGGGGACGCTGTGTACAACTCCGCCGCCCTGGTCGGTCCCCAGGGGTTCCTCCTCCTGTACCGGAAAACTCACCTCTTCTACCGGGAGAAGGAGTTCTTCTCCCCGGGGGACACCGGCTTTCCAGTGACCGAGGTGGATGGGGTGGTAGTGGGGCTGATGGTGTGCTTCGACCACCTGTTCCCCGAGGCGGCCCGGACTTTGGCCCTGAAGGGGGCCCAGCTCATCGCCCACCCGGCCAACCTGGTGCTCCCCGGGCTGGCCCAGCTCACCATGCGGGCCCGGGCCCTGGAGAACCGGGTGTTCACCGTGACCGCCAACCGGGTGGGGGTGGAACGGCGGGGGGGAGAGGTGCTCCGGTTTACCGGTCAGTCCCAGATCGTCTCCCCCCGCGGGGAGGTGCTGGCAAGTTCCCCCCAAGAGGGAGAAGAAGCCGTGGTGGTGGAGATAGACCCCACCATCTCCTTGGACAAGCGCGTCACCCCCCTGAACGACCTCCTGGCCGACCGGAGGCCGGAGCTCTACGAACTCGACGGCCACAAGTGAATTAGTAGTGATGCCTTGGGACGGAAAACTAGCCAAGAGAACTTGATTTGGGAAGGAGGCAAGGTATGTGGGGCAACTCGGTGAGGGTGCTGGTGGCCTTATCTCTGGCGGTGGTGCTCGTCCCCTGTATGGGGGAAGAGTTCGCAGACCAACCCCCGGATCGACTGAGCGTTCTGGTGGCTGCCGATGAGCTGCTTGTTTACGACGACGAGTTCGCCTCCCTGGCCGGCCAGTTGGCCCAGGCGCGGGATTGGGGAGGCCTGATCTTCGTGTTCACGCAGTGCCACAGCGGAGGGATGCTGGATGACCTCGCCGAGGCCTTGGAGGGGCTGGGGCCGGTGGCGCTGTTGGCCGCTTGCCGGTATGACGAGGTCTCGTGGATGGCTGCCTCCACCGATCCACCCGGATGTCTCTCCGGATGCCGGTTGGCCGAGCCGGAGAGCTATTACCCGGCGGCCTTGGCTCGGTTTTTGGCCAAAGGGATATCGTTGGAGACTGCGGCCCGGAAGGCGGCCGTGCTGGATGCGGCTGCACCGGGTGGGCCGGCCACCGATCCCCAAATTTGCCCCGGTGAGAGCCGGGTGGACCCCCCGGAGCATCCCCAGTGGACGTTCTCAGGAGGGGGAGGGGGGCTCATCCTGGGCCGGGACCCCACTGGCCAACCGTTGTCCTCTGATCAATTGGTGGGGGTGCTTATAGTGGGGGATGCGGACACGGTGGCCATGTGGAACGACCTGGAGCGCTATTATTCGCTTCTTTTGCAACTGGGCTTTCACCCGGACAACGTGTTGGTGCTCGCCGGGCCCGGGCCGGGCCAGGAGGTGGAACTAGCAGACCCCGAGGGAACCACGGTCACCGTGCCCCCGTTTGCGGATGGCCCCGGGTACCGTTCAGAAATCCTCTCCTCACTGGAATGGGCGTTTGACCGAATTTCTCCCGGTGGGCAGCTGTTCTTTTGGTACACCGGCCATGGCACCGAACTGCCCGCCTTCTCCTGGTCGCAGGCCTTGGACTGGGAACTGGGTACTTCCCTGGTGGGGGAGCTCTCCCCTCAGGACCTCACCATGCCAGATGGTTCCAAGTACGACCTCTACGCCTTCTCTGTTTCCACTCCTTCTCAGGTGACCATCACTCTGTCCTCACAGGATTTCGATGCTTTTCTGTGGCTGTTTGACGCCGGCCGCCAACTGGTGGCGAGCGACGACGATTCCGGAGGGGATTTGAATGCCAGGATCACCGCTGAGCTTGCCCCCGGGGTGTACTACCTGGTGGCGAACGCCTACGCCGAGGGAGAACTTGGGGAGTATACTCTGGCTGGTGTTCTTGGCTCTGGCGGGCCGAGGAAGGAGAAATGAGCACTCAACCAGGGTTCAACATAGATCCTGCGCTTCAGGAGCTGCTTGCCCGGGATGCCCCCCTGGCCCAAGTCCTGGCCCGGGCCCTGCCGGAGATAAAGAAGTACCTCCTCTCCACCGGGCTCCCCCATCGGCTGGAGGCCCGGCTCACCCGGGGGGGAGAGTATCTCATTCGCATGCAGGTGGCCTACCGTACCAAGGAGGAGCGGGATCGGATCTGGGACCGGGCAGCTGGGATCCTGGAGCGGGCCCGGGCCGGCCGCCAGGTCCACATCCTGTGCGGCATCTCCCGCTTGCTCTCCGCCAACTAACCCCGGCCACTCAGGAGACGCTAACCTCGTCCGATCCAGGTGAAGTTGGGTCAGAAAACTTGGTCCAGCAGTCGGGCCAGTTCCTCAGGGGCCAGTGAGAGGGGGGGCTCCAGGCGGTATGAGCGCTCCAACCCTTTCAGGGCGCGGGCGGCGGCGAAGGCGGCATAGGGGTCTTCCGGCCAGAACCTCTCGTCCACCAACATCACCAGCTCGCCCACCAGTGGGGACAGGGCTTCCCGCCACTCGCCTAGGGAAACCAGATCCGGAGGGGGAGAGAGGCTGGGATGCAAGAGGAGAAATGCTTTTTGCGGCCTCACTTCTGCCAGGAACTCCCGGGCGAACGCCAGCGCGTCCCGGGTGTTGAACGCCAGGTGCAATGGCGCCAGCCCGGTGTGCAGGCAGAGCTTCACGTCTAGGCTGGTGAAGCAATCGATCAACAGGAGGCCCTGCCGCGCCCCGGCGGCCAAGTAGGCCTGGTAGGCCAAGCGGGAGAACGCATGGGGGTGGGAGAGAGGTACCTTGAGCAATCGGAAGCCCTGCTCGCTCGCCAGCTCCTCCACCGCGGCGGAAAAGGCAGTCGGGCAGCCCCACTCTGACTCCCTCCTCCACTCGAGCTCCCCGGGCGGTGGGTAGTTGGAGGAAAATTCCTCCGGGCTGATCCCGCCCAAGCCCCCCACCTGGAGCCATACTCCCGGGGAGAGGGGGACTTGGAGCCAGGGAAAGGAGCATTCGACCAGTACGATGGTGCCGCCCGGGGGGAGGAATTGGCGGATGAACTCCCGGTATACCCGGGGCAGGGAGAGGAGGCGTACCCGCACCAAGGCGGTGTGCTTCACCAGGTCTCGGTCGTGGATGGGGTCGTAATGGATGAGCACTTCGAACCGGCCGTCTGGGGCAAGCAGCCGGGCTGCTTCTTGGCCGGTGGCCAAGTAAGCCTCCAGGTCATCGGGGTGGATGGAGTGGGCGAGGCCCAGCAGGCCGCAGGCGGGCAGGAAGGGGGCCCCCAGCAGGCCGGCCAGGTGCGCCACCCGCCCCCCGGGGCCCCCACCA
>DFNF01000081.1 GCA_002375935.1 Acetothermia bacterium UBA3574
GGGGAGGGGATCGGGGCCGGGGTGGTGATCGGGGGGCAGCTGTATCGCGGGGCAGCCGGCGGCGCCGGCGAGCTGGGCCACACCACCCTCCACCCGGAGGGCCCCCGCTGTCGCTGCGGGGAACAGGGCTGCCTGGAGGTGTACGCCTCAGACCAGTTCCTGCTCTCCCAGGCCAGGAGGCTCGGCTTCCCGGACATCCCCGGGCTGGCCCAGGCGGCCCGCCGCGGCCACCAGGCGGCCCGGGCTGCCTTCGCGGAGATGGGCCGTGCCTTGGGCATCGGCTGCAAAAACCTGGTCAACCTGCTCAACCCAGAGGCCATCGTGGTGGGCGGAGAGCGCCTGGACGCCTGGGACCTGTTCCGGCCCGCCTTCGAAGAGGAAGTGCGCCGCCATTCCTTCCCCAAGGAAGCCGAGGAGTTGGCCATCGTCCCCGCCCAGCTGGGGGAGGACGGCTTCCTCATCGGGGCCGCCACCCTGGCCGTGCAAGAGTTTTTCCGCTTGCCCACAGAAGGGAGCCCGGTGTGGACCTGAGGATTGGTTTTGACGACCGGGGGGAGCTGCGGGTGTTCCTGGGGGAGGAGTTGTATTTGGCCCGGCTGGCAGTGGGGCTGCCCGGCCGGGAGGAGCCCACCCCAACGGCTTGGGAGTCCCCACGGGGAGACCGAACCTGGCGCCGCCGCTACCAGTGGGAGGGGGAGCCGACTTGGGAGTTGGAGCTCCGCGAGCTCGATTCGGCCCTCCTGGTGCGGGTGAAGCTCCTGCGAGATCTGCGAGGGATCTCCCAGCAGGATTCCTTCGAGACCCCGGGGTTGCTGGCCCCCAGCTTCTCCTTCCCAGACTTTCGGCGGTTTTTCCTTGCCACCTACGGGTTGGGAGGAGAGCACGACCACTACCCGGGGGGCTACTGGCCCACAGCGGTGGTGGGGACTGGCCCCGAGGAGCTGCCCCGGGAGGCCTTCGCCCCGCTGGTGTTGTGGGGGGAGGGGGGGGCGCTGGCCATCTCCCCGGGGAACTTCTTCCTCACCAGCCCCCTGGTGCGCATCCGCGGGGGGGCGGCCCGGGGCCTGCACGGGGCGATCGATTCCCTGCCCGCTGGGTTCACCCTGGACACGTGGTTGGTGGCCGGCCCGGATCCCTTTTCCGCCCTCTCCGAGCTCGCCCGCCGGCTTTCCCCCGGCCGCCGCCCCTCACCCCCCACTGGGGGGCAGGTGCTCGAGCGCCTCGGGTGGTGGAATGCCTATGGCGGCTATTACACGGAGCTCTTTCGGCCCCTGAACGGGGAGGAGCTGGAGCGGGTGGTGGCGGGCCTGCGGGCGGCCGGGGTGCCCCTGGGCTACCTGGGCCTGGACCTGTGGTACCCCTATGAGGAGATCGGAAAAGCCCTGCGCTACCGGGCCGATCCCAGGAAGTACCCCCAGGGGCTGCGGCCCTTGCGAGAACGGTGGGGGCTTCCCTTCGTTTTGCATCTTTCGGCCCTCTCCGAGCGGAACGAGTACCGCGCTCCCGGAGGCCACCCAGAGGTGTACCGGGAGATCGCCCAAGACCTCCGGGAGGAGGGGGCAGTGGCTGCCTGGCACGATTGGCTCCGCACCCAGCAGTTCCTGACCCAGAGGCTGCGGGCGGAGCCCCAAGCTGCGGAGAGTTGGTTCTCCGGGATGGCAAGGGCGTTTTCCGAGGCGGGCCTGCCGGTGATCCTGTGCATGCACACCATGGGCATGGTGTTGGCCGCCACCCAGCACCCGAACGTGATCTCCGCCCGCAGCCACACCGATTACCTGTTCTCCCAACGGCCGGCGCTGGAGGAGGCGGCCCGGCACGGGCGGGAAGAGATGCTGGGGGCCTGGGTGCCCCCGGGCTGGCTGCGGGCCCAGAACTTGACCATGGGGGCGGTGCTGGCGGCGTTCGGGCTGGCCCCGTTCTTCGACCTGTTCCTGTCCCGGCCCCACCCGGGGTTGGGAGGGGAGGAGCCCGAGGCGGAAGCCGCCCTGCGGGCCCTCTCCTGCGGGCCGGTGGGGATCGGGGACGGCCCGGGGATGAGCGATCCCCAGCTTTTGGCCCGGCTCCTGGTCAGGGGGAAGCTGGCCCGGCCTGATCATCCCCCCCGCCCCCTGCTCCCCACCCTGGGCCAGGAGCTCCAGACGTTCTTGGCCACCCGGCAGGCAGGGGAGCTTGCCTGGGGATACTTGGTGGTGGTGAACACCGGCCAGGAGGAACTCCCCTTCCGGGTGGACCCCCCTTGGGAAGGGGAGTTTCGCCTGTGGGATGGGTTCACCGGCCGGCCGGTGCGGGAGGCCGCCGGGCGCCTGGCCCCCGGCGGGGTGGCCTATTTCGTGGCCAGCCCCCTCGTCCACGGGTGCTCCCCTTGGGGCCTCCGGGGGAAGCTGGTGCCCGCCCCCAGAGAGGACTTCTCCGTCCAGAGGGATGGGAGAAAACTGCGGGTGTGGACGGGAGGGGAGCCGTTGGTCCTCTGGTCCCCCACCGCCCTTCTGGCGGCCGGGGACCAGGGGCCGGCCTCCCTCACCAGGAAGGGAGAGCTGTGGCTGGTGGCCCCCAGTGACGGGGCCGACTGGCTCACCATAACCAGGAGGTGAACTTCACCGATGGCCAAGAAGTTGTCACTGGTGGTGGCGCTGGCGGTGGTTGGTTTGCTGGCCGGGGCCAAGGAGCCCTTGAACCTGGCCCTCATCTGGCACCAGCACCAGCCCCTGTATTGGAACCGCGCCACCGGGGAGTACGAGCTCCCCTGGGTCAGGGTGCACGCGGTCAAGGAGTACATCGATTCCCCCAGGATCCTCTTAGAGTTCCCGGGGATTAAGGTCACCTACAACCTCCAGCCCACGCTGCTCCGGCAGATCCTGGACTACGCCGAGATCACCCCGGAGGAGGGGAAAAGAGGAGGCCTCTACCAGTACATCGGCGCCGTGGACAACCACCTCAAGTGGACCTGGAAGCTGATCACCGCCCCCGGTTCCCTCACCCCGGAGGAGCGGCGGGAGATGCAGCGCCAGTTCTTCTGGATCAACGGCTACATGTTCGACCGGGACGGAAACGACCCCTACTACGACCCCCGCTACGCCACCCTCAACCTCCTCAAGAACGTCCGCGATCTCTCGGAGCAAGAACTCCTGGACGCCGCCGGGCTTTACCTACTGTGGCAGATTTCTCCTGAACTCCACGAGGAACTGGGGCTTTCGGAGTTGCGGGGGAAATCCGGTTGGACCCCGGAGGACGTGCTGCAGGTGATCGCAGCCCAGCGGGAGGTGTGCGCCCAAGTGGTTGAGGCCTATCGGGCTGTGGCCGCCCAAGGGAGCGAACTCATCACCAGCCCCTTCTTCCACCCCATCGTGCCCATCCTGCTTGAGCGGGGGTGGGGGGAGGACGTGCGGGCCCAGCTCGAGCTGGCACTGGGGCTCCACCAGGCACTGTTCGGGGAAGCCCCGGTTGGGGTGTGGCCGCCGGAGCAGGCCGTGTCCGGGCCCACGATAGAGGCCTTCGCCGCCGCGGGCTTTTCCTGGACGGTGACGAACGAGGGGATCCTGGGGGGCGCCCTGGGGCACACCCCCGCCTTGAGGGAGCTCACCACCCCCTGGAGCTACGGGGGGATGGCGGTGCTGTTCCGCCACCATGGCCTGTCGGACAAGATCGGCTTTTCGTATGGCAATAAGCCCACCCAGGTGGCGGTGGACGACTTCCTGGGGGAGCTGCGGGCGATCTGGCAGGCCCTGCCCAACCCCGAGGAGCACCTGCTCGTGGTGGCCTTGGATGGGGAGAACTGGATGTTCATGGCCGGCTACCCCAACAACGGCCGGAGCTTCCTGCGGGGCCTCTATCAAGCCCTGTCCGAGGCCGACTGGGTGAGGACGGTGCCCCCGCGGGAGTTCCTGGCGGCCCGGCCCGCGACCCGAGAACTGCCCGCGGTGCCCCGGGGCTCCTGGGGCGGGGACCTCTCCACCTGGGAGGGAGAAGTGGACGAGGAGGTGGCCTGGGAGCACTTGACCGCTTGCCGCCAGGCCGTGTTCGCCCACGACCCCAATCCCGCTGCCCTGGACGCCCTGTACGCCGCCGAAGGTTCAGACTGGTTCTTCTGGTACGGCAAGGACTGGGACTCCGGCACCGACGAGCTGTTCGACTGGCTGTTCAAACTCCACCTGGTGGCGGCCTACCGGGAGGCCGGGGTGCCCCAGGAGGCCATCCCCCAAGTCCTCACCCTGCGGCTGGAGCCTTCTCTGTCGGCCAATTTGGGGGAGGTGTCCCTGACCCTGGACGGGACGGCCGGTGAGGAGGAGTGGGTGGATGCGGCCTACTTCCCCGGAAGCGGGGAGGTGGAAGCCCTGTACGTGGGCTATCTGGAGACCACGCTGCTGGTGCGGGTGGACCTGGCCGGGCCCGCTCGCCAGTACATCGGCGGGGACGCCAAGTTGGTGTTCTACACCGCCGGTGCCCCCGGGGAGGCGGCCAACATCGCCTCCCGCCACGCCCAGGTGCAGCTGGGATTCCCCCTGGCCGCGGCCGTGGAGCTTGATTTCTCGAAAGTGAGGCCGGACGGGAGCGGCTACGTATTCCGCTACGCGGCTGATGGACAAGGGGGCTGGCGGCTGGCCTCCCCCATCGCCACCCTCCTGTTCCGCAAGGCGCGGGTGGGTGAGGTGGTGGAGTTCCAGATCCCGATGGAGGAGCTGGGCACCGAGCCGGGGAAGTCCATAAGTTTCGGGCTGACTTTGGAGCGTCCCGGCGCGCTCCTCGGGGAGGCCCCCGGGCAGCCGGTCTACGCCCTCATCCCCACGCTCATAAAAGGGGAACTCTTATTCGAGCTAGAGGACCCCGCCGGGGATGATCACGGCCCTGGAACTTACGTCTACCCGCTGAACAAGGTGTTTGCTCCGGAGGGGATCTTCGACCTCGTGCGCTACGCGGTCTACGACGCCGGGGATTCCTGGCAGTTCGCCCTAGAGTTCACGGCCCTTCCCAACCCCTGGGGCGGGCCGCATGGGTTCTCGCATCCCCTGGTGCTCCTGTTCCTGGACGTGGCGGAGGGCGGGAGCAGCGAGCTCCATCCGGAGGCGGAGGCGGTCAAAGTCAGCTTTGACCCCGACCACCCCTGGGACTACTTCATCCGGGTGGCGGGTTGGCCTGCCTACGGGCGGCACCTGTGGACCCCGGAGGCGGGGCCGGAGCTCGTGTCGGTGACCTCGGACCCCAAGCGGGGACGAATCATCGTCACTGTGCCCAAAAACCTCCTCCCCGAGGTGCGGGGTTTCCACTACGTGCTGGTGGCCTCCCAGGACGGCTACGCCAAGGACTACGTGCGGCCCATCGGGGCTCAGCCCGGGGAGTGGGCCGGGGGTGGCAACCCCGATCCCCTGTGGGCGCCGCTGATTTACGACTACCTGGCCCCGGAGGGCACGAGCCAGGAGGAGGTGCTCTCTTCTTACGACCCGGCGGCGAAGAGGCTGGCGGTGTTGCTGCCGGTGGAAGTGCGCTGAGGGGGTGCCCTCCAAATGGAGAAAGGAGGTGGTCGGGGAGAGGATCGCCGGCATCGGGCTGAGTGGCCCTGCAAACACCGGACTTGGAGGTGAAACATGCTGCGAAGTGGGTCTACTGTGGCGGTAGCCTTGTTGGTGGTAGCCGGGGTGGCGCTGCTGGGAGGGGCCCAGTGCACTCCCCCGGAGGTAGCGGTCACCTTCCGCTACCTGCCCCTGCCGGGAGAAGAGGTGATTTCCGTCTCGCTGCGGGGCACCTTCAACGACTGGGGCGAGTGGCCCATGGAACTGCAGCCGGATGGTTCCTGGGCCATCACCGTGTGCTTGCCCCCCGGTGAGTACGAATACAAGTTCTTCATCAACGGCCAATGGCCCCAGGACATGTCCACTGGCCGGGGAGGAGGGCCGGTGGACCCAGAAGCCCACGGGTACGTGGACGACGGGTTCGGGGGCAAGAACGCCGTCCGCCGGGTGGGGAGCTTCCTCTCCGGCAAGTGGGACTTCAAGATGAGGCTCCTGCCTGGCCCGGAGATCGCCCACAACACCCTGGAGATCACCTACAGCCTGGCCGGGTTCGATTTGACCGGCCGCTCCAAGTTTGGCTGGGCAAACGCCTTTGAGGAGCAGGCCTTCGAAGTGACAGGGCTCCTGTGGGGCCTGGTGGACATGACCGGGGGCATGTACTTCGACCCCCAGGCGGTGGCCTACAAACACACCTTCCTGGAGGGGCAGTTCAACCTCCTGGGCCTGGACCTCACCGCCAAGGTGGAGCATTGGGCAGAGCCGTACCTGCCCTCGGACCGCTGCCCGGTGGCGGTCACCTTCCGCTATATCCCAGCCCCTGGGGAGACGGTGACCTCGGTGAACGTGGCCGGCGATTTCGACGGCTGGGATCCCTCCGACGCCTGGACAGCGATGGAATATGACCCGGCCACCGGCGAGTGGTCGGTGACCATCTACCTCACCCCGGGGCCCATCCGGTACAAGTACGTGATCAATGGCACCTGGCCGGGCAGCATGCGGGACGACCACCCCATCACCGGGGGCCCCATCGACCCCGATCTTCCCACCGACCCCGCGGTCCAGTACCTCTACTACGTGGACGACGGCTTTGGTGGGCTGAACGCCACCCGGGTGGTCCCGGGGGAGTGTCCGGCGCCGCCCACCGTCCCGGTTACCTTCCGCTACGTCCCCGCTCCCGGGGAGACGGTGACCTCGGTGAACGTGGCCGGCGATTTCGACGGCTGGAACCCCGGAGATCCCGCCACCGCCATGACCTATGACCCGGCCACCGGCGAGTGGTCGGTGACCATCGATCTCCCACCTGGGCCACACCAGTACAAGTACGTGATCAACGGCTGGTGGCCTCCCAACATGGCTACCGATCACCCCATCACCGGCGGCCCAGTGGATCCGGATGCGGACGACTACGCATATGGCAGCAATGCGGTGCGGCTCGTAGGGGACCCCATGCCCGCCTACATGCGCTACACCCTACAGGCCAGCTTTGGGAACCTGACGGGGACGGTCAGGTTCGAGGACTGCTGCTGCGGCATCGAGTTCAAGGACCTCACCCTCACCTTCTCCGACCTCTCCTTCTGTTGCGGGATCACCTATGGAGCCGAGCTTTACTTCACCAAGCGTGGCTTTGAGTACCTCAAGCTTTCCACGGACAACTTCATCCCGCTTTGCTGTGGCATCAGCCTGGGGCTGGAGGTGGTATACGGGGTGGACTACAAGCAGCTCAGCCCCAAGTTCAGCTGGGAGGGGATCTCCGGCTGCTTCACCCTGTACGGCGACCTCGCTGTGAGCGGGAACTCCCTAGGCGGGCTGAAGCTGTACGGATTTAAGCTCCGCTGTGACCTGGGCGAGTGCAACTACCTGGAGGTGCTCACCGCCCTCAACCCGGCCGAGGTGGAGAGGATCCTGGGGGCCGACATCTTCTTCGGGGACGAGTTCGAGTACCTCAAGCTCGGGTTCTGCGGCCCGGCGTGCTGTGGTGGGCAGTGGAACCTGGCGGTGACCACCTTCTTCGGCGGCGGGGGCCTGTTCGACATCACCCGCATCTGGCTCGACCTCACCCTGCCCTTGGCCCCCAACCTGACCACGGTGGTCAACTTCTCCCCCACCCTGCAGGAGCTTTACCTGGGGGTGACCTTCGAATTCTGAGGAGGGTGAGGGGCTTGATGAGCAGGGGGTTGGTACCCGCGTTGGCGCTGGGGCTGGCGGTGGGGGGCCTGGGGCTCCTCACCGCCGCCCAGTGCCCCCCGTTCACCACCCCGGTCACCTTCACCTACATCCCGTTGCCCGGGGAAGCGGTCACCTCCGTCTCCCTGCGGGGCAGCTTCAACAACTGGGGGGAGTGGCCCCTGGAGGAGCAGCCGGACGGCTCCTGGACCCTAACTGTGTGTCTAGAGCCCGGCACCTACCAGTACAAGTTCTTCATCAATGGCCAGTGGCCGCAGGATATGGCCACCGCCCGGGCCGGGGGGCCGGTGGACCCGGAGGCAGATGGCTATGTGGACGATGGCTTTGGGGGTCAAAACGCCGTTCGAATCGTGCGCCTGGCTGCCGGAGAGTTCTACCTCCGTCACCAGCCGGAAGACCCCGCTTTCCGCAGCGTGGCCGACGGCCGGCTGGTGCTCCGGGTGCAAGTGCCACCGGGGGCGGTGGAGGAGCTGCGCCTGGTCACCCCCAAGGGGGAGTTCCCCCTGGAGCGCCAGCTCGCGTGGGCGGACGGGGAGATGTGGCGGGTGGCCCTGCCCCTTGAGCCCCTCAGCTACCGGTTCTCCGGAACCAGGAGTGACGGGGAGCCCTTCGCCCTGCCCGGGCCGGAAGCCCCGCCGTTTCAGTTCTCCGGGGAAGACCCCTTCCCTCAGCTCGACTGGCTTCGCGGGGCAGTGGGTTACCAGATCTTCCCCGACCGGTTTTACAACGCCGACCCGGAAAACGACCGCTTGGCCCTGGAGAGCGACGCCCACAACTTCAGTCCCCTTTCCCCGGCCCCCCTGCTTTCGGGCTGGTCCGACCCCGTAACGGAACTGCACTGCTGTCACCAGTACTTCGGGGGGGATCTGGCTGGTATCAGGGAGAGGCTCGACTACTTGCAAGAGCTGGGGGTGAGCCTGCTCTACCTCAACCCGGTGTTCGACTCGGGTTCTGCTCACGGTTACGACACCCACGACTACCTGCGGGTGGCCCCCCGGCTGGGGACGGAAACCGAGCTGCGGCAACTCCTGGCCGATGCCCGGGCCCGGGGGATCAGGATCATTTTCGACTTCGTGCCCAACCACACCGGGGTCGGCTTCTGGGCGTTCCGGGACGTGGTGGAGCGGGGGCCGGAGAGCCCGTATTGGGACTGGTACTTCATTCGACGCTGGCCGTTCACCCCCGGGGACGCCGCTGCCTACCAAGGCTGGTGGGGCTTGGGGAGCCTCCCCAAGCTCAACACCGGCCACCCGGAGGTGAAGCACTACCTGTTCGAGGTGGTCCTCCACTGGTTGGAGTTCGGCTTTGCCGGCCTGCGGGTGGACGTGCCCACCGAACTCATCGACGCTGCCCGCTTCTTCGCCGAGCTCCGCAGCCTGGTCAAGGCCCGCTTCCCGGAGGCCTACTTGGTGGGCGAAATCTGGCAGCTTTCCCCCCAGTGGGTGCGAGGGGATGGGTTTGATTCCCTGATGAACTACGCCTTGGGCCGGGGGGTGTTGCTTCGGTTCGCCCAGGGGGAACTCTCCGGGGAGGAGGCGTTGGGAGAGCTGGGGCGCTACTACGCCGCCTACGGGGAGAACGTGGTGGGGATGGGATTCAATGTGGTTTCCACCCACGACACCTCTCGCCTGCTCTCCGATCTGGGCGGAGGGGGCCTGGGGGCTGTCCCTCCCCCGGAGGCCCTGAGCCGCCTGAAGCTGCTCGCCACCCTGCTTTTCACCCAACCCGGCGTCCCGGTGATCTTCCAGGGGGAGGAGCGGGGCCTGTTGGGGGACAAGGAAAATCACGATGCCCAGCGATATCCCATCCAGTGGGACCAAGGTAACGAAGAGGTGCGGCAGCACTTTCAGCGGCTGGCCCGGTGGCGGAGCGAGCTTGCGGCCTTGACTAGCTCCCATTTGGCCACCTGGTCGGCTCAGGGTGGGGTGCTGGCCTACTTCCGGGGGCAAGGGAGGGAGGTGTTGGTGGTGGCCAACAACTCCCCCCGGCCGGAGGTGTTCTCCCTGCCCCCCGGGCGGTGGCGGGTGCTGGAATCCGGGGCCACCCTCAGCGGCAGCACGGTGGTGCCGCCCCTTTACGCTTGGGTGCTCCTGCAGGAGAGCGACTGAAAGAGGAGGTGATGTGATGGGGCGAGTGCTCATTCGAGCGTGGTTTGTGGGAAGTAAAATCTAGCTTGGGAGGTGGAAGTATGCGGAAGTTTCTAGCCGTAGCGGTAGTGGTGTCGGCATTGGGAGCTTGGGGCCTGGGGGCCGAGCCGGGAAAGATCATCATCTGGGCGGATGACACCCGTGCTCCGGTGTTCGAGGCCATCGGACAGGCCTACACCGAGGCCACCGGCATCCCGGTGGAGGTGGTGGAGGTTGGCTTCGGGGACATCCGAGGGCAGTTTACCACCGCCGCCCCGGCCGGAGAAGGCCCGGACATCATCATCGGGGCCCACGACTGGGTGGGGGAGCTGGCCGCCAACGGCCTGCTGGCGGAGATCGTGCTCCCCGAGGAGCTGGCGGCCCAGTTCGACCCAGTGACCCTGGAGGCGTTCACCTACGGGGTGCTGTATGGACTCCCCTATGCCCGGGAGGGCGTGGCCCTGGTGTACAACAAGGCGTTGGTGCCCGAGCCACCGGCCACCTGGGAGGAGCTGGTGGAGCTGGCCCGGGCCCTGACCGACCCCACCGCCCCCATGTACGGTTTCGCCGTCCAGAACCCGGATCCATACCACGAGTTCCCCTTCCTGTCCGCCCTGGGGGGCTACATCTTCGGCTACGACGAGGAGGGTAAGCTCAACCCCTGTGACGTTGGCCTGGACTCCGAGGGGGCCATCGCCGGGGCGGAGATCCTGGACTCCCTGTTCGAGGAGGGCCTCCTGGCAGCCGGGATGGGCTGGGACACCTGGACCGGCCTGTTCGCCGAGGGTCGAATTGCCATGGTCATCACCGGTCCCTGGGCCATCGGCATCGCCGAAGGCGCCGGAATCGAGGTGGGCGTGATGCCCATCCCGCCCATCCAAGGGCAGCCCCCCAAGCCGTTCGTGGGGGTCCAGGGGGTGATGGTGTCCGCCTTCTCCCCCAACCTGCCGCTGGTGGAGGATTTCCTGTTCAACTACTTCGCCACCAAGGACACCATGCTCGCCCTGTACCAGCGGGACCCGCGCATCCCGGCCTTCCTGCCCGCCTATGAGGAAGTGGCCGACGATCCGATCCTGCGGGGCTTTGCCGAGTCCATCGCCAACGGGGTGCCCATGCCCAACATCCCCCAGATGTCCGCGGTGTGGGGGGCTTGGGCGGATGCCATGGCCGCCATCGGCAACCAGGACCTGGAGCCGGCCGAGGCCCTGAAGCAGGCCGCGGACAACATCCGCCAGACCCTGGGCTGCCCGTGAGCCCGTCCGGGGGCGGGGCGTAGCCCCGCCCCCTTTTTCCACCATGCGCCTGCCGCTGGGGGCAACCGGACGCACCCTGCTCAAGGTCCTGTTGCTGGGGCCTTTGGACGCCGGGGCGGTGTACTTCGCGGTGCTGCTCTCTTGGCAGGGGAGCTGGGGCTTTTTGGCCTTCCTCCTGTTGGGGGTGGGGGGGATCAATTTCCTCACCCTGTCCCGGCGAAGTTACCCCCTGAGGTACCTGGCCCCGGGGCTGTTCTTCCTCCTGCTGATGGTGGTGGTCCCGGTGGGGTACAACATCTACCTTTCGTTCACCAACTACTCCACCGGCCACATCCTCACAAAACAAGAGGTGATCAGGCTCCTCACCTCCCGGGAGTACGCCCCCACCCCGCCGATGCGGTTCCCCTTCCACGCCTTCGGCACCCCGGATGAGCTGTATGGGCTGGTCCTCCTGCCGGAGGAGGGGCCGCGGCTCCTGTGGCCGGACGGCCGCCTGGCCCCGTTGGAAGGGCACCGGCTCGAGGACGAGGACGGCGATGGGGTCCCGGAGACGCTGGACGGCCATCCCCGGCTGGTCGGCCGCCAGCTCCTGGCTCACTACAGCACCCTGCAGGCCCTGCGGGTCCCCTGGGAAGGGGGGTGGCTCAGACTGGCTACCTTAAGGGAATTCGGCTACTTTTTGCCCCAGTTCCGCTACGATCCGGCCCGGGACGTGCTGGTGGACCAACGCACCGGGGTGGAATACCGGGCCGGGACGGGTGGGTTTTACTCCCCAGAGGGGGAGCTGCTTGAGCCCGGCTGGTATACCTGGGTGGGGGTGAAAAATTACCTCCGTTTCTTCTTCGACCCCGCTTACCACCGGGCTTTCGGCCGGGTGTTTTTGTGGAACGTGGAGTGGGCGGTGCTGACCGTGGTGTTGAGCTTCGCCCTGGGGTTGGCGCTGGCCATCCTGCTCAACGATCGAGGGCTCAAGCTGCGCAAGTTTTACCGATCGCTCCTGATCGTGCCTTACGCCCTGCCGGCCTTCATCTCGGTGCTGGTGTGGCGGGGGTTTTTCAACACCCATGTGGGCCTGTTCAACCAGCTTCTGCGCAAC
Source organism: Acetothermia bacterium UBA3574 (assembly GCA_002375935.1). GTDB lineage: Bacteria > Bipolaricaulota > Bipolaricaulia > Bipolaricaulales > Bipolaricaulaceae > DFNF01. The sequence goes on from DFNF01000081.1 coordinate 12,164, forward strand.
TGGGTGGGGATAGAGGTTCCCTGGCTGAGCGAGGTGTTTTGGGCTCGGTTTTCCTTGATCGTCACCAACCTGTGGCTCACCTACCCCTACATGATGTTGGTCTCGCTGGGGGCGCTGCAGTCCATCCCCGGGGAGCTGTATGAGGCGGCCAAGATCGACGGGGCCGGGCCTTGGAAGAGGTTCACCCGCATCACTTTTCCCCTGCTCATGATTTCGATTGCGCCGCTGCTCATAGGTTCCTTTGCTTTCACGTTCAACAACTTCACGTTGATTTGGCTCCTCACCGAGGGGGGGCCGGTGGTGGAGATCGGCTCCCGGGCCGGCGGCACCGACATCCTGCTCTCATATGCCTACAAGCTGGCCTTCCAAGGGGCGCGGGGGAACGAGTACGCCATGGCCGCCGCCCTGGGGGTGATCATCTTCCTCATCGTCACCTTGATCTCCGGGCTCAGCTTCCTCAGGACCAAGGCCTTGGAGGAGATCTCCCGGGGGATGTGATGGCAAGGAGAAGGGTCAAGGCAATGTGGAAGAGGCTGCTGCGGCACGGGCTGGCTTGGCTGGCCATCGCCTTCGCCCTGTTCCCGGTGTTATTCGTGCTCGGCACCTCGTTCAATCCGGCCAACAGCGTGTCCACCACCCGCATCGTCCCCGCCCGGCCTACCTTGGGTCAGTACCGGACGTTATTCTCCGAGTACGAGTTCCCCAGCTGGCTGTGGAACTCGGTCAAGGTAGCTGGGGTGAGCGCCACCCTGAGCGTTTCCCTGTGTGCCCTGGGGGCTTATGCCTTCTCCCGGTTTCGCTTCCGGGGGCGGCGGGCGGGGTTGCTGACCTTGCTTCTGGTACAGATGTTCCCCCAGACCCTGGCCATGGTGGCCATCTACATGATCCTGCTCGCCATCAAGGAGCACCTTCCCTGGCTGGGGTTGGGCACCCACCCCGGACTGATCCTGGTGTATTTGGGGGGGGCCATCGGGTTCAACACCTGGTTCATGAAGGGGTATTTCGACACCATCCCCCGTTCCTTGGAGGAGTCGGCCCTGGTGGACGGGGCCACGCCGTTCCAGGCCTTCCTCAGGATCATCCTCCCCCTGGCCCGGCCCATCCTGGCGGTGGTGTTCGTCATCCAGTTCGTGGCCTTCTACTCGGAGTACCTGATCGCCAGCTTCGTCCTCAAGGGGGAGAGCAAGATCTACACCCTGGCGGTGGGGCTCTATTACATGATCGACGAGCACTACACCGACCGCTGGGGGGTGTTCGCCGCCGGGGCGGTGCTGGGGGCGCTGCTGATTTTGGTCGTCTTCTATGCCCTCCAGTCTCAGATCATCTCCGGGCTCACCGGGGGGGCGGTGAAGGAATGAGGGCTCCCTCCGGGCCGAGCCCTCAGCCTCGATCTACCGATTTAACTTGACGACACCGCACTTGGATGTTATAATGTTTATTCCTGAGCTGGTTTTTGGTTGTGTCTGGCAAGGCGAAGGTGCGCTGTGGGACGCGATCGGAAGCGGGTTTGGGCCGGCACGCTGGGGCGCAAAGCGATTTGGTTGGCGATTGGCGTGGGGGTGGTTTTGGCCTCCGCCGCGGGCGGGGCGGCCGTAGTTGGTGGGCGGTGGACTTCCACCCTCAGGCTGGTCTGGACGCCTAGCTTGGATATCCCCTTCGATTCCCGGCTCACTGTGTACGGCGTTTTCCCGGGGATAGATTGGCGCTCCACCCTCAAATTTACCCAGGACGGGATCGACACCTTCGCCGGGTCGGCCGATTGGTCGGCGTGGGTGTTTGACTTCGGGGCGAGGGTGGGGTTCCTAGCAGGCGATCCCCGGATGGACTACCTGCTGCTCGACGTGGAGACGATGCTGGCGGGCGTTTACTTGAGGGCCGCCTTCCTTTTGGAGTACGAGAGTATAAACTCCGCTTACGGGGTGGGAGCAGAGCTAGCAGCGGAAGGAAAGATCGCGAATGGGATCACTATCGCGGTTACCAGCTGGTTTGGGCTGGAGGAGAACGTTGTGGAACAGTTGGGGTGGCAGTTCGGCAGCGGTTACGACATCATCCCCCGCGGGAAGCTGGCCAACCTGAGCCTGACTGCCACCGAGGTGGAGCTTCAGGGGTTATCCCTGTGTAGTTCTGACCTGTATCTCAAGGCCCGGTTCACGAAACCTGGGGGATTCCAGGGGTTGGAATTGGAGTGGTCGTATCCGCTGGAGCTTTGCTCGCTGGATTTGGAGTTCCGCTTGGCGCTTGAAGTGCAGACGAAATCTCTCTCCCTCCGCCCCAGTTTTCAGATCCCTGAGCTGGGATGTCTGGAAGTTTACGTGCGGGTGCTTCCCTGGCAGCTCCTCTCTGGGGCCAATGCAATCACCGGGTTGGTTGTTCAGGGGTTTGGCATTCGCTCTGATTGTGGGGATGGCACTCTGACCCTGGCAGCAAAGACCGCCTTGGGGGGACAGCTTTACCGCCGGCGAGGCGCGGGCACTGATATCGAGCTGCGGGCCTGGGACTACGTGGTGGAGCCGGAACCGGATCAGCTCGTTTACTACCTGCCCACCCCTTATTGGGAAGTGTGGACTATGCAGACGCGGAATGAGTATTACCTATTTTCGGTCGATCTTTACTTCTCCCGGGGAACGGGGGGGATGTTCTCCTTGGGGTTGGTTACTGCTGAGCTGCAGTTGCGGTGGTGTGAGCCATTCTCTTGGCGGGGGGGGTTGGCGGTGGCCCCGGGTTCCATGATAGAATTACAGCTAGAGCTCTCCTTCGCCTTCTAGGAGTCAAAAGCTCTTGTGGGCAGATTAGGGCCAGGGACACAAAAATCTTCTGTGTCTTGGCCATCCTCTCACAACCTAACACCGAGCGGCAGAAGTTCTCCACCCGCCACCACAGTTTGTGCTCCAATGCGATCCTCCCGGGGCGGGATCCTGGGCCTCCCTGGTCTGTCTCAAGGGCGCAGGCCCTCCCCGCGACAGTCGGGACTCAAAACAGGGATTCCAACCACTTAAGTCGGTTCGTCTCTTACGTGGTTTTAAGTGTTCCCTAAACGAAGCGGCCCGGCGAGCCGGGCCGCCTTTCTCCAGACGGGTTGTCGCCTCAGTGGGCGTCAGTCCAGGGTTTGGCCAGCATCCCGTCGAAGAAGTTCCCTCCCAGGGAGAAGAAGCCACCACCGGGCAAAGTGCCAAGCTCACAGTCCACGAAGTCGTCGCCGTAGACATTGCGGTAATACCAACCGCTGCCGCCGTCTACATAAATGGTAGTCCCCCATACCGAGCCCAACGGTGGGATCACGCCCAGGCAGGAGCCAGAATGCCTGACCGCTCCTTTGCTGGCCTGCATGTTGTAGCCGAAGGACTGCCAGGCGGTGCCTCCGGAGCCGAACACGTAGATCTCGGAATAGGCTTCCAGATCTCCAGGGCCTTCCAATACCTGGGCGTAGCTTCGCAGCTCGTAGTGGTTCCCGGAGGCCATCAGCGCGGGAGTGCTCCAGGCCGGGTAGGAATCCATGCTCACGTAGGTGGCGAAGTTGCCACTCCCCACGTTCATCTCCGCCCCGTCGGTCCCGAACACATATGCCCCCACCTCGCCGGTGTAGTCGCTGCCCCAGTGATAGGTCTGGTTGAAGTCCTGGAACCAAATGGCCTCGAACGAGGTCGGTCCGGGCCCGGACGCCTGGATGTGAGTGACCAGTTCATCGTACCAAGAGCTGGCGCCGTCGTTCCTCCTGCTGGAGTACTCCACCGTGAACGGCCCGATGGCCTCGAACCAGTGATGGGAAGCTACGTTCCCCTCGTGGATATGGTAAGCGTTTATCTCCAAGTAGCCCGAGGAAGTGAACACGTCCACTTCCACCACGTCGGCCACTCCCATCATGGCCACCCACAGCAAAGCGGCCATGAGTAAAACGAACCCCTTACCCATTCTTCTCACCTCCTCTTTCTCCGCTGATCAGCACCGGCAAGCTTCCGGTGCCTCAATCCCGCCGGGCCACCACCTGATGCCAGTCCGTAACGGTGAGGGGGAGGGAAAAGCTCAGCAAGCGGCCCACGTCTATGTAGACCCGGTACGCCCCTGGCCGCCAACCGCTGGCGTCAAACTGGTATCGGTAACACTGAGCCAGATCGTCGTAGGGGAAAACATCCCATAAAACCACATGATTCCCTCCCAGAGGTGCTGGCGGATCCAGTTCCACCACCGTGATGGTCACCCGGGCGTCGCAGAGGCTCAGACCGTTTGCTGGGTGGAAAAGGCGCATGTACAGTGTGGAGTCCTGGAGGTACCCTTGGTACCTGAGCCCAGCGAGGGAGATCCGAAACAGCTCTGCCGGGGGTAGGTCTCGGATGCTCACACAGCCGTTTTCTCCCAGCCCCGCCGCGCCACCGGCCACCGCGAGGGGGGAGCCGTGGTGGCCCTCCGCTGTCTGGAAGGCTTTGGCCACCTGGAACGCCCCGAACTGCTCCCGCAGCTGTGCCAGCTCCTCCGCTGGAATGCCATAACGTTGAGCGATCAAGTCCAGTGAGTCCGGGGGGGGCGTGCCGTCCAGCACGATCAGCTTCCCGCTCTCGGCCGCCACTTGTACCAGGGCCCTCACCGTCTGGTCAGGGGTCTTCTCCTCCCCAGTTGACAACTCCACCAAGAGGCTCCGGCCGGTTCCCGTTAGCTCCACCTGGAACCTAGGCCCCGCGGAGAGCGCAGCGGAGAAGGACAACCGTCCGATGAGGGATTCCACCACCAGGTCGAGCCAGGTCACTGCCCCCCGTTCGTGGAGGCGCAGCTCTTCTCGGGCCGAAAGTTCGGTATAGCTGGTGTAGTGGTCGGTGGAGAGTTCGATCTGGGCGGTAGCGTTCTCCCCGAGGATGATGATCTCTATTGGATTGTAGACCCCGGGGCAGATGTAGCCGAAGCGCACCGGCCCCTTGGAGAGGTCGAACACCACCTTGGCTGCTGAGGCGGGGAGGCCGGCGGTCAACCCGAGGGCTACGAGCAGTGAGAAGATCAATCCTACCTGCTTGGTTGTCACCTTTTTACCTCCCCAGTGGGAGCCGGGCCCGGCCCTTAAGGGCCGGGCCCGGCTGGCCACCGCCTCACTCTGCCCCGGCCCGCCACTCGGCCTCCAGGCCGTCGTAGAATTCGCTCTCCATCCAGAGAGCACCGCCACCGGGGAACTCGATCCCATTGAACCTTAGGTAGTGGTCGCCGAAGATCTCTACCCTAAATTCGCCCCAGCCCTCGGCGTAGGCGATGTTGTATGGCATGTAGTAGCTGGACCAGGTGGGGCTGGAGATGCTGTCTGGATCGCCCCAGCCGTAGGAGCCCACCGTTGCCGGGAACCAGTGGCTGGTGTCCAGGAGGCCCATCCCACTGCCGTATATGTTTGCGGTCACCCCCGCCGAGGCGTCTCCGGTGGGATCCTGGATTTGCATGGCGTACCCAATTCCGTACTCGTCGCCGGCGGCAGCCAGGAAGGGTCCGTGATGGTCAGCCTGGCCCAGTCCCACCACGTACATGGAGTTGTTGAAAAGGAGGTTCATGTAAGCCTCTTCTGAGGCGCCGGAGTAGGCCATGGCCCACACCCGGTTGTCCGTGTAGCCGAACAGGTCCTGGGTCCCCCAGAAGGAGAACCAGGCTGGTCCCGCTGAGACGGCCTGGACGCCAGAGTCGATCATGCCGTGGCCGGCATCCCCCGCCCACAGGTGGCCCGAGAACTGCCCGCCCCACCAGGATTCGGCGTGGAACCCGAACTCTGCGCGGTCGTCCCAGCCCTGGGCGTTGAACTCTCCCTCCGCGATGTCGAAGGTAATGGAGACGGTCAACCCTTCGTAGCCGGAAAACTCAAAATCGAACGCGTAAGCCGCCATCCCCAAAAGCAGCCCTAACCCCACAACCGCCAACTTCCTCACAGAACACCTCCTTGTGTGACCAGGTCAAGCTGTCCTTCCCTTTCCCGGAAGTTGTTGACTGCTACCACCTCCTCTCTTCCGGTCCAATTCGCGGGCCTCCGCGACTTTGGATTCAGTGCGGGCGCATTGATCATTAAAAAGGAGAATGCGTTGAAATCAATAGGGTTCGGCTTTAGGTTTTTGTGGAGGGAAGAACTACTTCTTGTTAAGGGTTTTTCTTGCCTTCCCGCGCGAGAAAGTCTCAGGGTTTCGTAAGGCTAAGGATTACAGCAAATTTGCTATGATCAAAGCAACCCTTCGTCCAGGCAAAATCGCAAGTAATCAGCGGAGGTACGCAGTCCCAGCTTCTTGCGGATGCGAAAGCGGTAGGTGTCAACCGTCTTCCGGGACAATTTGAGCTCTCGGGCCACCTCGCTGGCGGTCTTGCCCTGAGCCATGAGGCAAAGCACCTCTAGTTCCCGGTCCGTCAGCAGGTCGGCGGGGGACTCCGTCTCCCCCGCGAGCTCCCGCCGCAGGATCTCCTGCTCCAACTCCGGCGGCAGGTAGTACTCCCCCCGGGCCACCTTGTATACTCCTTCCACCAACTTTTCCGGGGCCACCCGCTTTTCCAGGTACCCCAGCGCCCCAGCCCGCAGCAGGCGCAGCCCATAGCGCTTCCCCGGAAACACGGTCAAGATAAGCACTGCCGGTCGGGGGGACTGGCGCACAATGCGCTTGGTGGCTTCGATTCCCCCCATCCCGGGCATGGCCAGGTCCATGACCACCACATGCGGCTTGAGCTCCCTGGCCAGGGCCACCGCCTCTTCCCCCGTTCCGGTTTCCCCCACCACCTCGATCCCGGCTGCCGATGTCAGAATGCGACGCAGCCCAGCTCGCACCACCGCGTGGTCGTCTACCAGCAGCACCCGGATCATCCGCCCTTGCTCTCTCCCATTTCATCCAAGGGGAGGGTGAGGGTCACCCTTGTCCCCCTGCCCTGGGCGCTCTCCAGCCGGAGCGTGCCCCCCACTTGGGCGGCCCGAGTCAGCATTCCCTGGATACCGGGGGAAGACAGGGCTGCCCTCAGCTCCGCCTCCCCCATCCCCACCCCCTCATCCCGTATCTCCACCACTAGGCCCTGGTCAGTTGTGTTTACGGCCACGTACACCTCGTCGGTTTGAGCATGCCGCACCGTGTTCAAAACTGCCTCTTGGAGTATGCACAGCACGGCGTCGCGCTGGCTTCCCCGCAGGTCCGGGATTTCCTCCCCCATGGTCAGTCGGCAGGAAATCCGAAATGCCTCCTGCAGAGAGGCGATGGTCTTCTTCAAGGCTTGTGGGAAGGGGAGTTCCTTGTATGGAGCAGAGCGCAATTTGAGAATCAGTTCCTTTGTTTTTCCTAATAGTGCGTCGATCCGGCGGAGCATATCCTGGCAACAGCGTTCTATTTTTTCTCTGGATCCAGCCGCCTGCACTTCGAGCGCTTGCCACCGCAAGATGGTTAGCTCCTGGGCTAGCTTATCATGTATTTCAGTAGCAATGCTGACTCGCTCCCTGGTCTGTAGCTCTAGCAACCGATGTCCCATCACGCGCAGGCGTTCTTCCAGATGGCTGATGGTGTGGCGAAGTTGCTCTTGGGGAGAAAGGTCTCGGGTGGTGAGAAGGAGGCACCCGGTGAGGTTCAGGGAAGCTCCCCGTATCTCCATCGGGATTACCTTCCCGGTGCTGGAACGGAGCGCAGCGCGCAGTACGAACCGCCCCTCTTCCGCCAGCTGCCGCTCTGCCTTGTGCAGGGCCCGCTGCCATTCCCTCCGAGAGGGGAAGAACTCCCGGCAAAAGCGCCCCACACAGCTGCCGTACACTGCTCGAGCTGTGGAGTTACAGTCCAAGATCCTCCATCCTCGGTCAACTAGCACCGCGGCCTCAGGGTGAATGCACTCCAGCAGTTGATGCTGGAACTCCAAGGGGACGATCTCCCTCTCTACTGGCCACCCTAGGGCGGCCACCAATTGCCCTTCCTCCTCCAGCCACGTGAATTGCCAGTCGAACTTCACTGTCTCCCCGGAGGCGGTGTGGGTGAGGAGGGCGATCACCTCTGTCTTTGAGCGGGGAAGCCGACTCAATACAGCTCTCAGCCGGGGCCGCATGTTCTCAGGGAAAATAAGTTCCTCCACAGGCTTTCGCAGTACTTCCGACTCGCTGTATCCCAGCAACAACTCGGCTCCTTCGCTCCAGGCCTCGATTCCCGCTCCAGGCCGGAAGACGACCAATGCCGGAGGTACCGTGGGCCGGTTGATCATTGTACGTGCACTTTCCCCAAGCTATTTTCTAGGCAAGCCAAAGATATTCTACTTTTGTTTTAACATGGTAGCAACAGACAGAAAGTGCACGCCGGTTCCGGAACTTTTGCCTTCCCGGTGCAAGGTAGGCCGCCCTGGACAGGAGCGCGGGAGGAAAGCACTTGAACCAGGAGGGCACGCCCCGCGCCCGGCAGGCCGGAAAACTCGCTCAGGTCCCCAAAGCGTCCAAGACGATCCGCACCACCATCAACACCCAGCCCACCCCCACCACCAGCCAGATCACCTTCCGCGCTACCTCAAGCAGGCCGAACAGAAACAGGATCACGGTCAGCAGCCCCAGGTAGCCCAGGGGCATCACCAGGTCTTGGGAGACCTCGTGGGCTTGGGGCAACACCAGGTTGATCAGGCTGAGCAGCCCCCGGCCCAGCAGCTCCGCGGCCGACTGGATGAAGGCCAGGGCCTGCTTTCCCAGTTCCTCTCCCCCCGCCGGGACCTCCACCTGGCCCAAGCACCCCCCGGCCACCACTAACCCCGCCAGCATCCCCACCACAATTCTCATCCCCACGTCACTCCCCTCCTTCCAAGAGAACGCCCCGCAAGCGGAAGTTCCCCCCGCTCCCGCGGAGGCAGCCTATAATAGGGGGCAGGGCAGTTGCGCGCTAAGGACCCTTGTCTCACTGGCTGGACTTCCACGACAAACTCCCCTTTCAGCCGCGACCCCTGGGCGCCCTGGGGAGGTGAGCTGAGATGTGGCGCCCGCTGTTGTTCCTCCTCTGGTGCTGGGCGGCGCTTGCCTGGGCGAACGCGGGGCCCTTCCTCCCGGAGTGGGAAGAAGAGGAAGCCGAGCCGGGCTGGGGCGGCTTTCCAGCCTGGTTGGTGGCCCTGGAACGGATCTTCCGGCGGGGCGTGGGGCGACTGCTGGGCTGGGGGATGCGGAAGACCTTGGGGTTCCCCCACTGGCTGTGGGGGATGGGGCTGGTGAGGTCGGCTAGCTGGCTCCTCTCGGCCCTGATCGGACCCTGTGGTCGCCTGTGGCGCTGGTGCTTGTATTAGGCGGTTCCGGGGCGGACCAAATAAGATGGGGGCGCCTAGCCGGCGCCCCGGAAGCGGAATTCAACCTCAATTGAATCAGTCCTCTTCTGCCTCCGCGATGGCATCCTCGATCTTGTCCAGGGTGGCGCTCAGCTCGTCCAGCAAGCTCTCCAGTTCCTCCCGCAGCCGGGTGAGATCGGTGACCAAGGGCTTCACCTTGTCCAGCAGTTCCTTCTTGGTAACGTAGGCCATATACCACCTCCTTTATCGGCAATTTTAACTCAGCCCGGCGGCGTCAAGGGGCCAAGCTCTGGCTGACCCCCCAGATCCCCAGGTAGGCCAGGGTGAGGCGCACGGCCCCCGCCCCGGCAGTGGCCAGGGAGAAGGCCAGGGGCCGGGCTCCCGCCACCGCCGCCAGGTACACCGCCCCGGTGTCGGGAAAGCCGGGGATCAACAGGAGGAAGAACAAGGCCGGGGCGCCGTAGCGGTCCACCCACCGCCGCCCCACCCCAAACAGCCACCGGCCCCAGCGGCTCCTCTGCCCCCATTCCTCCACCCGGGGCAGCCGCTTCAGCCGCAGGGCCAGATAGAAAACTGAATACGCCCCCAGGAACTTGCCCAGCACGGCCGCGGAGATCACCGCCCACCCCGGGGCGAGCTTGAGCCCGGCCAGGGCGGCCTCGAGCGGTGTGGGCAGGGCAATGGCGGTGCCGGCGGCGTACAGGAATACCAACAGCAGCGTGAGGGCCATTTCAGCCAGCCGGGGGCCGGTTCACGTTTTGGCAGGCGGGGCAGAAATCGGTCCTCCCTCCCCCCACCAGCACTTCCTCGATCGGGGTGCCGCAAACTCGACAGGGCTTTCCCGCCCGCCCGTGTACCCACAGAAAATCCCTCACTTCCCGGTCAGTGAGTTGGTCCCCAATTCGGCGCTTGATCTCCCCGATGGCCCAGCGCAGGGTTTCCGGGATGGCCCGCCACAGCCGGTCCAGCTCCGGCTCGCTTAGGGTGTGGGCGTATCGGAAGGGGGAGAGCTGGGCCCGGAACAGGATTTCGTCGGCGTAGGCGTTCCCGATTCCGGCGATCAGGTGTTGATCGGTGAGGAGCCGTTTGAGCTGTCGCCGCCGGCCCGCCAGCACTCCCCTTAAGGCCTCGGGGGTGAAGGAGGGTGCCAACGGCTCCAGGCCCAATTCCGCCACCGGGCCGGCTTCCCCGGGCGGCAGCACCCACGCCCGGGCCAGCTTCCTCCGCCCCGGCTCGATGACCCGGATGTCCATGCCATCGTCCAAGGACAGCAAAAAGGCGGTGGCGCGGGTGGGGGCATAGCTGGACCTCCCGTGCCACACCCATCCCCAGCGCATGAGGTGCACCAGGAGCCGAAGTTCGCCTTCCAGGTGAAACAGCAGGAATTTGCCCCGCCGCCCCACCTCCGTCACCTGCCGCCCCACCAGCTCCTCTACTGGCGGGTCCCAGGTCTTGAGGAAGGCCGGAAAAAACACCTTGACCCCCCGGACCGTCCGCCCCACGGTCCGGGGGGTCAGGTTCTCCTTGATTACCTCCAGGTCCGGAAGCTCCGGCATCCCCTATGGACAACAGGGGAGGACGATCCTGAACCCGCAGGGGGACCAGCAAGGGGACACGCAGGCCCGTGACAGGACCACCCGCGGCTCACACCACTTCCAGCCGCAAGGCAGGGAACTGAGGCAGGGCCAGAAACAACACCCCGGCCTCTCCACCAGCTTGAGGTAGGTGAAGTACTCGCCCTGGTCGGTGACCACCACTACCTTGTAAAACCCGGCCGCCACCTGGTTCCCCAGCTGGTCCAGCTGATCCCAGGTGGCCAGGAAGCTGGCCGCGGCCACCGGGGCCGGCAGGCTGACCGAGTACACCACCGTGCCGGTGGGCCAGGCCTCGATCCGCCACCCCAACACCTGAAGCTCGTCACAGCAGCAACAGCAGCAGAACAGGCTCCAGGACTGTTTGATCTCTATCTGCACCGGTTCCCCCAGCCAGAAGGCGGTGTAGCAATCCGGCTGGGGAGGGGCCGGCTGGGGACAACACTGGGCCCAACCAAGTGCGCCCAGGACCGCCACTGCTGCCGCTCCCAACAAAAGCGCGCGCTTCATCCGACCATCACCTCCTTTCTCAGTATACACCTTGGGCCGGGGTCGGGTTTCTGAGGGGCTACCGGTGTTCCACGATCTCGGCCAGGGGGCGGCGGGGGCGG
>DFNF01000001.1 GCA_002375935.1 Acetothermia bacterium UBA3574
CCCACCCTGGTGGGCCAGGGGGACATGATGCAGGCCCGTTGGGGCTCCCACGGCCACTACGAGATCATCGCCCTGGCCCCCGCCTCCCCCCAGGAGGCGTTCGACCTCACCGTGAAAGCCTTCGCCCTCTCGGAACGGTTCCGCACCCCGGTCCTCATCATGACCGACGAGGTGGTGGGACACATGTACGAGCGGGTGGAGATCCCGGAGCAGGTGGAGATCGCCCCCCGCCGGAAGCCCAAGGTGCCGCCGGAGGAATTCCTCCCCTTCAAGCCCGAGGAGGACCTGGTCCCGCCCATGCCCTGTGCCGGCGAGGGCTACCGGGTCCACGTCACCGGCCTCACCCATGACGAGCGGGGCTACCCGGCCATGGACGCCGAGGCCCACGACAGGCTCGTGCGACGCCTGGTGGAGAAAATCCGGCGCTACCCCGAGGAGTACACGTTCTGGGAGGAGGTGAACCTCGAGGACGCCGAGGTGGCCATCGTCTCCTACGGGATCTCGGCCCGGGTGGCCCATGGGGCCATGGAGCTGGCCCGGAAGCGGGGCCTCAAGGTGGGGCTCCTGCGCCTCATCACCTGCTGGCCGTTCCCGGACGAGGTTGTAAGGGAGGTAGCAAAGCGGGTGCGGGGGTTGGTGGTGGTGGAGATCAACCTGGGCCAAATCGCCCGGGAGGTGGAGCGGGTCGCATGCGGCCGCGTCCCGGTGGCCGGGGTGTACCACGCCGGGGGGAGGATCCACACCCCGGAGGAGGTCCTGGCCGGAATCGAGGAGGTGCTCAATGCCGGTTAAGCCGAAGGAAAAGCCGGCCCCGGAGCTGACCCCGGCCCGGCACCCCATGGAGAAGTTCCTCCGCACGGACCGCATCCCCCACATCTGGTGTGCCGGCTGCGGGCTGGGCACGGCGGTGTCTTGCCTTCTGTTCGCCCTGGACGAACTCGCCTGGGACCTGGATTCGGTGGCGGTGGTGTCCGGGATCGGCTGCACTGGCCGGGTGGCCGGGTATCTCAAACTCGATTCCTACCACACCACCCACGGCCGGGCCATCCCGTTCGCCACCGGGCTGAAGCTGGCCAAGCCCGACCTCAAGGTGGTGGTGTTCTCCGGGGACGGGGACCTGTTCGCCATCGGCGGCAACCACTTCATCCACGCCGCCCGCCGCAACCTGGACATGACCGTGATCTGCGTGAACAACTTCAACTACGGCATGACCGGGGGGCAGGTGGGCCCCACCACTCCCATCGAGGGCCGCACCACCACCACCCCGTTTGGGAACTTCGAACACCCGTTCAATTTGGTGTACCTGGCCGCCTCCGCCGGGGCCACCTACGTGGCCCGCTGGACCACCCTGCACGCCCGCCGGCTCCAACACGCCATCGTGGAAGCCCTCACCAGGAAGGGATTCACCTTCGTGGAGGTCATCTCGCCCTGTCCCACCAACTACGGCCGCCGCAATAAGCTCGGTGAAGGCCTGGACGAGATGCGCTACTACGCAGAGCACGCGGTGATCCGCCACGGGGCCGACCCCAAGGAGGCAGAGATCGTACCGGGCGAGGATTTTCTAATCGGAAAATTCGTGGACACGGAGAAGCCCACCTACCTGGAGATGTACCAGGCCAAGGTGGCCCAACTGCGCGGGGGGTGAGCTGGGATGTGTAAGGCAATCGAAAGGGTGCCCGTCGCCCATCACTCATCACCCATCACAAGAACGCTATGAGGGTAAGAATGGTGGAGAAGCTAGCGGAGGCGTTGGCGCAAGCGGCCACGGTGTTGCCCGGGGATGTGGTCGCGGCCCTGGAGCGGGCTCGGGACAGGGAAGAAGGTCCGGCCCGGGTGCAGCTCGAGGCCATCCTCAGAAACGTGGGGATCGCCCGGGAAGGCCGGGTGCCCATCTGCCAGGACACCGGCACCCCCACCTTCTTCGTCCGGTTCGGCACCGGCTTCCCCCACCTGGCGGCCCTGGTGGACGCGATCCCGGAGGCGGTAAGGCTGGCCACCCGGGAGGTCCCCCTGCGCCCGAACACCGTCCACCCCTTCACCGGGGAGAACCCGGGGGACAACACCGGCCGCCACATCCCCCACGTGACCTGGCTCCCGGTGGAAGGCGATGAAGTGGAGATTTTTCTGCTGCCCAAGGGCGGGGGGTCGGAGAACTGCTGTGCCCTCAAGATGCTCCCCCCGGGGGTCGGGCTTAAGGGGGTCAAGCAGGCGGTGGTGGAGCACGTGGTGGCCTGCGGAGGAAAACCCTGCCCGCCCACCATCGTGGGGGTGGGGATCGGCGGCGGGGCCGACCTCTCCCTGAAGCTGGGGAAGCTCGCCCTGCTCAGGCCGGTGGGGACTCGGCACCAGGAAGCCCAGGTGGCGGCCCTGGAGGAGGAACTAGAGGAGTTTATCAATGCCTCCGGGGTGGGGCCGATGGGCTTGGGGGGGAAAACCACCGTGCTTGCCGTGCACGTGGAGTACGCCCACCGGCACCCGGCCTCGCTCCCCTTGGGGATCGTGGTCCAGTGCTGGGCCGACCGCCGGGCCCACGTGCGGATCTCGCCCTCCGGCGAGATCACCGTGACGGGTGACGCGTAACGCGTGACGAACGAGAAATAAAGGATGAAGAGCCATCGGGATCTGGACGCCTGGAAGGAGGCGATGGCGCTGGTGAAGGGGGTCTACAAGCTGACCGCCTCCCTGCCCCGGAGCGAACTCTACGGGCTCTCCGCCCAGCTCCGGCGGGCGGCGGTGTCCGTGCCCAGCAACATCGCGGAAGGGGCGGCCCGGGAGTCCCGAAAGGAGTTCGCCCAGTACCTGTACATCGCCTCGGGATCCCTTTCCGAGGTGGAAACTCAAATCCTGCTAGCCAAAGACCTGTTTGGTTGCGACCCGGGGGAACTGGAGGAGAGTTTGGACAGAGTTCGCAAGATGCTGATAGGGCTGATCAAAAGCTTGCCCCGGAAGGCCGAGGGAGGTGCACCCTATGCCGATTAATGCCTGCTCGGCACGCGACATCCGTCACGCAGCACAGAGGTTTCTCGTCACGCGTCACCCGTTACGCGTTACGGAGGTTTAACGATGGAAAAAATCCTGACAACGCCGATTCCGGAAGGGGAAGTGCGGGGACTTTCCGCCGGGGAGGTGATCTACGTCTCCGGGCTTCTGGTCACCGCTCGGGACGAGGCCCACAAGCTCCTCTTGGAGCGGGGGGCTCCGTTCCCGCTCGAGGGGCTGGCCCTGTTCCACTGCGGGCCGGTGGTGCAGAAGGTGGGGGAGGGCTGGCGGGTGGTGGCCGCCGGGCCCACCACCTCCGCCCGCATGGAGCTCTTCCAGGCCGAATTTCTGAATAAATTCAAGCCCCGGGTGATCATCGGCAAAGGCGGCATGGGCGAGCGGACGCTGAAAGCCCTCTCGGAGGTGGGGGCGGTCTATACCCACTTCACCGGCGGGGCCGGGGCCCTGGCCGCCCAGGCCATCCGCCGGGTGAAGGAAGTCCACTGGCTCGAGGAGCTGGGAATCCCCGAGGCGATCTGGGTGTTCGAGGTGGAGAAATTTGGCCCGCTAGTGGTGGCCATGGACGCCCACGGCCGCTCCCTGTATGCGGACCTGGCCGTGGAGGTGGAGAAGAACATGCAGCGCATCCGCGCCCGCATCCAGTCCGGAAAATGAACCGCGAGGCACCCAGAAGCCCAAGGGAAAAACCGGGATCAAGCGCGAACACACCATGGCTTGAAGGAGAACCGGTTTTTAGAGCCGGAAGCGGAAACTCGGGCCCTTCTAGCCTTTGAGTTTTAAGGATGAAAAACTCTGTGTTCCCGCGTTTTCCGTAGTCAGACTTTAAGGCTTCCCTCCCCCGGCGGGAGGGAGAGAGGGAGGGGAAATGACGGAAGAGAGAAAACCCACAGTGGAGGAACTCCTGGCGAAGGCCAAGGAGCCGGCGCGGAAGGCCCCGGCCTGGCACGCCTTTTACCGGGGCAAGGTCGGCGTCACCTTAAAGTGCGCCATCACCGACTACCAGGATTTCGGGGTCTGGTACACCCCGGGGGTGGCCCAGCCCTGCCGCGAGATCGCCGACTCCCCGGAGAAGGTTTTTGAATATACGAACAAAGGGAACTTCGTGGCCGTGGTCTCCGACGGAACGCGCGTTTTGGGGCTGGGTGACATCGGCCCGGAGGCGGCCCTGCCGGTCATGGAGGGCAAGGCGATCCTGTTCAAGTACCTGGGCGGGGTGGACGCCTTCCCGGTCACCATCGACACCAAGGACCCGGACGAGCTAATCCAGGCGGTCAAATGGATCGCCCCCGCCTTCGGCGGGATCAACCTGGAGGACATCTCCTCCCCCAAGTGCTTTTACGTCTTGGACCGGCTGCGGAAGGAGCTTGAGATCCCGGTGTGGCACGATGACCAGCAGGGCACCGCCTCTATCACCCTGGCCGGGGTGATAAACGCCCTCAAGGTGGTGGGGAAGGACCCAAAGCGGGTGACCTACGCCGTGATCGGGGCCGGGGCGGCCAACATCGCCTTCGTACGGGTGCTCCTCACCTACGGCGTCCCGCCGGGGAACGTGATCATGGTGGACTCGAAGGGCATCCTCCATCCGGGGCGTGAGGACCTGGAGGCCAAGAAGGACGAGAACCCCTACAAGTGGGACTACGCCAACAGGACGAACGCCGAGCGCCGGGCCGGCGGGATCGCCGAGGCCCTGGAAGGGGCGGACGTGTGTGTGGCCGCATCCAAGCCCGGCCCGGGGACGATCAAGCCCGAGTGGGTGGCGGGCATGGCCGAGGACGCGATTGTCTTTGCCTGCGCCAACCCCATCCCGGAGATCTGGCCCTGGGAGGCCAAGGAGGCCGGGGCCAGGATCATCGGCACCGGCCGGTCCGACTTCCCCAACCAGATCAACAACTCCCTGGGCTTCCCGGGCATCTTCCGGGGGACCTTGGACGTGTTCGCGAGGACCATCACCGACGAGATGGCCATCGCAGCGGCCGAGGCCATCGCCGCCACGGCCGAGAAGAAGGGCCTGCACGAGGAGTACATCGTCCCCACCATGATGGAGTGGGAGGTTTTCATCAATGAGGCGGTGGCGGTGGCCAAGAAGGCCATCGAGCAGGGGGTGGCGAGGAGGATCCTGTCCGAGGATGAGCTGCGGGCCCAGGCCGAGCGGATGATCCGCTACGCCCGCGAGGAGACCGAGATCCTGATGCGGGAGGGCCACATCCCGCCGCCTCCGGCGGTGTGATGGGTGACGCGTAACGCGTGACGGGTAGGGNNTTTGAGTTTCGGCTGGCTCCTGCCATCCGCGCGCTGGGGAGAGCGAAGCTCGTTTATAATCTACAGGCGGCAGCGCCACGCTGTCTTTGAACGCGGGGCATTCGCCATCCTCCGCTCTGCCCAGCGAGAGCTGGCTGAGCTTCCGATCCCTGTTTACGAACGGGTCTGGGATGCCATCCTCGATCTATCGGAAAACCCAAGACCGATTGGGTGTCTCAAGCTCAGAGGTAGGAAGGGCTGGCGCATACGAGTAGGGGATTACCGGGTGGGCTATGAGAGAGACGATCGGGCTGGAACGGTGACGGTCCTTCACATTGGTCACCGGCGCGACGTCTACCGCTGAGGCACTCTGCCCTGAGGTAGTAACCGCTTATCNNCGCGTAACGCGTGACGGGTAGGGGCCAGCTCCGGCTGGCCCCTTTTCTTTCAGGTATCCCTTGGGGTGTCCCGCATTGCGCGGAGGGTGTTATTCTCTTTGCATGGCTGGAGCGAAGAGGGGATTGGGTAATTGGGTGATCACCCCACATGCGCGTTCTCAGATGGGCCGCCGTGGGATTTCCGAGGAGGAAATCGGCCGGGTGTTACGGAATCCGGAGGGGATATTAGAGGTCTCTTCCGGCAGGTTTGTGTACCAATCCAGCTTGCGAAGGGGGGACAAGGTATACTTGCTTCGGGTGGTGGTTGACGTAGGGACAGAAGTCCCTGAGGTAGTAACCGCTTATCTGACCAGCAAGTTGAGCAAGTACAGGGAGGCTGGGAAATGAAGGTCATTTACGATCCTCATACGGACACGCTGACCCTGATCTTAAAGGACAGCCCAGTAGAGGAAAGCGATGAGGCCAAGTCAGG
>DFNF01000080.1 GCA_002375935.1 Acetothermia bacterium UBA3574
GGCTGGATCACCTCCTTTCTAGGGAGAACCTCAGCTGAAAACCAGCCTTCCCCTCGATGGGAGCCCGTCCGTGCCCTGTCCACAGTACCAGCGCGCGTCCGGAAACGGACGTTTTTCTTTTCCCCACGCCCTGTACTGACCCTCAACTTGCTTCCCCCTTCCTTTGGTTCCCCCCTCCCCTCAGCTAGCCTTCCCTTGCCATGCAAAACGTACAGGAGAAATGGCTGCTTGAGGGAATCGAACCGCTCGTCGAGCAAGGGGAACGCGAGGAAATCCCAGCCCGGGAGACCATCTACTACCCCGGTACCCCCAGCACCTCGGTCTACTTCGTGGAGGAGGGGAAGGTCAAGCTGTCGTACCTCGATCGGTCAGGCAAACGCATCATCCTCGCCATCCGCGCGTCCGGGGAACTGTTTGGGGAAATGGCCCTGGTGGGGGAGCAACGCCGCCGCCATCACGCCGAGGCCATGGAGGATTCCACCTTGATCCGCATCCCCAAGGAAACCATGATCGCTTGGATCCAAGACCGCCCCCAGATCCTCTACCAGCTCCTCCAACTGTTCGGCCTGTGGATCCGCGACCTGGAAGAGATCGTGGAGGACTTGGCCTTCCGGGATATCCAGGCCCGGTTGTCCCGCCAGCTGTTGCGGCTCTCCCACGAGTACGGGGTGCAGACCAAAGACGGCATCCTGATCGGCTTCCGGCTCACCCATCGGGACCTGGCCGAGATGATCGGCTCGGCGCGGGAGAACACCACCATGGCCTTGAACCGGTTCGCCCGGGAAGGGATCCTGAAAAAACGACGCTACCAGATCATCATCAAGGACGTGGAGGGCCTCAAAGAGAAGTGTGGCCCCAGCTAGGGGCCTTCCCCAGTTTCCAACAGGGGCCGATAGCGGGACAGGAGCGGCCTGATCCCCCCCAGGTAGGCCAGCTCCTCCTCTTCTGGTCCCAGGGCGGCCAACAGGAAGGCATATGCCTGGCGCAGGTGCACTGCCCCCCATCGCAACTGTCGCCCGGCCCCTCCCCGCAGGGCCGCCTCCCGGGCCATGAGCAGAAACACCCCCACATTCCCTAGATGAAATCGCAGCACTTCAAGTTCGTTGGGAGGGATCTCCTCTGGGTGCAGCGTCTCCACCAGGGCTTGCAGGCGGGGAATCACCCCGGGCAGGTTCTCCTCTTCGGCCACCCGCGGGTCGAAGTGAGGGCCGTCGCTGCCCTCCAGGATGTTCACCACTCGTTGGGCCAGGACTTGTTGATCCACCCGGGCCGGGGCCATGACCGCCAGGGCGCAGAAATAGATGGCTTCAAGCAGGGCCTCCTCCACCCACTCCAGCTCACTCACCAGCGGCTCCACCCACGGAGGCAAGGCCGCCCCCGCCACCGTTGCCACCGTTGCTACCCCAACTACACCCAGGACCAAGTATTTCATGGTGATGTCACCTCTCCCTTTCTAACCTGCCGGAGGTAGAAAAGCCATCATCGTTCGGTTAATCCCAGTTCCTCCGGGGGAATGAGCTTATAGCCGAAGCCGGGGACGGTGACGATCATCCCCTCGGCCCCTGGGCGTACCTTCCCCAGCCGCTGGCGCACCAGGTACACGTATTGCTTCACGTCCTTGGAGTTGGCGTAGCGGGAATCCGGCCATACCGCCTTCAGGATCTCCCGATCAGAGAACACCTTCCCGGGGGCGGAGGCGAGCAACCGCAACAGGGCGAACTGCTTGGGGGAAAGCCTAACCGGTTGGCCGAACAGTAGTACCTGCTTGGCTTCCTCGAACACCTCCAGGGCCCCCACCTTGCAGGTGGGCGCTTCCTGCCGGCCCCTCCTCCGACGCCGGCGCAGAAAGAACGCCCACAGGGTGAGAGCCACCAGATCAGCCCCCAGGGCAGTGCCGGCCCCGACCAGCAGCCGACCCCGTCTGGCCACCGCCAGCCAGGAAGCGTCCAGGCCCACCCTCAGCCAGCCACGGGGGCCTTCCTGAGGGAAGGGAAAGCAAATATAGAGATATCTCTCGCCGGAAGGGAGGGAAACCAATGTGGTTTCCTCCACGAGATCGGGTGGGAGGGGGAATTCCCCCACTTGTTCGTCCACCACCAGCTCCCCCTCCCAGTAAACCTGGACGAACAGGGTGCTCCCCAGGAGCATGAACCGGGCTGCTGTGTGGAGCATCTCCAAATTCCCTTCCTGAATCCAGGTGGCGGCCGACTCGGCGAACGCGGCCGCGTAAGCCTCCCCTCGCTCTTGGAACGCGGCCAGCTCCTCCCCTCCGTCCCGGGCTGCCACCCACCACACCACCAGCCCACTCAGGGTCAACACCCCCACTGGCACCAACGCCAGCTTCCACCGCCGGGCCCAGTTCCCGATGGCCATGGTCCAAAGGTAGAGGTTAGGGGCCGGCTCAGCAACCTGTTCAACGCCCTTTTGACCGAAAGTTGACCTAGGTGTTGAGGGGGGCTTGAGGCCACGAGGATGGGTTTGCGACCAGGTGTGGGCTTATGGTCGCGCCAGCTGGCTGCGGCCGGCAAAAGGAGGTAGCGATGAAGAGAGTGGTGGCAGTTGGAGCAGTGGTAGTGGCGTTGGCTGCCGGGGTCTGGGCCCAGCCTGGCCCCGGAGGGGACTTCCCCCCCCAGCCCGGGAGGCTGCTGGGGGCGTTGGTGGAGGAACTCGCCTGGTTGCAGGGCCTTTCCATAGAGGCCCCTGGTTGGGCGCTGGCCCTAAGCTCCCTGGAGGAAGCCTTGGCGGAGCTTGAGGAGGGTGAGGGGGCCCCCGCCCCGGTGACCATGCTCAAGCTGAACGCTGCCTTGGACCTGACGATCAGCATTTTGGAACGTACCGCCTTCCAGCACCTGCGGGAGCGGGTCCAAGAAGAGGCTCCCCCAGGGCCACCGACCTGGCTGGAAGAGTACCTGAACCAGGCCACCGCCGGCATGGGGGTGGAGGAAGCGGCTCGGGTACGGGCCATCGTACACGGCCTCCTGCGGGGACTGCAGGCCCAGCTAGCCGAGGAGGTGCGAGAGAGAGCTGGGGAAGGGCGGCAGATGTCCCCTCGAGGTCGCCCCCAGCCCGAGGCCAGGCCTAGGCTCCCGGAGGAGGTCCGGGACTGGATCCACGGATACCTGACCGGGGCCACTGCCGGGATGAGTGAGGAGCAGGCCCAGCAGGTTCGCGAGATCGCCTGGGGGGCCGTCCGAGCCGGATTCGAGTTCCACCAAGAACGCCGAGAGCAGCGGGAAGAAAACCTGCGCCACTTCCTGCGGCTCAAGGGGATCGCAGCCGGGTTGGACGTGCTGGTCTTGCGCGAGCTGGCAGGCTAGCGCCCTGGACGAAAGAAGCAAGAAAGAGGGGGCCAGGTGCCCCCTCTTTTTTCATCCTCCTTGCCCCGGGGCGAGGGTAATCTGAGGCTTAACACCCTCGCCCTGGGCGTGGTATCCCCTCTTCGCCGGCTTAGCTTCCAGGGAAGAGCTCAGCCGGTGAGGATCTTCTGCAGGAAGGCCTCCTCTGGGAGGGCCCCCTCGAAGCTGGTGGTCTCGTTGATCACCACTTTGGGCACCGCCATCACTTGGTAGTGATCCGCGAGCACCGGGAACTCGCTGGCCATGATCATGTCAGCCCGCACTCTATCGGAAAGCAGGGCGAACTTGTGGGCTGCTCGCACCGCCGCCGGGCAGTAGGGGCAGGTGGGGGTGACGAACACCTGGATGTGGACATCCCGGTCGATCTTTTCCAATCCCTGCCGCACTTCCTCCGGGAGGTCAACCTCGCCGGTGCCCACGTCCAGGATGTCCTCGATCAAGGAGGCGAACTCATACCCGGCAGGGATGCCGTAGAACCGGATCCCGTAGTCCCGCTCGCCCTCCACCACCAAAGCCGGGGCTTTGTCCACCCGGTAGCGGCTGCCCAGCTCCGGCTCGGCGTCCAGGTCATGCACCTCTAGGTGCAAGTGGTCGCTGATCCCAGCGAGCTCGGTGAGGAGTTCCTTTTCCACCTCGCAGGTGGCGCAACCCTCCTTGCGCACGAACAGGCGCAAGGTCACCTCCCGGTTCAGCTTCGAGAACTGCTCCTCTAGGTACTTGCGGTCTTCCTCTTGGATGTAGGCCATCCTCTTCACTCCTTTTTGTTTAGTTCAGCCCCAGTAGGGCGTCGATGCGCTCGCGGTCGAAGCCGACCACGATCTCGCCGTCGATCTCCACCACCGGCACCCCCTGTTGCCCAGACTTGCGGATCATCTCCATGGCCGCTTCCATATCGGTGGACACGTCCACCTCCCGGTAGGGGATGCCGCGTTCGGCCAGGTAGTTCTTCACCGCCTGGCACCAAGGGCAGGTGGGGGTGGTGTAGACGATCACCTCATGCTCCTCCATTTTCGACCTCCTTTTTCAGTACGTTCAGGGTAGGTGGGGCGAGGAGTTTCCCCAGGCGGGGGGTGAGGCGGAGGCAGCGGTGGCGTCCCCGGCGGGTACGGACGATGAGGCCGGCGGTCTCCAGGGTGCGGAGGTGGTAAGAGATAGCCGGGTTTGACAGCTGCAACCTTTGGGCCAGCTCCCCGCAGCGGGGAAGCTCCCCCTCCAGGAGGAAACCCAGGATTCGGAGTCGGTCCTCGCTTGCCAGGGCCGAGAAGGCCCGGGCCAGTTCACTGAGCTGCATGACGGGGGAATGATACCTTGGGTGGCCAAATTTTCAAGTTTTCCAAAAATTTTTATAGCTAAGGCGCCACCTGCCCCAAAGGGGCAACCAACCAGAGGGAATTCCCCCCTCTCCCCTGGCGGTTCCGGAACCCCCTCGCTTGGGGATATAACTGGGTCATTGAACCGGTTGTGAAAATCGCCGCGGTTTAAGTTATCCCCCGAGCCGAGCTTCTATAGGGTTGGAGGGGCGCCCGCAAGATGAGCTCTCAGAACCGGGCCCAGAGCCAGGTATAATTTTCTCATGAATGGGCAACTCCATCGGCAGGATCCCGTACCCTTGTATCGGCAACTCAAGGAACTCATCAAGGACGCGATTCGGCGGGGGAAATTTCGGCCCGGAGACCGGCTCCCCACCGAAATGGAATTATGTGAGACTTACGGCGTAAGCCGCATCACCGTGAGGCAAGCCCTAAACGAACTTGCTCGGGAAGGATTCCTCTACCGCCAGCAAGGAAGCGGAACGTTTGTCACCGACCGGATTCCCTCCAAGATCGAGACCTTGCGCGTCATAGTCCCGGAGGAGATTTGGGCTTCCCCCCTCAAGAAGGCAGTTAGGATTTATAACCGGGAAACTTCCAGCAGCTGGCCCCGGGTTCAGTTGGAAGTGCCGATCATGGGGGGACCGCGATTTCACCCCGAAATTGCCAGTGCGGTGGGGCGGGGACAGGCCCCTGACGCGGCCTTGATCGACTCCGTGCGACTGATGGAGTTCGTGGACTTACACTATATTGAACCCTTGGACGAGGTTGACGCCGACTGGGTGGAGGAATACAAGCGTGACCTCCTGCCGCTGTTCATAAGGAGCAGCACTTCCCAAGGACACCTATGGGGAGTACCAATAGATGCCACCCTGGCGGTGTTGTGGTACCGCAAGGACATATTGGCCGCGGAGAGGCTGCCTCCTCCTACCACATGGGAGGAGCTGGTGGCAGTGGCCCAGCACTTGCAACAAAAAAGCTGTCGGCGCCGGCACAATCTGGGCCCATTCGTGCTGGCCTTCCCCGGGGGACCGGAGGCGGAGGAGATAACCACGTTTATCCTGAGCGCCCTCATCTGGTCTGTAGGGGGTGAACTGAATCGGGGGGAGAGAATAGTGCTGGATGAAGGGGCTAACCAAGCCCTCCAGTTCCTCCATGAGTTGGTTCACTCCCACCGGGTGGCCTCCCCGGACGTAGTGTTCTACGGCTGGAAGACAGTGCCCTGGCTGTTTGGAGAGGGGAAGGTGGCGATTGCCTTTGGGGGCAGTTACGAGAAGTCCCTTATCCAAGAGGTGTCGGGTTGGGAGGAGGAGGAATTTCGGAAGCGGGTGGGGTTTCTGCCGGTGCCGGCTGGGCCCCAGGGACGCCAGGTTACCACCGCCGGAGGCATGGTGTATGTGCTGTTCAGACAATCCAGGCATCCCAAGATAATGATTGAGATCTTGAAAATCGCGTCCAGCCCTTCTCTCGTGAGGGAGTTCTGCTGTCGCACAGGGCGCATGCCGGCTTTGGTGCCGGTTATGAACTCCTTAGACCCCCAGCGCGAGTGGTTTACCTACGAATGCACCAAATTGCTTAAGCTAGCGCGCGTCCGGCCGGTGACTCCCCAATATATTCGGGTGTCTGAACAACTCAGGTTGATGTTGGCCAACGTGCTGTTGGGGAAGAAGACGGTGGAGCAGGCGGTAGCGCATGCGCAAGCGGTGATCGAGGCGCTGACTGGGTGAGTGCCGGTCTGTTTCCGTGGAGGGGTTGACAAGGGGGCTTTGGCTCGCTATATTTGTTATAACAAATTTCGCGAGGAGGTGATGCCACGGATTCAGCCTTTCTCAACACAATCCCCAAGAAGCACCAACAAAAAGGAGGGCAGAGATGGATTGGTTTCGCAAGCTGATTGTTGGGACGATCCTGGCGACAATGGTCTTGCTCCCCGGTCTTACCCTGTATGGAGAACAGGTCACAATTAGCTTGATGATGTGGGGCGGGGCCGTGGAAGAACAGGAAGTGCGCGGGTACCTCGCCGCCTTCAACGAGGTCTACCCGGATATCCAGGTGGAGATCATCCGGCCGGCCGATTACTGGCCGAAGCTCATGTCCATGATCGCCGCCGGCACCCCGCCTGACGTCTTCTACATGGGCTTCCCTGAATTCGTCACCTATCACGAACTGGGTGCCCTGCTGGATCTCCAGCCCTTCGTGGACGCCACCCCGGATTTCAACGCCATCGACTTCTTCCCCGGCACCCTGGACGCCTTCCGGGACCGGGAAACCGGCCACCTCTACGGGGTCCCCAAGGACTGGAGCACCTATGTGGTCTACTACAACGTGGCCATGTTCGAGGAGGCTGGCCTCCCCACCCCCAACGAGCTCTTCGGCTACGGTCAATGGTCGTGGTACGATTTCCTGGAAGTGGCCAAGGCCCTCACCCAGGACACTGATGGGGATGGCCAGGTCGACGTCTACGGGTTCGCCTACAACTTCCCCGGCAGGTGGAAGCTGCTGCCCCCTGCCTTCGGCGCCGACTGGGTGCAGGCTCCGGACAAAGTAGTAGTGGACACCCCCGAGTTCGCCGAGGCGATCCAGTTCCTGGCCGACCTCGCCCTGGTCCACGGGGTCATGCCCGGGGTCACCGAGCTCGCCGAGATGTCCGCCCCGGATTGGTTCGCCAACCAGAAGGCAGCCATGTTCATCGTGGGGCGCTGGATGACGATGAAGTTCAAGACCCTCCCCTTCGAGTGGGACATCGCCCCGGTCCCCTACTACCGGGATCTGTACACCTGGGTGGACCTGGTGGCCTATTGCGTGGCGCGGGATTCCCAGAATCCGGAAGCGGCGTGGAACCTGGTCAACTTCCTTACCGGCCCCCAGGGGCAGGAGTTGGTGGCCCAGGCCGGCCACGCCATCCCCACCCGGATGTCCGTGGCCCACTCCCCCGCGTTCATCGAGGCCTTGCCGGAGCTCGGGATCCACAACTCCGTGCATCTCCTCCCCATCACCACCGGCCCGATTACGGTGTTCAACCACTGGGGTGAGGTCTGGACCGCGATAAACCGGGGGCTCGAGCCTGTGTGGACCGGCGAGAAGACGGCCGCCGAGGTGCTCCCGGAGATCCAGGCCGAGATCGATCGGATCCTGGCCGAGGATTAAACTGGGAAAAAAGGGCGGGCCCCTGAGGCCCGCCCTTTTTCTTTAACCATGTTCGGGAAGCTGGGGCGGTATAAGTACAAGCAGTGGTTCTGGGGGTACCTGTTCGTCCTCCCGGTCATGGCCGGGTTCTTCCTGTTCATGATCTACCCCATGATCTCGGGGATCGCCCTCAGCTTCTACAAGTGGCCCGGGATCGGCCCCAAAGAATGGGCTGGTGTCGCCAACTACCTCAAGATGTTCAACGACGCCCACTTCCTCCGGGCGGTGGGCAACACGGTCTACTACACCCTGGGGATCTTGGTCCTGGGAATCCCCCTGGCCCTGTTCTGGGCGATACTCCTGAACCAGAAATTCCTCAAGGGCCGCAACTTCTTCCGTCTCATCTACTTCCTCCCCACCGTGACCATGATGGCCGCGGTCTCCATGGTGTGGAAGTGGCTCCTGAGCCCCAACTACGGGCTCGTCAACTATTTCTTGGGCTTGGTGGGGCTCCCCAAGGTGAACTGGCTCCTCGACCCCAAGTGGGCCATGCCGGGCCTCATCCTCATGAGCATCTGGAAAGGGACGGGGTTCAACATGGTTATCTTCCTCGCCGGCCTCCAGGGGATCCCCAAGACCTACTATGAGGCGGCCGAGATCGATGGGGCCACCGCCTGGCACAGGTTCCGCTACATCACGTTGCCCTTGCTCTCCCCTACCACCTTCTTCGTGGTCATCACCACCATGATCACTTCCTTCCAGATCTTCCAGCAAGCTTACATCCTCACCGAGGGGGGGCCGAGGGAAGCCACCACCACCATCGTGTTCTACATCTACAAGAACGCCTTCGAGTGGTTCAAGATGGGGTATTCCTGTGCCCAATCGGTGTTCCTGCTCCTGATCCTGATCCTGGCCACGCTGATCCAGTGGCGGATCCAGAGGAGATGGGTGCACTATGCCTAAGGGAAGCTATGAGGCGAAGCGGGCCTTTCTGGTCACTATAACCTACGCGCTGATCATCTTCTTCGCCATCAGCATGGTGATG
Source organism: Acetothermia bacterium UBA3574 (assembly GCA_002375935.1). GTDB lineage: Bacteria > Bipolaricaulota > Bipolaricaulia > Bipolaricaulales > Bipolaricaulaceae > DFNF01. The sequence continues at coordinate 8,838 of DFNF01000080.1, forward strand.
CCGTTCTTATGGATGGTTTCCACGTCCCTCAAGGACATCAACCAGGTGTTCACCATGCCTCCCCAGTGGATCCCCAGGCCCCCGCGCTGGGAGAACTACCTCCAGATCTTCGAGCTCATGGACTTCGGCCGCTACTGGCTCAACACGATCATCGTCACGTTTGGCCGGATGGCGGGGCAATTCATTTTCTGTACTCTGGCCGCCTATGCCTTCGCCCGGCTGAGCTTCCCGGGGAGAAATTTGCTCTTCTTCCTCCTTCTGAGCTCTCTCATGGTCCCCTTCGAGACGTTGATGGTGCCCACGTTCGTCCTCATGAAGGAGCTCGGCTGGATAAACACCTACTGGGCGTTGATCGTCCCCCATGGCCTGGGGGCCTTCGGGGGGGCGTTCCTGGTGTTCCTCCTGCGGCAGTTCTTCCTCACGATCCCCAAGGAGTTCGAGGAGTCGGCGATCATCGACGGGGCAAGCCCGTTCCGGATCTTCTGGAGCATCATGCTGCCCCTGGCAAAGCCGGCCCTGGCGGCGCTCCTCATCTTCTCCTTCCGCGGGGCGTGGAACGACTTCACCTACCCCCTGATCGTGACGAACACCGACAACATGAAGGTCCTCTCGTTGGGGATCCTGGGCTTCAAGGGCCTGAGGGCGGGGATGACCCAGTGGCACCTGATGATGGGGGCGGCGACCCTGTCCATCCTGCCGATGATCCTCGTGTTCCTCGTCGCCCAGAAGTACTTCATCGAGGGGATCACCGTGGGCGGGCTCAAGGAATGAAAGGAGGAGTATTTGCCCCAAGTACCGAAAGCCCTCGTAACCGTGCCCACCTATTGGACCTTCCCCAGAGGGGGGACGGGGGAGGAACGGGTCTCCTACGACCACCCCACCCCCCTGGACGAGACCGGGACCCTGCCGCGGCTCCTGGAGAGTTTGGAAAGGTTGCGGGGGCCGGAGTTCGGGGTCTTCGTCCTCGCGGCGACCGCGGCCCCCGAGCTCGGGGCCGCGGCCGAGGTGAAGGTGGAGGAACTCATCTCCCCTTTCAGGAAATCCTTTCCCATCGCCTGCTTCGGGGAGGGGGATCTCGCTTTCCTGCGGGAGAGGCTCGGGGAGCTGGGTTTTGCGCGGGAGCTCTTCTCCCTCCAGGGCTACGGGAACGTGCGGAACCTGCAGCTCGCCATCGCCCAGGGCCTCGGGGCCGAGGCAATGGTGAGCCTGGACGACGACGAACTCGTGGCCGACCCGGACTTCCTCGCCAGGGCCCTGGAGTTCCTGGGGGAAGGGGGGGTGCTCGGGAAGGGCGGCTTCTACCTGGACGTGAAGGGGCGCAAGCTCCCCCCGGCGGAGCGGCCGTTCGGGGAGGACGGGGGGAACCTGTTCGCCCGGAAGCTCGCCGTCATGCGGGAGGCCCTGCGGGAACTCGAGGGGCGCTCCGGGAGGCTGGTGGAGACGAGCTTCGTCTACGGGGGGAACATGGCGATCCATCACGAGCTCTTCCGCGAGGTCCCCTTCGACCCCCATATCCCGCGGGGAGAGGACATCGACTACGTGCTCAACGCCCGGCTCAAGGGGTTCCGGTTCTTCTTCGACAAGGAGCTCGCGGTGGTGCACCTCCCGCCCCCCACCCGGGACCACCTGAAGGAGGACGTGATCCGGTTCATCTACGAGCGGCTGAAGTTGGAGGCGGCGCCCAAGGCCGCGGGGCTGGAGCCGATCCCAGTGGAGGAGCTGGACCCCTACCCCGGGGCCTTCCTCCGGGAGGGGCTCGAGGAGGAGGCCAGGAAGGCCTTGGGGGAAAGGGGGCTCCCCGAGGGGATCGTGGAGGAGGCCGTGGCCTTCTCCAAGCGCGCCCTGGCCTCCTTCCTGGAGTTCTGGCGCGGCTGGCCCCGGGTCATGGGGGCGATCGGCGAGGACCGGGGACTGCGGGAGCACCTGTGCCGTAAACTGGGGCTCTGAGGAGGGAGAAATGCTCACCCGCCACGACAAGAACCCGATCCTGGAGCCGAGGGGTTTCGACTGGGAGGGGGCCGCGGTCTTCAACCCGGCCGCCGTTTGCCTGGACGGGAGGATCCACCTCCTCTACCGGGCGGTGGGGGATTATTGGAACTACGCCTCGAGCCTGGGCCACGCCGTCTTCGACGGGGACCTGGAGCTCCTTCGGCGCGACCCCGAGCCCTGTTTCCGCCCGGATCCCCGGATCTGGGAGGCCTCGGTGGAGGACGCCCGGCTCACCGAGATCGGGGGGGAGCTGTTCATGACCTACGTGATCACCCCCACCCCCTTCCCCCCGGGAGGGGCGCGGGTGCGGCTGGGGATCCCCAAGCGGGAGCTCGCCATCACCAGGATCGGACTGGCGCGGGTGAGCCGTGACCTCAGGCGCTTCGAGCGGCTGGGGATCATCACCCCCTACGGCGCCGACGAGCGCGACACGGTCCTCTTCCCGGAGCGGATCGGCGGGAGGTACGCGGCGCTCCACCGGCCCTCGAACTGGATCGGCCCGGACTACGGGTGCGGGCGGCCGGGGATCTGGTTCGCCTACCTCGACGACCTCCCCGGCAGGATGTACGGGCACAGATTGGTGATGGCGCCGCAGGAGCCGTGGGAGTCCTACAAGATCGGCCCCGGGGCGCCCCCGATCAGGACGGAGGAGGGGTGGCTCCTCATCTACCACGGGGTGGACGGGGATCGGGTCTACCGGGCCGGGGCGGCCCTCCTGGACCCCGAGGAGCCCTGGAGGGTGATCGCGAGGACCAGGGAGCCGATCTTGGCCCCCGAGGCCCCCTACGAGCTCGAGGGCGATATGCCGAACGTGGTCTTCCCCGAGGGGGCGGTGGTCCTGGGGGAGGAACTCCTGGTGTTCTACGGGGGAGCGGACAAGGTCTGCTGTGCCGCCTCAGCTCCCCTGCGGGAGTTCCTGAAATGGCTCATCGCTACGGGCCGCCGGCGAAAGACCTCCTGATGTAGATCACCTGGGCCACGATCTGGGCGTCGGTCAGCTCGCCCCATACCTCGATCCAATCGCCGGGCTCGATGTCGGCGAGGGGGATCTCCTCCGCCCGCTCCCGGATCTCCCTCCCCTGCTGCTCCCCGGGGGCCGGGGGGAGGCGGCGGTAGATCCGGGTCTCCCGGGTGACCACCACCTGGAGCTCCCGCCACTCCCCCTCCTTCCTCACCCCCTCGGGGCCGGAGTAGATCGCCCCGCCCCCGGGCCCGGGGACCTCGATGAGGATCAGGTTCCCCCGGATCTCCTTGACGAGTCCGGTCGCCTCCGGGGGCCTCCGGAGGAGCTCCGGGGGCCGGACCAGCCGTAGGGGCTCTCCCTCCACGGCCTGCCGCTGTGCAGCCAGCCTGTTTATCGCCTGGATGAGCGTGTCCAGGCGCGCGTTGAGATCACGGATGGCCCAAGTGAGATCGTCCATCCGAGACTGAAGGGGCTCCGGTGCCCCCCAGCTGAGTGCCCACCTCAGCTCTTCCAGGGACCGGCTCAGCCGATCGAGCGACTCCACGAGCCGGAGCAGCGCCTGCTCCGTGGTCGGCTCGGCGGCTCCTTCCCCCAGGGCGACGGCCGGCCCCAAGACCAAAAACGCGGCCATCCCTACGATCAGCAAACGCCTCATCGTCTTTTCACCTCCTATGGTCCCATCCGGATGCGCGTCACGCCGAGGCAGATCACCTCGGCGACGATCCTGCCCCCTTCCTCCCTCCCCCACACCTCGATCTGGGCGTTGGGCTCGATCTCAGAGAGGGAGGCTTCCTCCACCCGCCCCCGTACCGTCCCTCCCTTGCACATCTCCTCGGGGCTCGGGGGGAGGCGGCGGAAGATCTGGGTCTCTTGGGTGACCACCACCTGGAGCTCCCGCCACTCCCCCTCTTTCCTCACCCCCTCGGGGCCGGAGTAGATCGCCCCGCCCCCGGGCCCGGGGACCTCCAGGGTGATGAGGTTCCCCTGTATCTCCTTCACCAGGCCCGACGCCTCGGGAGGGCGCGCGGGGAGCTCCTCCGGGGGGATGAACCTCACCTCGGTGGCCTGGGGCCGCCTCCCCAACAGGCGTCCACCCACGAATGCCGCCCCCAGGACCAAGAGGACCGCCAGGGCCACCCCTCCCCACAGGAGCCATCGCGGCCTGCCCTTCCGCTCGCTGGCTCCTTCCATGCTCCACCTCCTTCATTCGTTACTCGTGCCTCAGGGCCTCCACGGGGTCGAGCCCGGAGGCCCGCACCGCCGGGTAGAGCCCAAAGGCGATCCCCACGGCGACGGAGAGGCCGAAGGCCAAGGGGATGCTGGGCCAGGCGAGCGCTACGGGGAGTTCCGGGTTGTAGTGGAGGAGGGCGGGGATGGCGAGGATCCCCAGGGCCACACCGAACAGGCCCCCGCCGAGGCCCAGTACCACGGCCTCGATCAGGAACTGCACGGCGATGTCCCGCCGCCGTGCCCCCACCGCCAGCCGCACCCCGATCTCCCGGGTGCGCTCGGTGACCGAGACCAGCATCATGTTCATGATCCCGATGCCCCCCACGATCAGGGAGACGACGGCCATCCCCACCAGCAGGACCGCGAAGGTGCGGGCGGTCTCGAGCTGGGCCTGGGCGGCCTCCCGGAAGGAGAAGATCTGGATGTCCAATTCCTCCCCCGGGGGGATGTCGCGCGCCCTGCGGAAGTAATCCCGGATTGCTTCCCTGACCTCCTCCAGGTAGCGTTCGTCGGTGACCCGGACGGCCACGCTCACCGAGCGGTGCTTCCCGAACAGCTCCTCGGCCGTGGTGATGGGGATCAACACGCGGTTGTTGGGGTCCACCCGGGGATGGGGGCGGCCCAGCTCCTTGATCACCCCCACCACCTGGAACCGGACCCGGTTGATCCGGATCACCTGCCCGAGGGGGTCCTCGCCGGGGAAGAGGGTCTCGAGCACGGTCCGGCCGATCACCGCCACCCGCTCGGCGGCCTCCACGTCGTACTCATCGAAGAATTCGCCCTGAGCGATGTAGTCCGGGTCCTGGTCCAGGATCCAATCGGCGGGGACCCCCAGGACCTCGGCGGTGAGGCTCTCCCGCCCCCGCACCACCGTCCCGCTCCCCGGCAGGCTCACCCGCACCGCGGCCACGTGGGGCAGCTCCCACAGGCCCCGGGCTTCCTCGTAGTTGATGGGCCGGCTCGGGGGGCGGAGGCCGCCGGGGCCGACGGCGATGGGCTGGAAGATCCGGAGCTCGTTGGAGCCGAGGCCCCGGAACTGCTCCCTCACCTCCTCCCGGGCCCCGGTCCCCAGGGAAAGCATCGCGATCACCGCCGCCACCCCGATGATCACCCCCAGGGCGGTGAGGAAGGAGCGGAGCTTGTGGCGGGAGAGGCTCTCGAGGGCCACCTCCAGGGCGTCAACGATCCCCATCCCCTCCCCCCTCCAGGACCCCGTCGCGCAGCCGGAGCACGCGGTGGGCCCACCTCTCGGCGACCTCGGCGTTGTGGGTCACCACCACCAGGGCGCGCCCCTCGGCGCAGAGCCCGGCCAGGAGGTCCATGATCCGGCGGCCGGTGGCGGAGTCCAGGTTCCCGGTGGGCTCATCGGCGAGGACGAGGAGGGGGGCGTTCATCAGCGCCCTGGCGATGGCCACCCGCTGGGCCTCCCCGCCGGAGAGCTCCGCCGGGCGGTGGCGGAGCCTCTCCCCCAGGCCGACCCGCTCCAGGAGCTCCCGCGCCCGCTCCCTCCGCCTCCGCCGGGGCATCCCGTTGTACAGGGCGGGGAGCTCCACGTTGCGCAGGGCGCTCAGGCCGGGGATCAAGTTGAAGGTCTGGAACACGAACCCGATGTGGCGCGCCCGCAGCCGCGCCCGCTCCCCCGGGGGAAGCCCTCCCACCTCGCACCCCTGGAGCCGGTAGGTCCCGGCCGTGGGCCGCAAGAGGAGCCCCAAGAGGAAAAGCAGGGTGGACTTGCCTGAGCCCGAGGGCCCCATGATGGCCACGGACTCCCCCGCGTCCACGACGAGGCTCGCCCGCCGCAGCGCCACCACCTCCACCCTCCCCAGCCGGTAGACCTTGCTCAGCCCCTGGGCTTCCACCACCCTCACCGCTCCACCACCACCCGCTCCCCCTCCTCGAGGCCAGAGAGGATCTCGGCGTTGAGCTCCCCCACCAGGCCGATCCGCACCGTCCGGAGCTCGATCCCCTGGTCCGTCAGCACCCGCAGGGTGACGGTGGAATTGGGGCGGGCCCGGATGGCGCGGCGCGGGAGGACCAGGACGTCCCTCCTCTCGGCGAGCACGATCTCCCCGTCCCCGGTCATCCCGGGGAGGAGCCCCTCCGGGAACCCCTCCAGGGAGATGGGCACCGCGTAGGTGACCACCCCGCCGGCGCCCACGGGCTCGGGCACGATCCCCAGCACCCGGCCCCGGAGCTCCGCCTCCGGGAAGGCGTCGAACCGCAGGATGACCGGCTGGCCCTCCTCCACGAGCCCCGCCTCCGCTTGAGTCACGGTGGCGCGGGCCTCCATCCGGGAGAGGTCGGCGAGGACGAGCACCGGCGAGCCCGGGGAGACCTGGTCCCCGACCCCCGCCTCCACCGAGAGCACGGTGCCGGGGAAGGGGGCGACGAGGACCGCGGCCGCGAGCTCCGCCCGGGCGTCCCGCAGCGCCTCCTCCGCCTCCCGCACCGCCTCCTCCGCCCGCGCGAGCTCCCCCTCACCCGGCCCCAGATCGAGGAGCCCCACCAGGCGCGGCACGGAGGAGAGGACGGCGCGCAAACGCCCCAGTTCCCCCTGGGCGGCGAGGAAGTCGATCAGGGCCAGCCCGAGCCCGGCGAGGCCCTCGAGGAGCTCGGCGACGGGAGGGCCGGCCCGGAGCCGCGCGAGCTCCGCCCGCCTGGCCGCGAGCTCCCTCTCGGCCCGGGCCACCGCCTCCTCCAGCGGCGCCCGATCGAGCCGGGCCAGGGGTTGGCCCTCCTCCACCCGGTCCCCGGGCCGCACCAGTAGCTCCGCCAGCCTCCCCCGGATGGGGAAGGAGAGCTCCCGCCGGAGCGCCGGGACCGCCTCCACCGGCACCACGAGCGTCCGGCACACATCCCCCCGGGCCACCGTCACCGTCCGGGGGGAGGCCAGGGGCTGTGGCCCTAGAGGGGCTTTCTGTCCCGGCCCCACCGCGCCCCGATAGCCCAGCCAGCCGAGGAGGAGGACGAGCCCGACCAGGACGGCCGCTCCCAAGAACACAAGTCCCTTCTTCATCTTCCCTCCACCGGCCTCAACGAAGCCGCGACCTTGAGGAGCTCCTCCTCGGGGAGGTTGGAGATGAGCCTCACGCGGACGTCGCCCACGTGATAGACGAGTGCGATGGCGCTTTCATAGCTCAACGGTCGCAGTTCGACCGGCCTCCGGCCGGGGATGGGGATCCTGATGCTCCCGCTGGCGGCGAAGAGGATCGCCTCCCTCCCCCCGACCTGGACCCTCTTCCCCTCGATGGGCTCCGCGGGGGCGGTGGCGGCCGCCTCTTCCACCACGAGCCACTTCCCCTCCGGGTCCCCGAAGAAGACCAGCAGCCCTTTCGGGGTGGCCACCACCCCACCGGCGCCGGAGAGCCCTGGGGGGAGGTAGGCGGGCTGCAGGGGGATGAACTCGGGCCGGGTACCGAAGAGCTCCACGGCGAACTCCCGGTGCTCCAGCCGGAACCAGGCCCGCAACGCCTCCCCGACCCGGGCCCGGAAGGAGGGGACCGCGGCGATGGTCACGATGGCGAGGAGCAAGGAGACGAACACGGCCATCGCCGCGCCCTTCAGGACCCGCGAGCGCGAGGGCCTGGAGGGGACACCCGCGGGCTCCCGCTCTAGCCTCCCCCTCAGGCGCTCCCAGGCCCCCGCCGGAAGGGTCGCCCCCTCGCCCGCGGCCTTAAGGCCCCGCACGAGCCGCTCCCGCGTCCCCTGAAGCGCGTCCGCCTCCCGCCGGCACGACGGGCAGAGCTCCAGATGGACCCCGACCGCCTCTGCCTCGGAGCGGCCCAGTTCCCCCTCCAGGTAATCCAAGAGCAGCCGCCGTACCTCCCTGCACTCCATCTCATCCGCCCCCTTCCAGCCACCCCCGCAGGAGCCTCAAAGCCTTGTTCAGCCTGGACTTGACGGTCCCGATCGGGATCCCGAGCGTGGCGGCGATCTCGGCATAGGAGAGGCCCCAGTAGTAGCGGAGGACCACCGCCGCCCGGAGCTTGGGGCTGAGCCTCAGGACGAGCCCCTGGATCCGCTCGGCGAGCTCCGGGTCGAAGGGCTCGACGGCGGGCCCGGGGTTCCGCTCCAGGAGCCTGTCCAACGACACGGAGGCGACCCGCCGCCTCCGTCTCCGCTTGAGGCATTGGTTCACCGTGATCCGGTGGAGCCAGGTGGTGAACGCCCCCCGCTCCGGCGGTAGGTATGGAGCGACCGGTGGACCCGGAGGAACACCTCCTGGAGCACGTCCTCCGCCTCGTAAGGGTCGCCGAGCATGAGATAGGCGGTCCGGTAGACCAGGTCCTTGTAGCGGTGAAACAGCGAGGCGAACGCGTCCCCATCCCCGGCCCTGATCCGCTCGAGGGTTTTCCTCTCCATAGGCTCCCGTAAGAACATATCCCCCTTGTGGCCGGTTTGTTCGCTTTTCGACCTTTCGTTTACCCTCCTTTGGTTCCATTTCGACCTCGCGTCCGGATAAAAACTCCCCGGAGGTGATGCGGAGATGCGGAGGTTCATGCTCGCCGCGGCCGTTTCGGCCATGGTCTTCCCGGCCACCGGCTGGGAGCTCGCCCCCTCCAACATCGGGATAACCGATATCCCCACCATCGAGGACTTCGTCCCCATCGGGGTGGTGTACGGGCTCGCCGATGACGGGACCCTGAGCTACATCCCCGATCCGGCCTGGGTCCAGAGCTGCTTCATCCTGGTGGCCGTGGGGAGGACGGGGGAGGGGAGGCCCTTCCTCTTCCAGGGGAGGTTGCCCTTCACCGGGGAGGGGGCCTTCTCCCCGAAGATCTTCCTCGGGGGGCGCTGGCACCTCCTGTCCACCTTCCGGGGCCCCCTTTACTACGAGGAATCCGGGGGGAAGGCCACCGTGTACCAGTTCGACGCCGCCCGCCGCCACCGCCAGTCCCTGACCTACGACCCGGAGGAGCGCACCTGGACCTATCGGATCGCGCCCCTGGCGGGGCAGGGGGTTAGGTTCGAGCTCGTGGGCCGGGCCCTGGGGACCACGTTCTGGATGGGGAAGTTCTCCGGCCCCTACATCGTCCACGGCGCCTACACCGGCGTGGAGGGGCTCGATGTGTGGGGAGGCTTCTGGGACATCGGGACCTTCCGGGCCGAGCTCGGGATCCCCGGGAGGGGCTCCCTCTCCGCCCGGGGCCACTTCCTCTTCGACCGGGCCACCCACAGGATCGAGCCCTACGGGGGACCCGGCCGGCGGGGGCGCGTGGTGTCCTTCTCCTGCCTCTACCTCTTCCAGGACGGGCTCTTCCTGACGCTCGCCCACTCCGAGAACCCCTCCCCCCTCGAGCCCCCAGTCCCCTTCCAGCACCAGGCGAGGATCGCCTTCCCCGGGGAGGGGGAGAGCTTCGTCTTGGAGGAGTTCACCTTCAGCGACGACGGGGGGCTCCAGCCCTCGGCCTTCCGCCTGGAGGGGGAGTTCGACGGGGGCAGGGTGGAGCTCGTGGGGGAGGTGCTCCTCCACTTCCCGGCCCGCTGGGGGGTATCCGTGGGGTCCTGGTGGGACCCCGAGGCGGAGCACGTCTGGGGCCGGGCGGTGATCCGCTGGCGGGGCACGGTCGTCTGGGACGGGCGCGAGATCCCGGTGGACGCCACCGGCTGGGGCGAGTTCACCCGGTTCCTGGGGGGCGGGGGATGCGGCTGTGGCTGATGTGTGTTCTCTGTGCGCTCCCGGCCCTGGGGGACGGCCTCGGCGGGGTAGAGATCGCCGTGCTCTATCAGCAGGCCACCGATGGGGTCCGGGACCTGGACGAGGTGATCGCTATCCTGGAGGAGACCCACGCCCAGCTCGTCTTCCGCGGCTTCTGGAGGTGGGTCCCCTGCCCCAACCGCTGCGAGGATCTCCCCCCGGGCAGGCTCCGGGAGCGGTGCGAGCTGCGCGGCTACAGCTACGAGCACCTGGAGGAGGCCATCTCCCGGATCAAGGCGGAGCTCCCCGGGCTGGTCTTCGTGGGCGCGGTCCCGGCCCAGATCGTCCAGAGGAGGGCCGTCTGGAACCCCAAGACCGGCGAGATCATCCGGTATCCCCAAACCTGGGAGCTCGCCCTGGACCCCGGGAAATGGGGCCTGCCCATGTCGGAGGAGGAGCTCCAGTGCCGCTTCGGGAAGACCCACTTCTGGGTCCCCCGGGACCTGGACTGTGCCCTGTACGACCCCGCGGGGGCCGCGGCCTACTTCCCCGACCTCACCGATCCCGGGTTCCAGGAGCTCCTCCTGAGCTGGGCCGCGCGGCAGATAGACGCCGGGGCGGATGCCATCTGGATCGACATGCTCTTCAGGCAGGCGGCGATGCTGGCCCGGCTCGCCGGGGACATGGACCACCCCGCCGTGCGGGAGACCTACGAGGCCATCCACAGGATCGTGGACTGGATCCATGAATACGGCGCCGCAAGGGGCAAACGGATCTACGTGGGCAGTTGGGCGACGGCGGCGATGTTCCCCCATCCCCCGCCCGCCCTGGACTTCGTCACCGTGAGCCCCTCGGCCCGGGAGGTCCGCGAGCTGAGCCTCGACGGGGAGAGGTGGGACGAGAGGCTGGCGGCCATCCGCCGGATCCACGGCGACATCCCCATCCTCGCCTTCATCGACTGGGCCTCGACGACGGGGACGCCCCTGGGCCAGTTCAGCCAGGTTCTCTCCCCGGAGGAGCAGCGGGAGTTCCTGAGGCTGGCCGATGCGTTCTTCTCCGAGCGGGGCGTGGTCTTCGTCTACCCCGTCCACGGGGGCTGGATGGGGAACGACGCCGAGATCCTCTCCTTCGGGGCCTCGCGGGTCTACGACTCCCTGGCCCCGGAGTTCCGCACCTACGGGACGATCGTGGAGCTGGCCCGCGGGAAAGCGGGCCGGGGAGGGGCCGGGGCCGAGCCCGGGGCCACGGTGATCGCCGCGATCCCCTTCCTGGAGAACCCGCGGCTCGGGCTCAGGAAACCCACCTGGAGGGAGGTGGAGGCGGCCCTGCGGAGACGCGTCCCCGAGGTGAAGAGGTTCATCGTCTGCGACCCCCGCTTCAGGCACGCAGGTTCACGCCCGCTTCCTGAGGGTGATGGCCTACTACGCGCAGAGGAACGATCTTCTGGGGATCGAGCCCTGGTTCACCTCTTACTTCGTGCTCTATTCGGGGTATGACATCTGGGAGTTTGAGGGCGGCCGGCAGGTGCCGACTGCTGCATACTTGGCAGATTTCCGGGAGGCCCTCGCTCAGGGGGGAGGACCCTGGCCTTTCGCGAGTTTCAGAGGGTGATCGAGGAAGTTCGGGGCAGGACTTGATGAAGTTTCGCATAATAGTAATCGGACGATTCAGTGTGAGGTGAAGATTCTATGATACAAAATATCTTCCTTGCATTCGGCCTCTTGCTCGTAGGGATCGTCCTGCTAGAGGCCTTTCAAGACATCTCCGGCCCGGGAGGGCTTGCGCTTGAGGGCTTGCTTCCGGCGGCCCACACAGAAGATCGGATGAGCCAGGTCGAGGTGGCCATCCTCTACCAGCGCATCACCGACGGACTCTATCATCCCTCCCGAGTGCGCACCTGGGAGGAGCTCCTTACGATCCTGCGAGAAACGAGGCCGGACTTCATCTTTAGAGTCTGGTGGCGCTGGACTCCCACCCCCGAAACCCTGCCTCCTTCACATCCCCAATACCTTGCCGGACATACTTACCAGCAACTGGAGGAGACGCTCTCACGGATCAAGGAGGAGCTGCCCGAAGCCATCCTCTGCGGCTCGGTAGGGGCCCAAAGGATCAACTTCCAGGAGCACAACCCCATCACGGGTCGTGTGTATCCCGAAAGCGAGACCTGGGAAATGGCCCTCGACCCGACGAAGTGGGGGATTGCTTGGCTTAAGGAGGAGTTCCAGAGGTTCGCCCAGGAGCAGGGGGGCACGGGCGAGGGCGGCTACTTCCCCGACATCACCCACCCCGTCTTCCAAGAGCTCCTCCTGAGCTGGGCGAGGAGGCAGATCGAGGCCGGCGTGGACGCGCTCTTTGTGGACATGCTCTTCACCCAGGCGCGCCTCTTCCATCAGGTCACAGGAGACCCGCACCATCCGGCGGTGCGGGCGGCGTTCGAGGCGGCCGCGGGGGTCGTGGAGGCCCTGCACGAGCACGGGGAGCAACTGGGACGGCCCATCTACGTGGGCACCTGGTGGACGGTTGTGGAGCTGCCCTTCGCCCCTCCCCCGCTGGATTTTGTGACCGCCTCCCCCACGGTGGAGGAGGTCCGAAATCGGGAATTGGACGCTGAAAGGTGGGAGGAGATCGTCGCTCAAGTTCGGGGGAGGCTCGGCGAGATCCCCCTGTTTGCCTTCATCGACTGGGCGGGGACGACCCGGACGCCGCTGGGAGCGTTCACTCAGGAGCTGAGTCGGGAGGAGCAACGGGCGTTCTTGCGGCACGCCGACGAGTTCTTCTCCGAGCGGGACATCGTCTTCATCTACCCCGTCCACGGCGGCTTCATGGGACAAGACGCCTCTCGCCTCTCCTTCGGGGTCTCGCGGGTCTACGACGCCTTGGCCCCGGAGTTTGAGACTTATGAGACGATCGTGGAGCTGGCCGAGGCACGCCGGCTCGACGTCCCCCACGAATACCTGCTGTGGTACAAGGCGTGGGATCGCTTCTTGGAGGAGTTGGCCCAGCCCCCCGAGGAGTTCCATCCCATGGAGTTCGGGGCCCACCTCATCACCGCCAACCCCTTCGTGGCCACCTTTCCCGAGGCTTATCGCCAGGGGACACCTGAGGAGCCGGCCTTCAACGATCTCCCCGCCGACCCCTTCGCCTTCTGGGACGTGGAGATAAGCCTGGGGCTCATCGATCTGTTCGCCGAGCTGGGCGTGGATTACGTGAAGGTGATGATGCGCTATCCCGAAGACCCCGCTATCAGGGAGAACTACGATCTGATCTTCCAACGGATCCGGGAGCATGGCCTTGAGCTTTTGATCCGCCACGATGTGATGGGGCCGGAGTACCTCCACATCGACCCCAAAGCCCCCGATGCCTTCGAGAAGGAGCTGGAGAAGAGGGAGGCCTTCATCTACGATGTGGTCGCCCGTTACCGGCCGGAGTACCTCGAGCTTCCGCCGGGGCCGACCGGCTGGCGGGCCCTACTTCAAATGCTCCCCCAGATCCGAAGGTGGCTGGACGAGGTGAGCCCCCGGACCAAGATCGTCATGCTTACCGGGCCGGTCTACGACCATCAAGTGGAGGAGTTCAAGGCCGCCGTTGACAGCCCCTATGTGGACATCGTCGCGGTGCACCTGGTGGAGCTGATCTACCCCTCTTATCGGGCGCGGGTGGAGGAGATGGCCCGCTACGCCCGTGCCAGGGGCAAGACCTTATGGAGCACCGACACCTGGCTCTCCGACGGCGGCTGGGCCTATCACGGCCCGGCCTTCACCCCCGAGGGCTACGAGCCGTTCACCTTCGAGACGATGGCCGGCTGGCTCCACGAAGGTGAGTACGCCAAAGTTCTGGAGAAGCTCGACCTCCCGTGGCGTGAGCCCCTGGATGCCCGCTGGCAGGAGGCCGTGGTCTACTGGGCTCAAAGGCTGGAGTTCGAGTCGGTGAGCCCCTTCCACGTGCAATATTTTGTCGACTACAGCACAAGCTTCTACACCTCCCTGGGAGCGGACATCTCGTCTTGGAAGAGATCTCTCGAGGAGGGGAGGCGCACCCAGGTCTTCCACGCCTACCGGGAGATCATCCAGGAGGTCCGCGGGCGCAGCTCGGCGGAGGTCCCGCCGCAGGCCCGGGCTTGGTATGAGGAGGTGAACGCCTGGCTTGATGAGAAACTTGCGGAGTGGAGGCCCGAGGAATTCAGACCGATGAGCTTCTGCGCCCACCACATCGTGGCCAGCGAGCGGGTGGTCACCAAAACCGACGAGGAGATGGACCGGCGCTTCCTAGAGGTGCTTAAGGAGACCGGTGTGGACTGCATAAGAATCTCGATCTCCCCCTGCCACTACGCGCGCTACCGGGAACGCTAAGATGCCTCATCGCCCGGATCCAGGCCCAAGGGCTGAAGCTTATGGTGGCCTACATGGTGGGCGTGGTCCCCATCCCCTCCTTGGAGGGATATAGGCACCTTGAGCTTGAGTTCACCGAGGAGTTCGTAGGGAGGCATCGGCCGAATTATTACGCGGTGGTCACCGAGCCGATCACCATGGAGAAGAGGGTCGTAGCGGCCGGAAATGAGAGTTTCAGGATCTCCGATGAGCAGTGGCTCGAGCTGGTCCGAGAGGTGGCTGCCCTTGCGAAGCGCATCCATCCCGAGACTAGGGTCATCGCGGCGGTGAACACCGAGGAGCTGCCTTTGGCGCGACAGTTCGCCCTCCTTCCAGAGGTGGACATTGTGGCTTTCCAGCTCTACAGCCCGGCTGGCCTCTATGAGGACTATCGGGGCTGGCTGGGGGAGGGCAACGTGGTGGATGAGGCGATCGCCTTTGCCGGGGCGCAAGGGAAGGAGACCTGGATCACCGAGACCTGGCTGAGCCAGCCCGAGGTCTTCACCTGGGAGGGGACCAGAGAAGGGAACCCCTACTTCCACGAGCCATTCATAGCCCCCCTGGATGCCAACTGGATGCGGGTGATCGTCTACTACGCCCAGCGCCATGGGGTGGAGGGCGTCTCACCTTTCTTCACCGGGAAGTTCGTCTGCTACCCGGCCACGGCTGACCCCGAGGAGAGACTGCGCCGCTTCCGGCAGGCCCTGGAACGCGGGGCGAGGACGGCCCTGTTCTATGCCTATCGGGAGGTGATCGCGGAGGTCCACCGGTTCAGGGTTGAGTCCCGCTGCAATCCCGGGTAAACGTAGCCCCACAATACCTTGGAGGTGCATAGTATGGTCTTCGCGGATGTCTTCAGGCCTGCTTTTGTGAAGCCCCGGGCCAAGCTGCTTTATGATGTGGCGACGATCGTTGGTGGAAGCCTCCTCACCGCGCTCATGGCCCGGATCTCCATCCCCCTCCCCTTCAGCCCCGGGGATGCGGTGAAGCTCGCCCTCGCGGCCCTGCTCCTGCCCGCCGGGTGGCGGGCCCTGGCCCGGTTGGGGAGAGGGGAACCCCGGTAGGCCCGGGGGGGATGGAGCATTTCCAATTCGGGAGCCAACTCCAAGGCCTCATCGGGCTCTTGCCCGCCCTCCCGATGATGCTCATCGGGCCGATCATCCAGGGACCGGACCTCCCCTGGGTGCGCCTCTTGAGCTTCATCCCCTTCTTCACCCCAGGGACGATGCTCCTCAGGCTGGCTCTCACCCAGATCCCCAGGTGGAAGGCGAGAATTCAGGTGTATTTGGACGAGGAGCAGGATCGGCTGCTGGAGCACCTAGCCAAAGTCCGGCGGGGCTCCAAGTCCCAGCTCATCAGGGAGAGCATCGCCAGCTACCTGGAGGAGGTCATCCCGCCTGAGGAGGACCCCGCCCTGGGGATCCTGGGCCTGGCAGGGAAGGTCGGTAAGGAGAACCTAGCAGAGAGGCACGATGACTACCTGGTCTCGATCCACTCCGAAAAGGACCGCGAAGGTGGCCGAGGCCAAGGCTAAGGTCAAGGTGTTCGTGGACACCGGGGCTTGGGCCACGCTGGCCGTGGAAGACGATGCCCAGTCGTGATGCAGAAGGAGAGGATCGAGGAGGCGTTCGCCTCCGACCACCACTTCCAGGTGATGGGCTTCTGGCTCATCCCCTGATCCAGCTGGAGGGAGAAGAGAAGATGGCATTCTTCGAGGCTTACGGGTTGACTAAGCGGAGCTTCGGCCACCTTCCGCCGCTCGAGGGAACTTGTAAAGGTTTATAATCCTGCCTAGGAGGTGGGTGATGGTATTCGTGCTCCTCAGTCAGGTAACGGAGAAGGGGGCTGCCACCCTCAAGGAGCGGCCGGAGCGGGTGAAGGAGGTTGACCGGGAGATCGAGGAGTTCGGCGTGCGCGTGCTTCATCAGTACGCAGTGCTTGGCCCTTACGATTTCGTGACCATCGTGGAAGCCCCTGATCCCGCCTCGGTGGCCAGGATGTCGGTGGAGCTGGCGGCGCGGGGCACAGTGAAGATCCAAAGTTTCCCTGCTGTTTCCATAGACGACTTCCTTGCTAAGTTCAAGTAAAACTCCAATAGTGGCTGAAGATTCCTCAGATACGAAAAGCTTGCCCAAAGGCAACTGAAGGAGGTAAGGACATCGGCTGCTAACGCAGAGACCATGTCCATTGGGAGGGCAACTGGGGCACTTGATAGCCCCATTGGATAGACCTCCCCGGCAGTTTGGATAGCGCACCGGTTACGAATGTTACTAATGCGCTCCCCGGGGATTAGCCTGCTGCAAATAAAAAGGGAGGGAGCGCGCCTATGGAGTATGTCGCGTTCGATTGCCGCAAGCGGTACACGTTTGCGGTGGTGGAAGACGAGCGGGGGATGGTCAGACAGGGGGGAGAAGATCCCCCACGAGCGTGGGGCCCTCAAGAAGTTCCTCTCGCGGTGTGAACGGGGCTCCCCACAGCATCTTTCGCTCTTTTCCAAAGTTCGTTTCTCAAGGAAGCACTGAGATGCTCTTATATTCGGAGACATTCCACGGGGCGCTTCCCGCTTTGCCGAAGGTCCGCTCATTCAGTCTCGCAGAGCCAGTGGGCAACATGTCCAGCAGCCTCTTTTTTACCAGCAGGAGACCTCCCCACAAAGGAAGGGGGGCCGGGGGCAACAGCGCCCAGGCCCCCCATGCGTTCGCTGTCGGTGGAGGGCTGGTCTCCTCCACTATGGGTGACGATCCTCACAGCCTGGCGGTGGCAGCGGCTGATCACAGCACGGAGCAGTCCCAGTGCAGTCGTCGGTGGCACAGCAAGGGTTGTAGATTATCTGGGCTGCTGGCCCGGTCCCAGTTGGCCCCCCGCCGTAAAGGGCCACCACTAGGTCCGGAATAGCGTTGCGGTCAAAATCTCCCACCGCAAGCCCGATCGGACTGTCTCCCACCCTGAACAGCAAGTCCACCGAAAAGCTGCCGCGCCCGTTGTTCCGCGCTATCAAAACGAAGTCTCCGTCGAACTCTGCCACAGCCAGGTCGTTATCACCATCGCGATCACAGTCAAAGGGGAGCACGAACACCGGCCCCTGGTCCATTTTGATGCGGGCGGTGATGCTGAACTCCCAACAGCCCTCATTCTCCAGGGTGGCCAAGGCTCCAAACTGCGGGTCCACCACTGCCAGGTCCGCGTCTGTGTCCCCATCGAAGTCGGCGATGGCAATCGCCCGGAGGGAAAGGCCGATGGCCTTGGTTAGTTTCAAACTAAACATGCCCGAGCCATCGTTTTCGAAGAAAAGGAGACTTGTGCCACTGGAGATGACCAGATCCAAATCCCCATCGCGGTCGAAGTCGGCAGTGGCGATGAACGCTGGCTCCCCGGGTTGGACATGGGCGGAGAGGTCTATTGGACCTCCCCCACCTTGGGGAAACAGCACCTTGAATCCCAGGGGGTCCAGGATCGCAACGTCCAAGCTACCGTTGCCATCGAAGTCACCTACGGTGAGGTGGGAAACCGTCACCGCGGGCAGCTGACTCAAAGAGGCGGAGGACCCGCTGACCTTGAACGCGGTCCAGGCTGGAAGGTACTGAGTACCCCCCACCACTTGGATGTAGTATGGCCCTACCCCTCCCCCGAACAGCCCCCAAGCCAGGGCCACCGGGGAATCGTTGAGCACAAAAGCTTTGGGAGCAGGCCAGGGTATAGGGCACGGGGCCCGGGTGGGATTCAGCCCAACCAAAATAGTGTCACAAGAATGGCAAGCTAGCGCGATGTCATCCCACCCGTCACCGTTCAGATCCCCTGCAATCACATAGCTAGGGAGAATACAGTCCCACGCAAGATCCTGGATGGTCGGCCCCCCCAGCAGTCCCAAAGTAGCAGCGACCACCAGTACGCCACACAACCCAATGGCTCTTCTCATATCACACCTCCTTGACGTCCTTGACCTAGTTCACAACCCCATTGAGGTTGATCCCTCCCACATCACCCCCTACCCATTCTGCCACACCCAAACCAGTAACCACGCCACAATCGCCCCTACCACCATCCCTCCGAGAAACTCCTCCCAACACCCCCATTTAACTGGAGAAGGACGAGAGATTGTCGGTGTACAGCGGTAGTAGATTGAGCTGATAAGAAGCTCATCGGCGTAGGGGCCGAGCTCAAGCCGAAGTACCCCTGCGGAGGGGAAGTCCTCCACAGCCAGCCACCACTGCCCTGCTTGGGGGATGGAAATGCTTTCCCAGTCTCCCTCTCCGCAGGACACTTGAACCCATCCTCCCTCATGGGCGCTTTCAAGTACAAAAAGCACCGCCGGACCAGGAATATCGCGGATGGAGATCTGGAAACCAGTACCGGGGGGACTGGGAGCTGGATAGAGGACCAGCCCGCCCCGGTCCCCTTCCACAGCTGCCCCATAGGCACACACTACCCCCCAGGGTAGGCGACACCAACCATCGAGTCGCGGTGTCCCCAGGCCGTACCGCATATGAGCTGCTGCCACGTCCACCGTAAAAAGTAGCAACACCAGGAGCCAGAACCACCGGCCCGGCTTCCCTATCCCATCCTTCCTGGTATCAGGGCGCATGCAACCTCCAAATGTAGACTTCACCCTGGCTGCCTAAACCCAAGATATCTGGCATACCGTCACCGTCAACATCAGCTGCTACCAAGTGGTGAAGGGGGACTTGATCGGGGGTGAACCCAATCAGAAGATCGGTTTCTCCCCTCCACCGGAGGTAGAGTTCACCCGGATTGTGAGAGTAGTAGACGAGATCTAAGCTCCGATCGGCATTGACATCGGTCCACACATACGGAGGTGGCACCAGCATCACGAAGGAAAGGCCAGCTGGTGGGTGCATCCATTCCATCACTTGCCCCTGACGGGTGAAGCTCCACACCACGGGTCCGCGCTGGGTAAACCACACCAACTCCCAGCCCAGGTGATCGTTGAGCTGCCCCACCTGCACATCCCAAGCTCCATAGGGAATACCTATGGAAATGGCTGGAGCCAGCTGGAACTGTCCCCGCGAGAGGAGGAGCTTGGCGTTTCGGTCTGCCCAGGCCACTGCAACTATGTCTCCCAGGGCGTCGCCGTTGAAGTCGGCCACCAGCAGCCTTTCTGGCACTACCCCTACCCCAACCTCTCCCAAGGCCTCGAACCGTCCGTCCCCGCGGCCGGCAAACAAGGAGACCAGGGAGGAACGAGGACTCGCCGCGAGCAGGTCAGCGAACCCGTCGCCGTCCAGGTCACCAGCCCCAATGAGGCTAAAACCGAGGGGAGGCAGGCTATAAGTGCCCAACCAACTGCCCACCAAGGTCCCAGGTTCCCCAGAGGTCTGATTTGGTGGAGGAAGAATCGTAGCTTCCCCGGAGCTCCCCCCCGGCTGGATTTCCACAACTCCCAGCCGGAGCTGCCAGCGAGCTTGCGCATTGCCTTCCTGGCCGTCTTCATACACTACGATTTCCACCTCACTGGCCCCGGCAACCCAGGGAGGGGTGAGGCGGAAGATCGCTTCTCCCACATCATCCTGAGCGGCGTCTCTCTCCACGGCCCTGAAGATGATCTCTAGTTCCCTGACGGGGCCTGAGTAAAGGAGCTGGGGCAACTGTGTGAGATCGAGTTTCGTCTCACGTTCGGAAACCACGGCTGTGAGGAGCCACTCGTCGCCCACTCCCTGATTTTCGACTAATTCCGCTCCCAACAACTTGAGTTCGAACTCCTGCGCGTCTGGGGTCGGAGGGGGCTCCTCACTGTCCACTTCGCTGGGACCCGGAACCTCTTCCTCGGGCCCCAGCTCTACCCTTTTGGGGCCCCTCCTACTTCCTCGGGGCAGCGCTCGAGTTCGGACTCTGCTTCACCACAACAGGAGGTGCCCTTGTCGCAAATGGCACAGCAACAAGGGTTGTAGATCACCTTAGCGGCAGGGTCCGTCCCCGGGGGGCCTCCCCCATTGAGGGCCACGGCGAGATCAGAAATTCCGTTCTGATCGAAATCTGCTACCGCCAGCCCTACCGGCTGAGGCCCGACAGGGAAGGAGAAGGTGACGAAGAGCTCAGTATCATCCACCTTTTCAGGGGAGGGCACTGTCCGATCACAGAGGTCAGGGCGAGAAATGTCTCGCAGGTTCTGCAGTCGATTGAGCACGATGGTCACCTGGTCAGTGGCTCGCTCAGCGATCGCTAAATCAATCAGAGCGTTACGATCACAGTCAAAGGCCACGATGAACACCGGCTCTCCCTCCATTTTGATGCGGGCTACCATCTGAAACTCCCAACATCCCCCTCGGTTCATCAATATGGAAAGGGCACCGAACTCGGGGTCTACAGCCGCGACGTCCAGGTAGCCATCCCGGTCGAAGTCCGCTACAGCCAAGCCCACCACCTGGGTCCCCACCACCACTTCTGGGGTGGCGCGGGGAAACACATTCTGCGGGGGCGGGGCAAATCCCAGCGTCCCTCCAGGAGTGAACTGGTTCCGGAAAAACATGATTTTGCCATCAGCTGCGACCACCAAATCCAGGTAGCCATCCCGATCGAAATCTCCCGTGGCCATGAAATGCGCTCGCTGGGCCGAAAGTGGGAGGGTGAGGGAAACCGGGGCTCCTACCGAGCTCCCCCCCGGGCTCCCCGGAACCGCCGGACTCAGGTCAGAGCGACTACCAAGATAAATGCCGATCTTGGGGGTCAGCCCATCCAGTACCGCCACCTCCAAGGCCCCGTCGTTGGTGAAATCTGCGGTTAGCACGTGGTTGAAAGTGGCAAACGTGGAGACAACCTCCACCTCGATGGGAGCAGGGGAGTTTCTAAACGCCGAGAAGGAATTGCGGGGATCCAGCGGTGAGAACCTGATCAATCCCGGCCGATATTGGGTAACTGCCAACACATTGGGGAACACGGTGTAATAAGGAAAGTTCTGGCCGCTTGGCGGATCGAGGAAATAGCCGCTCGCAAGTGCAGTAGGGGCGTCCTCCAACTCCCAAGTAACTGCACCGGCAAACTGGGCACAGGGAGAGCCCGCTGGGCCCAGGTTGGGGACCACCACCACCGTATTGCAAGAGTGGCAGGCCAGGGCCAAGTCAGGATATGAATCCCGATTGAAATCGTCCGCGATGATGTACACAGGTTTTACGCAGTCAAGCTCCAAATCCTGGATCTGCTGCGCCATGACGGGAACCAGGACTCCAATCAAAGCCGTCAGCAATAAGCTGACACCACATCGTGCCATCCTTCCCACCTCCTTCTCTTAGCAGCATGATAGCAGGTTGGGAGGGGTGTTGTCTGTAATGTAGGCTACTTTAAGTGAACTGTAATTTAGATCACTAAGGAGCCGCCAAGGTAGAAGTTCGAGGTGTGGCGGGGCGGAGGTGAAAGCGGCAAGCTTGGACCGGCTTCGAACTGGCTTGGGCGGTGCAATAGCGCACGCAGCGGGGGCGGCACTTGCCACCCGCCTCACAGCAGCCACTGCTCGTATAGCTCAGCGGCTCTCAGGCTCGGGCCCCACCCTAGGTGAGGGGCCCCGGATAGAGGGGAGCCTGTATAAAATATGGACCAGGTCCCCCCCCCGAAGTACGCCCTCGGGGACGGGGACAAAGTATGGTGGTAGCGGCCGCGCCCCCTCCCCAGACCGGGTGCCCTCAAGGGGGCTGCCCACTTTGCCCCCAGGAATAGTGCCGGCTAATGCCCAAACCCTCTCCCAAGCTGGCAAGTAAAGCCCCGGGGGCAGGCCCCCTACTCTGCCGGGGCGTAGAAACACCGCTTGGGGGAAGTGATCTTCCCTTCCTTCTTCAGCTCCTTGATGGCCTTGGAAACCTCGTCCTTTGTCAAGCCAGCGGCCTGGGCGATCTCCCCTGGCCGAGCCGGCCGCCCCAGCTCCCTCAGCGTCGCGAGTACCCGGTCCTTCACCTCGGACACCTTTGCCTCCTTTCACGCGATTTCAGCTTGAACACACCAGCCGCGGGCCCCGGCCTGGGGCAGGAACGCCTGCGGGGTCAACGCCCGATCGATGGGGATGACCCCTGCGGGAAGCTCCCCCCGCACCGCGAGCTGAAGCACGATGGCCGCGTGCCAGCCGGTGAGCTTTTCCATGGCGGAAAACCTGGTGGCCCCATCGTAGTAGTCGACGAGCTGTACCCTGGCCTCCGCCGGAGCCCCTCCCCTCCTCCCCCGGACCAGCACGTGGATCAAACACACGTCCTCCTTGTCTTGCGGCAACCGTTCCTCCCACAGGCGGGCCAGCAGCGCCCGGGGCTGGATCCCGCAGCCCCCCACCTCCACCGGCTCCTGGGAAAACAGCCCCGCTTCCCGCAGGCCCCGCACCATCAGGCAGTGTCCCGGATAGCGCAGGGTCTTGTTCTCCAGCACCTTGAGCTTCCCCTGATAGCTCCAGGGCATGGTGGACAGGCCCCCCGAGGTGACGAACGCCTCCAGCCGGCCCAGGGGGGGAAGCTCTAGCTCCTCGAGCTCGGACAGGGCCGGCACCGGGATCACCTCCCCGTCCCTGATGAAAAAAGCCTCCCCGTCGTACTCGGTTATCAGCCCCTCCACGTTGAACAAAAGGGAATAGTTCCAGGGGGGCTCTGGGCGCTGGGGGAGACCGCCATCGTAGATCCGCACCTCCTCCACCTCGTCCAGGAGGGACATGGCGTGAAGGGCCAGGGTGATGTTCATCCCCGGGCCCATGCCGCAGTCCGGGACCACCGTCACCCCAGCCCGCCGGGCGGGCCCGTCCAGCTCGAGCTGGCGCCGCACGATCCCGGTGTGGCCGCCCAGGTCCACCATGTGGCTCCCGCTGGCGATCGCGGCCTCGGTGAGGGCCAAATTGAACCGATAGGGGACCGCCGAGAGGAGCCCGTCTGCTTCGATGAGTAACCGCTTCACCTGGAGCAGGTCCCCGGCGTCGGCCGCTTGGGGTCGGACCACCTCTCGCCCGAGGAGGGAGTTCACCCGGGCTGCTCCCATCCGAGCAGTTTCCCCGCGCACGTCTGCCAGCACGACCACTTCGGCCTCCCCCAGCAGGGCGAGGTCGTAGGCAGCAGCCATCCCTTGTCTTCCTACACCCAACACCAAATAGCGGTAGCCCATGATGCTTCAAGCTAACTCATTAACCCCATCCAGCCAAACCCAGTGTATCCCGCCGTCCTGCAGAAGTGTAAATGCCGGTGAGGAGGTGGGCTATGAAGCTGGTGGCGGTTGGCTTGTGTACCCTGGTCTTTTTTACTGGCCTTGCCAGGGAACCCGGGTTCTTCGGGATCTCCGGGGGGATGTCCCCCGACGAGTTCCACTACCTAGCCGAGCTGGGCGTGGACTATGTGATCTATGGGCTTTACATCGGCCCTCAGGGCCCGCCGGAAGCCCGGCCCCGGGACCGCACCCGCATGCGGGGGCTCATCGAACGGGGCGTGACCCCAATCCCCACCTTCTGGGCCGGCGAGGTACCCCCCCAGGCCAGCGCCTCGGTGGCAGAAATTGTGGCCTATTTCACCACCGGTCCGGGGGTCAAGGAGGTCGGGGCCCCGATCCGCTACTGGCAGATCGGAAACGAGGAGAACGGCGGCTGGGGCACTTCCTGCTCGCCGGAGGAGTTCGCCCGGCGGGTGCAGATAATCTCTGCCGGCATCAGACGTGCTTGTCCGGACTGCACCGTCGTCATGGGGGGCCTCCTGGACGGCCCCGAGATGGGCGACTGGGCACTGGAGCCGTATCTGCGGCGGTTCCTCGCCGCCGGGGGTGGGGAGTGGATCGATGTCTACAACTTTCACTACTACGGCCTGGCCCAGCCCCACCCCCGGCTCCCATCCGCCCAAACCTATCGCACCGGGGAGGAGCTCGTGGGAAAGTTGCGCCGGGTGTTGGCGGAATTCGGCTACCAGGGCCGGCCGATCTGGTGCAGCGAGACATCCACTTACTCAGGGAAAGTAGGAGAAATTTTTCAATCAGAGGAAGAACAAGCCGCGGACCTGGTGAAGCGGTTCGTGCTCCTTTACTCCCTGGGGGTGGAAAAGACCTTTTGGACCTTTTTGGTGGAGCCCCGCTATGAGGGCACCGGGGTGGGCTTCTTCGATCAAGCAGGACTGATATACGACGGGTTCGGCCCCTACGACCGGGGTGCCGGGGTGAAGAAATTAAGTTTCTTCGCCTATCGGGAGCTGGCAGCCCGCCTGCGGGAAGCGGAGCTGATCGGGCGCTGGGAAGAGGAGGGGGTGAGCTGGTTCCGCTTCTTCGGCCCGGCAGGGGAGGTTTCCGTGCTGTGGCAGGACCCTTGGCTCAGACAAGGGGCAGTCTGGATCCAGCCTAGGGGAGAGGTCGAGGTCCAGGACATCTACGGGGAATCCCTGGGCCGCTGGGGAGGAACCTTCAAGCTCCAGCTGGGGCTCGAACCGGTGTACATCACAGGTGAGGTAATGCAGGTCTCGCTTTCAGCTCCTCCCCTTTCCGCCCCCTGAGGCCTGGGGTCGGGGTTCATCCCCACCTCCCAAACTCCGGCCCCCTGCCCCGCGGGGGAGCTGGCTCCGCGCGGGGGCCAGGGGTATGATTGGGTGGGGTCATAGTGCCTAAATCGAGGGGGAGAAGCGCGTTTTAAAACCGCTATGGAGAAATTGATCGTCCGGGGGGCCAGGGAACACAACCTGAAGGACATCGACCTGGAGATCCCCAGGAACAAGCTGGTGGTGATCACCGGCATCTCCGGCTCGGGAAAGTCTTCCCTGGCATTCGACACCATCTACGCCGAGGGCCAGCGGCGGTACGTGGAGTCGCTCTCGGCCTACGCCCGCCAATTCCTGGGGCTCATGGAGAAGCCTGACGTCGATTTCATCGAGGGCCTGTCCCCGGCCATCTCCATCGACCAGAAGGCCCGCTCCCACAACCCCCGCTCCACCGTGGGCACGGTGACCGAGATCTACGACTACCTCCGGCTCCTCTACGCCCGGATCGGGAAGCCCCACTGCCCTCAGTGCGGCCGGCCCATCGAACGCCAGACCGCCCAGCAGATCATCGACCAGGTGTGTGCCCTCCCTGAGGGGACTCGGGTGCAGATCATGGCCCCGGTGGTGCGGGGCCGGAAGGGCGAGTACAAGCACGTATTCGAAGAGCTGAAAAAAGAGGGGTTCGTGCGGGTGCGGGTGGACGGGGTTCTCCGGACCCTGTACGAGGACATCCAGCTCGACAAGAAGAAAAAGCACACCATCGAGATCGTGGTGGACCGGATCAAGGTGGCGAAGGGCAAACGCCCCCGCATCGCCGACTCCATCGAGACCGCCCTCAAGCACGGCGGGGGGCTGGTGATCGTGGAGATCATGGGCCAGGAGGAGCGGCTCTACTCAGAGCACTTCGCCTGCCCGACCTGCGGAATCTCCATCGAGGAGCTGGAGCCACGCCTGTTTTCGTTCAACTCCCCCTACGGGGCTTGCCCGGTCTGTGACGGCCTGGGGGTCCAGATGGTGGTGGACCCGGATCTGGTGGTGGACAGGCGCAAGTCCCTGCGGGAGGGGGGCCTCCTTCCCTGGGCGGGCTCCAAATCTCGCTGGCTGTGGGCGGTGCTGGACGGGGTGTGCCGCGCTTACGACATCGACCCACACCTGCCGCTTGGGGAGCTGCCCCAGGAGAAGCTGGACATCCTCCTCTACGGCACCAAGGGAGAGCAGGTGGCGTTCACCTACACCACCACCTACGGCCGCACCCGGGTCTACCACCGCCCTTATTCCGGCCTGATCCCGGCCCTGGAACACACCTACCGGGAGGCGACCTCGGAGGAAGTGCGGCAGGAAGTAGCCCAGTACATGTCCGCCCTGCCCTGTCCGGCCTGCAAAGGGGCCCGGCTCAGGCCGGAGGCCCTGGCGGTCACCGTGGGCGGCAAGAACATCTGGGAGGTCACCCGCATGTCCATCCGGGAGGCCCTCCGGTTCTTCCAGGAGCTGGAGCTCGCCGAGCGGGAGCAGCTCATCGCCCACCAGATCCTGAAGGAGGTGCGGGCCCGGCTGTCCTTCCTGGTGGACGTGGGCTTGGACTACCTCACCTTGGATCGGTCGGCCAACACCCTGGCCGGGGGGGAGGCCCAGAGGATCCGGCTGGCCACCCAGATCGGGGCCCAGCTCACCGGGGTGCTGTACGTCCTGGACGAGCCCTCCATCGGCCTGCACGCCCGGGATAACCAGCGGCTTTTGGCCACCCTAAAGCGCCTCCGGGATCTGGGGAACACGGTGATCGTGGTGGAGCACGACGAGGAGACCATGCGCCAGGCGGACTTCATCGTGGACCTGGGCCCCGGGGCGGGGCTGCACGGGGGGTACGTGGTGGCCACCGGCCCCCCGGAGGAGATCGCCCGCTGCGAAAAATCCCTCACCGGCCAGTACCTGGCCGGGAGGAGGCGGATCCCGGTCCCCAGGACCCGTCGGCGGCCCAAGGACCGCTGGATCGTGGTGAAAGGGGCGAGGGAACACAACCTGAAGGGGATCGACGTCCGGTTCCCGCTGGGGCTGTTCATCTGCGTGACCGGCGTTTCCGGCTCTGGGAAGTCCACCCTGGTGGACGAGGTGCTGTACCGGGGCCTGGCCTGGCGCCTGGGGTACTCGGCCGGCAAACCCGGAGCCCACGACGACATCGAGGGCTGGGAGCAAATCGACAAGGTGATCGAGATCGACCAGTCGCCCATCGGCCGCACCCCCCGCTCCAACCCGGCCACCTACACCAAGGTGTTCGACCCCATCCGGCAGGTGTTCGCCGCCACCCCGGAGGCCAGGATGCGCGGCTACCGGCCGGGCCGGTTCTCGTTCAACGTGCGGGGCGGCCGCTGCGAGGCCTGCCAGGGCCAGGGCAAGGTGAAAATCGAGATGCACTTTCTGCCGGACATCTACGTCCCCTGCGACGTGTGCAAGGGCACCCGCTACAACAAGGAGACCCTGCAGGTGCGCTACAAGGGGGTGAACATCGCCGAGGTGCTGGACATGACGGTGGAGGAGGCCCTGGGGTTCTTCTCGGCCATCCCCCCCATCCGCAGCCGGCTCCAGACCCTGTACGACGTGGGACTGGGCTACATCAAGCTGGGCCAGCCGGCCACCGAGCTCTCCGGGGGGGAGGCCCAGCGGGTGAAGTTGGCGCGGGAACTGGGGCGCCGGGCCACCGGCAGGACCCTGTACGTCCTGGACGAGCCCACCACCGGCCTCCACCCCGAGGACGTCAGGAAGCTCCTCGCGGTGCTCCACCGGCTGGTGGACGCCGGCAACACGGTGGTGGTGATCGAGCACAACCTGGACGTCGTGAAGACCGCGGACTGGATCATCGACCTTGGGCCCGAGGGCGGGGAGGAGGGGGGCTATGTGATCGCCGAGGGCCCGCCCGAGGAGATCGCGGAAAACCCCCGTTCCTACACGGGCCAGTACCTGCGCAAGGCCCTGGCACTGCAGGAGGTTTTATGACCGCTCTTTGGCTCGCCCTGGCGGCCTTGGCCGTTGCCGCGGTGGCGCTCGTCTTCTTTCTCCTGCGCCGCGCAAAACCAGGGGAAGAACTCGCCGCCATCCGGGAGTCCACCCGCGCCCTGTCCGAGGAAGTGGGGCGGCTATCCCAGCTCCTCTCCGGCCAGCTCTCGGCACTCTCCGAGCAGGTGGGCAGGCAGCTCTCCTCCACCGCCCAGCTCCTCCAACGCCAGGAGGGCACTTTGGGCCAGCGCCTCGCTGGGGTCCAAGGGGTGGTGGCAGACGTCAAGGAGAAGCTGGGGGGGTTGGAGGAGGCTTCCCGGCGCATCGCCGAGCTGGCCCAGGACATCGCCTCACTGCAGGACATCCTCAGGGCCCCCAAGGCGCGGGGGGGCCTGGGAGAGTGGATCCTCTCCGAGCTCCTGGCCCAGGTCCTTCCCGGGGAGACCTACGCCCTGCAGCATCAGCTCCGGGGAGGGGAGCGGGTGGACGCGGCCATCTTCCTCCCGGGGATGGTAGTGCCGGTGGACGCCAAGTTCCCCCTGGAGTCGTTTCAGAAGCTGCTCGCTGCCGAAACGCCCGAGGAGCGCAGGCGGCACAAACGGGCCCTGCTCAAGGCCGCAAAGAAACACGTGGACACCGTGGCGGAAAAATACATCCGCCCGGCGGAGGGGACGGGGGACTTCGCGCTGATGTACGTTCCGGCCGAGGGGGTGTTCCTGGAGCTCATCACCCCCGAGGAGGGGCTGGACCAGGATTTCCTGGCTTACGCTTGGTCCCGGCGGGTGATCCCCTGTTCCCCCAACACCTTCTACGCCTACCTCCAATCGGTGGCGTTGGGGCTGCGGGGGCTGTCGCTGGCGGAGAACGTGCGGCGGGTGCTGGGGGAACTGAGGGAGATCTCCAATCAGTTGAATTCGGTACAGCGGAGCTTCGGCACGCTGGGTGGACACCTGAGGAACGCGGCCAAGAAGCACGAAGAGGTGGAGGGGGAGCTCCGTAGGCTGGTGGACAGGCTGGCCCGGCTGGCGGAGGAGGAGCCAGGGTGAGCGAGGCCTGGGCTTGGCTTTTTCTGCTGGGGGTGGCGCTCCTGGGGGTGGCCCTGGTGCTCTCCCCGGGAAGCCCCCTTCCGGCGGTGAAGATCCTGTCCCCGGCCCCCGGGGAGGAGGTGGGGCTCCCCTTGCGGGTAGTTTTGGGAGGACTTCCGGAGGGGGCGGAGCTCGGGGTGCGGCTCATCGACTCCTACGGGCGGGTGCTGGCCGAGGACGCGGCCGGGGCGGACTCCTCCGGCCGGGCGACCCTGGAGATCTACTACGACCTCCCGGCCAGCCCCCGTGGGCGCCTAGAGGTCTTCTTGCCCGTCCCAGGACTGGACCAGGTGATCCTCACCTCCCGCGGGATAGTGTTCGCCGAGGTCCCCTACAGATGGATAAAGCTTTACTTCCTTGACCCCGAGGGCCGTCCCTTCCCCTTGATCCGGCGGGTGCCTCCCACGACGGCGGTGGCCACCCAGGCGCTGGAGCTCCTCACCCGAGGACCCAGCTGGCGAGAGCGGGTCCGGGGGTACTGGACCGCCCTGCCCCAGGAGGTGGAAATCCTAGACCTCTCTATCTCAAACGGGGTGGCCGAGGTGCGGTTGGGGGGGGAATGGGAAGAACTCTCATCCCCCTTGAGGAGGTTGGCCGCGACTCAACTAGAAAAAACCTTGCTCCAATTCCCCACAGTTTCCCAGGTGGAGGTTACCGGCTGATCCCGGGGGGCCTAATCGGTGGTGATGGTGTAGAGGACCACTGCCTGATAATCCCCGGGCGGGAGGGCTTTCTCCGGCAACCTCACCCGATAATCCACGGGCAAAACGTGGCTGCCGTTGGCCCCGGAGACCAGGGGCTGGGGGACGAGGGAGAGGGGCAAGAAGTCGCCCCCGATCCCCACCTCCAGGGCGCTGATCTCCCAGTTGAAGGTGCCGTCGTAGCTGGTCCCCAAGCTGGGGGAGAGGGCCTGCACGAACACTGTCCAGCGGGTGTTGCTGATCACCCGCAGGGTGACGGCCTGGGGGAGGGACAGGTAACCCCGCTGGAAATCGGTGGGGGTGGGGGCAGGCAGTGGGGTGGCTGCCACCGCGCTCTCCCCCCACTCCTGGCCGTCCAGGGACAGCAGGGCGAAGGGGAGGACACGCCAGCTAATCCTCACCACAACGGAGTCCTGAGCCCCCATGGCGAGCAGGGCGGTGGCGGTGAGGATCAGGGCCACTAGCTTCTTCATCGCTCTCCCCCCTCGGTGGATAAGGTGTTGCAAGGGGGTTATACCGCAGCCGACCACCCGTTAGACTTATTTAGCCCTTGATTCAGATTTAATCAGCTTCATACCAATGTTAGGGCCGTCACATCGCCCCTTCCCGATGCCGGAGACGAGTCGAGGGGAAAACGCTCAGGTGAAGTGGGAACTGGTCAGCCTAAAACTTGCTCCAGCGCGTAGGCCGCCCCCAGCAGCTTCCCCTCCGCCAGCCGGGGGGCTATCAGCTGCAGCCCAAAGGGCAGCCCCTCAACCTCCCCCCCGGGGATGGAGATGGCCGGCAACCCCGCCAGGGCCGAGGGCAAGGTGAACACATCCGAAAGGTACATGGCGATCGGATCTTCTTTCTCCCCCAGCCGGAAGGCCGGGGTAGGGGAGGTGGGGCCCATGATCAGATCCACCTCGCGGAAGGCAGCCTGGAACTCCCTCGCGATCAGCGTCCTCACCCGTTGCGCCTTGCCGTAGTACTGATCGTAGTAGCCAGCCGACAAGGCGAAAGTGCCCAGGGCAATGCGTCTCTTCACCTCACGCCCGAAGCCCGCCGTCCGGGTGGCGGCCATCATCTGGGCCACCTGTTCGCCGGGCAACCGCAGCCCGTACCGGACCCCGTCGTAGCGGGCCAGGTTGGCCGAGGCCTCGGCCGAGGCGATCAGATAGTAGGTGGGCAGGGCGTATTCGGTTAGGGGGAGCGAGATCTCAACTACTTCCGCCCCCTGCTCCCGGGCCAGGGCGCACCACCGGTCCACCAGCGCCCGTGCGGCGGGAGAAAGTTCGGCGGGCACGTACTCCTTGGGCACCCCGATCCTGAGCCCATCCAGAGCCCCTTCCCCGAGGCTCTCCAAGTAGTTCTCCGGGGGGAGGGGGAGGCAGGTGGCATCCCGGGGGTCGGGGCCGGCAATCAGGGACAGGAGCAGGGCGGCATCCCGAACCGAGCGGGCCAGGACCCCCACCGTGTCCAGGGAGGAGGCGAACGCCACCAAGCCCCAGCGGGATACGCGGCCGTAGGTGGGCCGCAACCCCACCACCCCACACAGGGCCGCCGGCTGCCGCACCGAACCCCCGGTATCTGTCCCCAGGGCGGCCAAGGCCTCCTCGGCGGCCACCGCCGCCGCAGAGCCCCCCGAAGACCCCCCCGGCACCCGCTCGGGATCATGAGGGTTGCGGGTGGGGCCGAAGGCGGAATGCTCGGTGGACGAGCCCATGGCGAACTCGTCCAGGTTGGTCTTGCCCTGCACCTGAGCCCCGGCCGCCCGCAGCCGGGCCACACAGGTGGCGTCGAACGGCGGCCGGAACCCCGACAGGATCTTGGAGCCACAGGTGGTGGGGAAGTCGCGGGTGATGAGGTTGTCCTTGATGGCGATGGGGAGCCCGGCCAACGGAAGCCCGGCCAGCTCCTCCCCATCCCTCACCAGCTGATCCGGGTCGGCCAGGCTTATGAACGCCCGCAGCTCCTCTTCTCTACGCTCGATGGCTTCCCACAAAGAGACGATGATCTGGGAAAGCGAGACGTTCCCCTCCCGGAGGGAGTTTAGGGTCGCTTGTAGGTCCACAAGTCACCTCTCACATCGGCCTGGCGTGCGCAGCCCAGGCATCGTGGCCGCTGCTTTCTCTCCGGCTGGAGCAAGCGAGGGGCTCATCAACGCCGATGGCTCCCCGATGAGAAATTTTCCCCGTCCTCGCCCACGGCTTTGGCCTGCGCGAAGGGCTTTTTCCAATCGGGGCCTTTCCCCAAGTCGCGCCTCCCTGTCCGCTTTCCCGGGCCGAGTTTTGAGAAAGTCAGGCCGGCGCCTCAGCGCGGGGCGGTGCACCGAGGCGCAGCCCGAACACGTTGGTGCCGGGGGTGGGACTCGAACCCACACGGGGGTCAATTCCCCACTGGATCCTGAGTCCAGCGCGTCTACCAATTCCGCCACCCCGGCGTGAATCGCGCCAATTCTATGGCCCCCGGGCCCGGGGTCAACTCGAGCCGGGGTGGTGGAGATGAGCGGATTTGAACCGCCGACCTCCGCGTTGCGAACGCGGCGCTCTCCCAACTGAGCTACATCCCCACTTTTTCAAAACGGCCCGCCCTCCCGGCGGGCTTCCTCTGTGGCGGAGCAGGGACTCGAACCCTGAACCTCGCGGTTATGGGCCGCGCGCTCTGAACCGGTTGAGCTACTCCGCCTCCTGGTTGCGGGGGCTGGACTCGAACCAGCAACCTCCGGGTTATGAGCCCGGCGAGCTTCCAAATTGCTCCACCCCGCTTCTGCCGGGGGCGGGAATCGAACCCGCACGAGCTCACGGCTCAGGGGATTTTAAGTCCCCGGCGTCTACCAATTCCGCCACCCCGGCATCTTGCGCCCAGAGCGGGAAACGGGATTCGAACCCGCGACCTCCACCTCGGCAAGGTGGCGCTCTACCAGCTGAGCTATTCCCGCTTGCAAGGGCATTATACGGAGGGGACCCCCCCTCCTTCAAGGTTGGTGCGAAGGGCGGGATTCGAACCCGCACGCCCGAAGGCACTGGCTCCTAAGGCCAGCGCGTCTGCCAATTCCGCCACCTTCGCACACATTCATTTTACCCGAGGACCTCAGGCCCAGACAAGCAAAACGGGGTGCCTAGAGAAGGACATGGCGGGGAGGGGCAACGTGAACCTCCGGCAAGGGGAGCACGAAGGTTGGGCCACCAAAAAAATCCGCCCCGGCCCGAAGGCCGGGGCGGAAACAACACCCGTGCCCGACACCCTTCAGCCTATGATGTCCTGATAGATCGCGATCACCCGCGTGTTCTGGTTCAAGGTCAGCGTCAGGGAATAGGTGCCAGTCCTACGATTGTAAACCCCTTCGTAGATCACCGGCTCCTGGGCATCGCCCTCCCATACCTCGAAGTGGCGGAACCCCACCCCGTAAGGCCCGGCCACTCCGCTCCGGGCCGGGACCCACAGGGTGATCTGAGTGCCTTGAGCCCGCTGGACGGTGAACGGGGTGTAGCGCTCCTCCTCCTCATCCGACAGCCGCACTGGGAGCTCCAGCTCCTCGTAACCCGGGGTCACGTGAATGAGCCGATGCGCCCGGACGTCAAGCTGGACCTGAAGCGGATACACCCGGATGGGGGGTAGGATGCCCACCTGACAAGCAGGGAGTTCCACCTCCCGCTGGGCTGTCTGGGTCCGACCTTGGGCGTCCTGGACCCGGACCTGGGCCGTGGCGGTCCCTCCGGAAGGCGCGTTCACCTGGAAGGTCACCGAGCTCGAGGTGGGGAAATTGCCCAGCTTCAGCTGGAAGGAACCGTCGGGCAACTGGAGGGCGATCGGCCCCACCGAGAGGGGGGGCGTGCCGCCAGAAGCCTGCCAGCTCACCAGCACCAGGTGGGAATACTCATCCCCACACACCTGTTCCGCCACCGCCTCGGTGATCGTCACCTGGAGGCCCCCCGTGGGAGCGGTGGGCTCCCCCACCGTGATCACCACCGTGAGGCGGATCACCTCACACTGGGCCTGGTTGTAGAGCGAGTACATCAGCTGGTAGGTAGCTGCCCCAGGGGGCACCTGCCCGCTCAGCCTCCCCTGGCCATAGGGCAACAGGAGCTCGAAGCTGAGGGTAGGGGGCAGGTTAGAGGAGAGGAGTTGATATGAGGTGGCCCCGGCCTGGGCGATGACCTGCCGGAGTTCCTCCGGCATCTGGCGGGTGACGCTCACCTGCATCCCAGGGCTTACCGACCCGAAGTCCCAAGTTCGATACTGCGTCTCAGGGCATTCGGTGGGGGCGGGCCGCGGGGGCAGGTACTCCTCACAGGTGGGGGCCAGACACTCGGGGTCGATGAACGCCTGGACCGAGGTCTGGATATCGGGCACCACTTCCACCGAGGTGGTGGCGGTGGCAGCCGCTCGGGCCACGGCCTGGGTCATCACCTGGGCCTGGGCCAGGGCGGCCACGCAGGCTTGGGCGGCCGCGTGGGCCTGGGCTCGGGCAGCCGCGCAGGCTTGGGCGGAAGCCTGGGCTTGGGCCGCTGCCAGGGCACAAGCCTGGGCTGAGGCGTAAGCGGCGGCCTGAGCCTCGGCCAGAGCCTTGGCAGCTGCGTAGGCACGGGCCTCTGCAGCCGCTTCGGCTCCGGCGGCGGCATAAGCGCTAGCCGCCGCCTGAGCGAACGCGCTGGCCATGGCCTCCACCCCCACCGCGACCTGGGCCTCAGCCTGGGCCTGGGCCAGGGCAGCCGCGCGGGCAGCCGCCAGGGCCTGGGCGTGGGCCTGGGCCAAGGCGTTGGCTTGGGCTTCCACTTGCGTCAGCACCCGCACCGCCGCCGCCGCACACGCGCGGGCAGCCGCCTCGGCCTGAGCATTGGCCTGGGCGATGGCCTCCACCCCGGCGGCCACCTCGGCTTCCGCCTGGGCGTTGGCTTGGGCAGCGGCCTCAGCATGGGCCAGCGCTTGGGCAGCGGCCTCGGCCACCGCCTCCACCCCGGCGGCCACCTCAGCCTGGGCCTGGGCCAGGGCCTGAGCGGCGGCCTCCGCAGCCGCCTGGGCCTGAGCAGCCGCCTGGGCAGCCGCTTGAGCATGGGCGAACACCTGGGCCGCCCCCATGGCCTCGGCAGCCGCGTAGGCGGAGGCATAGGCCTCACCGGTGCCGGCTGCGCTAGCCTGGGCTTGCGCCTGGGCGGAAACCTGGCTGGCAGCCTGGGCACACGCCTCGGCCGCGGCTTGGGCCTGGGCGGCGGCTTGGGCAGCCGCTTGAGCATGAGCCTTCACCTGGGCCACAGCTTGGGCCACCGCTTGGGCCATGGCCTCGGCCTCCGCTTGAGCCTGGGCATAAGCGGAAGCAGCGGCTTGGGCGGCCGCTTGGGCGCTGGAGCTGGCCTGAGCCACAGCTTGGGCCATGGCCTGGGCCTGGGCCTGAGCTTGGGCGCACGCTTGGGCAGCCGCTTGGGCCTGGGCTTGAGCCTCGGCCTGGGCCTCGGCGATGGCCTCCGCATAGGCCTCGGCGGAGGCGCTGGCCTGAGCACAAGCCTGGGCGATGGCCGTGGCCTGGGCATCGGCCTCGGCATAGGCCTGGGCGATGGCCCGGGCGGCCGCCTGGGCCTTTGCTTGCGCTTGGGCATAAGCCTGGGCAATGGCCTGGGCCGCGGCCTGGGCCTGGGCGTAGGCCTGGGCGATGGCCTGGGCCGCCGCCTCTGCCTCTGCCAGCGCCTCGGCGTGGGCAGTGGCTATGGCCTCGGCATGGGCCTGGGCCTGGGCGTAAGCACTGGCCGCGGCCTGGGCGCGCGCGTAAGCCGTGGCCTCAGCGCTGGCCGCTGCTTCCGCCCGCGCCTCGGCGAAGGCAGCCGCTTGGGCCACGGCTTGGGCCGCAGCTTGGGCGGCGGCGCTGGCCTCGGCCACCGCGGTGGCGATGGCCTCCACCACCCCGCCCACTTGGGTGACCACGGTCCCGCAGGGGACCTGGGTTTGGACGGTCTGCTTGACGATCTCCGCCTGATCCTGAGCCTGAGAGGAAGCCTGGGCGGAAGAGGCGGCTTGGGACTGGGCGAAGGCCCGCACCCCGGCGAACGCTGCCACCTGTGCTTGGGCCGTGTCCTCGGCTTGGGCAGCCGCCTGGGCCTCAGCCTGAGCGGTGGCAGCCGCCTGGGCAGCCGCGCTCGCCCGGGCCTCAGCCTCGGCTTGGGCTTCGGCGATCGCCTCGGCCACTGCCTCGGCATAGGCCTGCACCTCGGCCAGGGCAGCCGCGCAGGCCTGGGCGGCGGCCTGGGCCTCGGCCTGGGCCCCTGCGATGGCCTGCGCCAGCGCCTCGGCCTCGGCCTCAAGTTCGGTCTTGGCCGCGGCACAGGCAGAGGCTGAGGCCTGGGCGTCCGCCTGGGCAGAAGCACAAGCCGTGGCGAATGCCTCGGCTTGGGCGGCAGCTCGGGCCGCTGCCTGGGCGGCGGCCTGGGCCTGCGCCTGGGCCTCGGCAACTGCCCGGGCGCAAGCTTGGGCCAGGGCCTCCACCAGGGTTTCCACCCGGGCTTCCGCTTGGGCCACCGCTTGGGCAGCGGCGGCGGCAGAGGCGTTGGCACTGGCCGCTGCCTCCAGGAAGGTGCTTACATCCAGGCCCGCTAGCAGATCTTCTGCTTCACCGGCCAGCGCCTGGGCTTGGGCAGCCGCCTGGGCAGCGGCCTGGGCCTGCGCCTGGGCCAAGGCCACTACTTGGGGGAGGAACGACTCGTATTCCTCTGATTGAGCTGCCAGGGGAAGGGAGAGCCCCACCGCCAGGAGGACCGCCAACATCACCGAAAGGTACTTGTGCACTGCGCACCACCTCCTTCCCCCGCTCCAAAGGAGTGGGGGGATCCTACCACTATAGCACATCCCGGCTGGCCTGTTGCCCACCCGGGGGGCCAAGTGGTGTCCGAATACGCCATAACTACAGCCGCCAAGGGGCAGAGGTTTCGGGGCTTCCGCCCTTGCCGATGGAGTCCGGATGCAGCAAACTGCTTTTGCCAAGGGGGTGATGAATCGTGAGGGCAATCATCGGAGTCGTCACCGGAGGTGGGATCGCCGCCTTTTTCTTCTTCAGTTGGATCATTCAGCTCCTGTGGAACTCGCTTGTGGCCGGGCACCTGGGCTGGAGCCCACGCCTCTCGTACCTGCAGGCAGCTGGGCTGTGGTTCCTGGTGACGCTGCTTTTCGCCTGGGTGGGGATCGGGGCCGGCCGGTACGTGTACCGCCGCCGCCTGCGGGATTGGGAGGAACTGGGCCGACGGGTGGAAACCCGCATCAAGGCCGCCCTCCACCGCTGGGTGGAGGGGGAGGCGGAAGGGGATTGGGAGGAACTGGGGAGGAAGATCGAGGAAAAGCTAAAGAAAAAGTTCAAGGAATGGTTGGGGGAAGAGTGAGCGGCCCTTGGTCCCCTGCTGAGCCCCCACCGATGTCCCTCGCCCAGCAGCTAGAGCGGACCTTGGGCCACCACCCTCGGGTGGTGGTGGCGGAGCGGCGGGAGCTGATCCGGGAGGCGATCCGGCGCCGGGAAGCCTGGGTGGCCAGCTGCGGGGCCCTGGCCACCTGGACCCCGCCGGATTCCACTGGCCGCCGCCCCCAGGACACCTACATCGTCGATTCCCCCAGCGTGCACCACCAGGTGGACTGGTCCTCCCCCTATTGCCACCCCCTGCCCGAGGAGGTGTTCGCCGAGCTGTGGACAGCGGCCCTGAGGCTCCTTGCCAAGAAGGACCGCCTTTACCTGACAGAACGTGGGCTGGGAGCCGACCCCCGCTTCGCCCTCCCGGTGCGCACCGTCACCGACCGCGCCCTGGTGGCCCTGTTCACCCACAACATGTTCCGCCCCTGGCCCCAGCAGCCTGAGCGTTCCCACCTGGGTTCTCCTCCCTTTACCCTGCTCGTGCTGCCATATGACCGGGTGCCCAAGGGCCAGTTCGAGGGGAGCCTGCGCTCGGACGTGGTGGTGGCCATGGATTTCCACCGGCGCCTGGGGTTGGTGTGGGGGTCGGCCTATCTTGGTTCGGTGAAAAAGCTTATGTTCACGGTCATGAATTGGATTTTGCCTGAGTTCGAAGTGCTTCCGCTTCACTGCGGCGCCAGCCTGGGAAGCGAGGGGCTGGCCCTGTTTCTGGGCCTCTCCGGCACCGGGAAGACCTCCCTCTCTTCAGCCCCGGAACGACGGCTGCTCGGAGACGA
Organism: Acetothermia bacterium UBA3574; assembly: GCA_002375935.1. Lineage (GTDB taxonomy): Bacteria > Bipolaricaulota > Bipolaricaulia > Bipolaricaulales > Bipolaricaulaceae > DFNF01. The sequence goes on from DFNF01000080.1 coordinate 46,363, forward strand.
CGAACACGGTTGGTCCGGGGAGGGGGTGTTCAACTTCGAGGGCGGCTGTTACGCCAAGCTTCTCGGGCTTTCCCAAGAGAAGGAGCCGGGCATCTGGTGGGCGGTGATGCACTCGGCACCCCCGGAAGACCATGGGACCATAGTGGAGAACGCCATGATCTACCCCGACGGCAGGTTCGACTTCCACGACGCCCGGCTCACCGAGAACTCCCGGGCCTCCTACCCTTTGGAGTTCGTGCCCCAGGCGGTTCTGGACGGCCGGGCAGGCCACCCCCAGGTCATCTTCTTCCTCACCGCAGATGCCAACGGGGTCCTTCCCCCCATCGCCGTCCTGGAAAAGCCCCAGGCCATGTTCTGGTTCCTGATGGGCTACACGTCGAAGCTGGCCGGCACCGAGACCGGGATCGGGGAACCCCGGTCCACCTTCTCCCGCTTCTTCGGCGCCCCGTTCATGCCCCGCCAGCCTGCGGTGTACACCAAGCTGCTGGGGGAGTATCTGGACCGATACCGGGCGCGGGTGTACTTGGTGAACACCGGCTGGAGCGGAGGGCCGTTTGGCCAGGGCCAGCGGATCGACATCCGGCTCACCCGGGCCATGGTGCAAGCCGCACTGGCGGGAGAACTGGAGCGAGGGGAGCTGCGAGAGGACCCGCGCTTTCACCTGTGGGTGCCCCGGAAGTGCCCCGGGGTACCGGCTTCCGTGCTCTGGCCCCGGGAGAGTTGGAAAAACCAGGGGGAATATGACCGCCGGGCCGCCGCCCTGGCCCGGGAGTTCGCCCAGCACTTCCAAGAGGCCTTCTCCGGTCAGGACATCCCCCCCGAGGTGGCTGCCCAGTGCCCGGGGAGCTAGTCCGGCCGGAGCTCGAACTCCCAGGGGTCACTCTTCATCCCAGCTTGGTCCGCCAGCACCACCTGCAGGCGAGCCGGCCGGGCCTCCCTCAAGATGGCGGTAAACCAAAAACTACCCCGGGCCCTCCCCACCACCCGAGGGTTGAAGGTGAGGTGAGGTTCCACCGTGGTCCAGCCCTCGCCTTCCACCACCTCCACGTAGACCAGGGAGATGTTTCTATCGGGATCCTCAAACTGGACGGTGATGATCTGGCCTCGGCCCACCTGCGCTCGGGCCGAGTAATACACCCCCAGTACCCGAGGCCGGTGGTCGAGGAGGTACGCGAGGTCCCAGGTGGCCAGCCCCCCCACATCGGAGCCGGACACCAAATACTGGCCGTCCGGGGACAAGGCCAGGGACCACACCGAGCCTTGATGGCCCACGAGGGTGCCCAGTTCCCAGCCGGAAGTTGGATCCCAAACCCGCACGGTGTGGTCGGCGCCGGCGGAAACCAGCAGCCCGGCTGGGTGGCTAGTCAGTTCCCAGACCGACAACTCGTGCCCGAGCAGTTGCCCCTGGAGTTCTCCTTCCGGCCAGGTCCAAACCCAGATCGCCCCGTAGCCGTCCCCGGCGGCCAGCCACGCCCCCTCGGGGTGAAAGGCCAGTCCCCACAGGCCCCCCCGGGGCCCAGATAAACCCCCGGCTTCCTCCCAGGTGCCCACCTGCCACCCAAGCAACCGGTCGTCTCCCCCGCCCCCGGAGAGCAGCGCTGCCCCGTCGGGGGAGAAGCAAAGTGAGGCCACAAGCCCGCTGTGGGCTAGCCAATCAGCCACCAGCTCCCCCCCGGGCCACTCCCAAATCCGGATGGTGCCATCTGCGAAGCCGGCTGCCAAGTATTTCCCGGCTGGGCATGCGGCCAGGGACCAGATGGTCTCTCCCAAAGCGAACCTGAACTTTTCGCGTCCCGCGGGGAGTTCCCAGACCACCAGCTCCCCAGCTGCCGTGCCGGCGGCCAAAAACTCGCCCCGTGGGGAGAAGGCCAGGGCCCGCACGTCCTGTTGTGACAGTGTGCGGATAAGTGATAGGCCTGGGAGTTCTCTCAGCTCCACCCCTCCCTGGCTGGCCACCGCCAGGTAGTGCCCCCGGGGACAGATAGCCACCGCAGTGACCCAGACGCCCTCCCCCAGCCTCTCCCGGGCCAGCATCCCCACCGGGAGCGCCCCCTGGGGCCAGCCCCCCACAGCCCACAGCCCCACCACAAGCAACACCAAAGCTCTCCGCCCCATGCACCCTCCTTTCGCTTTCCCCGGCCATTATAGGGAGAGGGCCCTCCCCCGGAACCCGGGCAAGCGGGATAATCACCCTGTGCAAATCAAAGTGGGTTGCTGCGGGTGGTCCAGCCTACGGGGGGAAGACGTGGGGGAACCTGCCTGGCGCGACAAGTTCTCCCACAAGCTCCAACTCTACGCCGCCCACTTTCCGGCGGTGGAGGTCAACTCCACCTTCTATCGCCTCCCCAAACCCCAGACCGCCCAGCGCTGGCGGGCCCTGGCCGACGAGATCGACCCCGAGTTCGAGTTCACGGTTAAGGTGAACCAACAGGTTACGCACCGGGCCCGGTTCCGGGGGCAGGCGGCCCAGGAAGCGTTTTCTGGTACCGCGGCCATCGCCCGCCTGTTGCGGGCCCGGCTGTTGCTCCTCCAGTGCCCCCCCTCCTTCGGCCCCACCCCGGAGAACCAGGAGCAGTTGCGCCAGTTCTTGTCCCAAGTGGACCGGGAAGGCTTCTCGCTGGTATGGGAGCCCCGGGGGGAATGGGGCCGGGTGCCGGAGCTGGTAGCAGAGATCTGTCGCGAGTTCTCGCTGATCCACTGCACCGACCCCTTCTCCCACTGGCCGGTGACCTCGGGGGAGGTGGCCTACCTACGTCTGCACGGTGCCCCACCTGGGGAACGCATGTACTACTACCAGTACTCCGACGATGACCTCCGCTGGCTCCTGCGCTCGCTGGCCCGGGTTTCCGCTTCCAAAGCCTACCTGTTTTTCAACAACGTGTACATGTGTCAGGATGCGCTGCGCCTGAAGCGGCTTCTTGAGGCGGCGGGTTGCTCGGCAAACCCCTGACGGCGTAAGCTCCTCCCCGGAGATGACCAGCGAAGTTCGGGGAGAGGGGTTGGCGACCTATTTGGCGGCCTGGCAGCGGGGTGGGGAGTCCCGGCGGGCAGTGGTGGCCGCCCTTTCCCGGGAAAGGTGGGAGGCCTGGGGTCCGGGGCTCCTGGCCCAGGGGCGGGAAGGGAGGCGGCTTGCGGCCGCGGTGTTGGGGGAGTGGGATGGGGAGCCGGAGCTGGCCCTGGCCCAACTGCGGGGCCTGGCCGGGGACCCGGACCGCCGGACCCGGGAACTGGCAGCCCAGGCCGCTGGAGCTTGGCTGGCCCGCGCCTTCGCCGACACCTATCCCATCCTGGGCATGTGGCGGGGGGACCCCCAGCCATGGGTGCGCCGGGCGGTGCCCCTGGCCGTGGCCGCCGGCGCGCGCCCCGAACACCTGGAGTGGGCCGACCCCCTGCTGCGGCTATTGGAGCCGCTGCTTTCCGATCGGGCTCCGGAGGTGAAAACGACCTTGGGCCCACGGGTGTTGGCCCGACACCTGTCTTCCCTCTACCCAGAGGACACCTTCGAGCAGCTGGCCTACTGGTCCACTTCTTACGACGAGCAGGTGCTGTGGCATGTGGCGTGGGCGTTGTCCGGGCCCGCGGCAGCCCGGCGGGCCCGGCGAGCCCTCATCCTGCTCCGCAAGCTGGCCTTGGACGAACGCCGCTACGTGCGGGGAGCGGTGGCCTCGGCCGTCCGCCAGCTGGGGAGGCTGGCCCCGGACCCGGTGCTGGCGGAGCTCAAAGCCTGGCTGGGGGACGAGCGGCGAGCCCCGGTGGCCCGAGCCGCCCTGCGGGGCCTCTAGCCATGGAGACGGAGCGGCCCCAGGGAGAAATCCTCCTCCACCCGCGCTCCCACCTCCCCCTCCGCCTGGGACACCCCTGGGTCTATCAGGGGGCCATCTCCCAAGTCGAAGGGAGCCCCAGCCCCGGGGACCTGGTGTGGGTGCGAGATGCCAAGGGGCGCTTGCTCGGCCAGGGGTATTACAACCCCCACTCCCAAATTGCCGTCCGCCTGCTGGTGCAGGATGACCGCCCCTTAGACGAGTCCTTTTGGCGGGACTCCATCACCCGGGCCGCGGCCGCCCGGGAAAGGCTCCGGCCCCAAAGCAACGCCTTGCGGCTGATAAATGCCGAATCAGACGGCCTTCCAGGTTTGGTGGTGGACGCCTACGGGGAGTTCCTGGTCCTGCAGGCCCTGACCATGGGGATAGAGCGACGCAAGCAGCTCCTGGTGGAACTGCTGGAAGAGCTGTTCTCGCCGGCCGGGATCTACGAGCGCTCGGACGTGGGGGTGCGGGCCCTGGAGGGCTTGTCCCCGGTGAAAGGCCCTCTGGCCGGCGAGCCTCCCCCGCCCAAGCTGGAGATCGGGGAAGGGGGAGTGCGGTTCTGGGTGGACATCGCCGGGGGACACAAGACCGGCTTTTACCTAGATCAGCGGGAGAACCGCCTCTTTTGCCGGGAGCTTTCCTCCGGGCGGGAGGTGCTGGACATCTGCTGCTACACCGGGGGGTTTGGGGTACAGGCTGCGGCCGGAGGGGCAGAGTCGGTGTTGTTTTTGGAAACCTCGGCCAGGCACTTGCGCTGGGCCCGGGACCACCTCCGGCTCAACGGGCTGGGGGAGGTGCGGGGAGGGTTCGTGGCCGGGGACGCGTTTCAAGAACTGCGGCGACTGGCCCGGGAGAGGAAGCGGTTCGACCTGGTGATCCTGGACCCACCCAAGTTCGCCCGCTCGGGCCGGGAGCTCGAGGGGGCCCTGCGCGGCTATCACGACCTCAACCGGCTGGCCCTGCGCCTGCTGCGCCCGGGGGGGTTGCTGTTGACCTTCTCTTGCTCGGGCCGGGTGGGGTGGGAGGAGTTCCGCCGGGCCCTGGCCCGGGCCGCTGCCGACGCCGGCCGGAAGGTGAGCATCCTCCGGCGATTGTCCCAGGCTCAGGACCACCCCGTGGCCGTCGCTTACCCAGAGGGGGAATACCTGCGCGGCTTCCTGCTCCAGGTCTTTTAGCTGGCCTCGCGAAATGCCCCCGGGGAAACAGGTTCCCACCGCCCCGGGCAGGGGATGCTAAAATGTGCAGACATGGAAAATCAGCGGGCCATAGACCCCCAGCTGCAGCAGGCGGACCCCACCCTGCGGGCGGTCCGCCCCCGCACCTTGCAGGAGTTCGTGGGCCAAGAGGGCATAAAAAAACGCCTTTCCATCTACATCCAGGCGGCGAAACAGCGGGGGGAGCCGCTGGACCACGTGCTCCTCCTCTCCCCGCCGGGGCTGGGGAAGACCACCTTGGCCCACATCATCGCCCAGGAGCTGGGGGTGGAGATAAAGGTGTCCAGCGGGCCGGCCATCGAGCGGCCCGGGGACCTGGCCGCCATCCTGACCCGCCTCTCGCCGGGGGACGTGTTCTTCATCGACGAAATCCACCGGCTCCGGCGACAGGTGGAAGAGGTCTTGTACCCGGCCATGGAGGATTACAAGCTGGACATCGTGCTGGGGGAGGGGCCCCACGCCCGCTCCATCCGCCTGGAGCTGGCCCCGTTCACCCTCGTGGGGGCCACCACCCGGGAGGGCCTGCTCACTTCACCGCTGCGGGACAGGTTCGAGGTCACTTTCCGGCTTGACTTTTACCGACCGGAGGAGTTGGCGGAGATCATTCGCCGGGCCGGGGGACGGTTGGGAATCGAGGTCACCCCGGAGGGAGCGGAGGAGCTGGCGGCCCGGGCCCGGGGCACCCCCAGGATCGCCCTCCGGCTGCTCCGGCGGGCCCGGGACGTGGCCCAGGTGGAGGGCCGGGCAGAGGTGGACCGAGAGCTGGCCACCAAGACCCTGGCCATGCTGGGGATAGACGAGGAAGGGTTGGACGCCCTGGACCGGAAGATCCTGAGCGTGATCATCGACCGGTTCGAGGGGGGGCCGGTGGGGTTGGAGACCCTGGCCGCTGCCCTGGGGGAGGACCGGGACACCATCTCCGAGGTCTACGAGCCTTACCTCATCGCCCGCGGATTCATCCGCCGCACCCCCCAGGGCCGGCAGGCCACCGAGAAGGCCTACCGGCACTTGGGCCGGACCCCAACCAGACTTCTGTGAGCTGGCCCCCAGGTGAAGGGGGCGGGAGGAGCAGTGAGCAAAAGAGACCCGTATGTGGAGCTGGCCTTCCAGGCCATCCGGCACTATCTGGAGCGGGGGGAGCCGCTTCCCTTGCCCCCGGGGTTGCCCCCGGAACTGAGGGAGCGTCGGGCCGGGGCGTTCGTGTCCATCAAGAAGAGGGGGGAGCTGCGGGGCTGCATCGGCACCTTCCAGCCTTCCGAACCCACCCTGGCCGAGGAGATCATCCAAAACGCCATCCGGGCTGCCACCCAAGACCCCCGGTTCCCTCCCCTCCGGCCGGAGGAACTCCGGGAGATCTCCGTGTCGGTGGACGTGCTGTCTTCTCCTGAGCCAGCCACCCCGGACCAGCTCGATCCCAAGCGCTATGGGGTGATCGTGGAAAGCGGCTGGCGGCGAGGGCTGCTCCTCCCGGACCTGCCGGGGGTGGACACGGTGGAGGAACAGCTACGCATCGCAAAGCTGAAGGCCGGGATCGGGCCGGAGGAGCCCTGCCGCATCTTCCGGTTCACGGTGGAGCGGCACGGCCCTTGAAGCGGACTCACTCGCTCGGCAAGGCCCCGGGCGGGGCCAGTTCCGCCGCGGTGCGGAAGGCAAACCTGTCGGTCATCCCGGCGATGTAGTCCCGCACCACTTCCTGGAGGATCCTCTCCTCCCGCCGTTCCCGTTCCTCCAACGGGAGATCAGGGGGCAGGGCCGCGGTGCGTTCCTCGATTTGAGCCGCGGTGTCCGGGGGCAGCAACCGCGGGTCCTGGGTGAAGGCCTGCCACAGGAGCCGCACCGTCTCGATCCCCCGCCGGCGCATGCGCAGCACCCGGAAGTGGTGGTAAAAGCTCTGGAACAGGAATTCGTGCAGCTCGGCGAACACCCGTCTCACCCGGGGGGAGAAGCCCACCACCAACTCCGGGAGCTGGCGGGCCTCCTCCGGCCCGGACAGCTTCAGGGCCTCGATCCGGGCCCGGGTGTGGTCGATCACGTCGTGCACCAGAAACGGGATCACCTTCCGAATCCAAGCCTGGCCACCGCCCACCGCCTGGTAGATCTTGAGCCGGCGCAATTCACCTTCCCTGAGAATTCCCGAGCGCAGGCCGTCGTCCAAGTCGTGGGAGATGAAGGCCACCGGATCGGCCACGTTGATCACCTGCCCCTCCAGGGTGGGGAGGAGCCGGGGCTCAAGGTGGGGGAACTTCTCGGGGTCCAGTTGGTTTTTCCAGACGGCGTGCTTCAGGATCCCCTCCCTGACCTCCCAGGTCAGGTTGAGCCCCCGGTGGCCGTGGTGCAAGTAGGCTTCCTCAAGTTCTTCCACCACCCGCACCGAGTGTTCGTAGTGGCGGAACCCCCCCGGCACCAGCTCGTCCAGCGCCTCCTCCCCGGAGTGGCCGAACGGGGTGTGCCCCAGGTCGTGGCCCAGGGCAATGGCTTCCACCAAATCCGCGTTCAGCCTCAGGGCCCGGGCGATGGTGGTGCCGATCTGGGCCACCTCCAGGGAGTGGGTGAGCCGGGTGCGGTAGTGGTCCCCCTCGTGGATCACGAACACCTGGGTCTTGTACTCCAGCCTGCGGAAGGCCTTGCAGTGGATGATCCGATCCCGATCCCGCTGGAACTCGGTGCGCAGCTCGTCCGGCTCCACGGGGTACTCCCGCCCCCGGGTGCGGAAGGAACGCACTGCCCAGGGGGCCAAGTCCCGATCTTCTCGCCGCTCCAGCTCCGCCTTTACGCTCACCAACTCCCTCGCTGGAAGCGCTTCATGGCCTCCCGGGCCCGCCGTTCCTCCTCCTCCTCGATCAGTTTGCGGCGCTTGTCGGCCTTGGTGCGCCCCTTGGCCAAGGCCAGTTCCACCTTGGCATAGCCACGCTCGTTGAAGTAAAGCGACAGGGGGACCAGAGTGTAGCCGGCCCGGGTGACCTTTCCCAGCAACCGGTCTATCTCACGCCGCTTGAGGAGCAGCTTGCGGGGTCGCTCCGGATCGTGGCCGAAATAGGAGCTGGGCTTGTAGGGGGCGATGTGCATCCCGTGCAGCCAGACTTCCCCGGCCTCCAGCTTGGCGTAGGCCTCGTCCAGGGAGACCCGCCCAGCGCGCAGGGACTTCACCTCGGAGCCGGTGAGGGCGATCCCCGCCTCGTAGGTTTCCTCCACCGAGTAGTCCCGCCGGGCGCGGCGGTTCCGAGCCACTACCTTCCTGGGCATGGGGCAAAACTACCCCACCCGTCCTGGGGCAACAACCTCCCTAGGGTGGGCAGGGGGCGCGGCAGCCCCGATCGGGCTCGGAGGGCAGGCTGCAGCCCCACTGATTGCAAGCCCGCACCCGGTACCAATGGCGCTGGCCTGGCAGGGCGGTGTAATCGAGGTAGGAGGGTTCGGTGGTGGTGCCAACCAGGTTGTAGTCCCCCTCCCGAGCGGCTGCCCGGAACACCTGATACGAGCTGGCCCCGGGGACGGGGGACCAGTCCACCTCGATGTGACCTGCATGAAGGCCGTCGCTGGCGCTGACCCCGGTGGGGACGGGGGGGGGTAGCCGGCGTAGCCGAACACAGAGTCCGAAAGCTGAGAGCAGCCGGCCTGATTGCAGGCCCGCACCCGATACCAGTACAGGACGCCGGGGGGCAGGGGATGGTCCTCCGCCGGCTGGTCGAACCAGCTGGTGGTGGAAGTGGTGCCGAGGGGAGCGAAATAGGCTTCCGGGTCCTCGGCCCGGAACACCTCGTAGAAGGTGGCCCCTTCCACCGGCGCCCATTGGATTCGGACTTGGGTTTCAAGTTCTCCCAGGCTGGCGGTGAGTTCCGCCGGCGGGGCCGCCGGGGGGGCGAGGGGCGGCTCCAATAGGTCCAACAGCCCACACCCGGACAGGGCCAGCCCCGTAAGGAGGACGAGCGGCCCCACTAACCACCGTTTGCTGTTCACCTGTTCCACCTCCCCCGCCATGATAGCCAGGGCCGCCCCGGGCCAGCAAATTTCCCGCCGGACCTCACCCCCTCCCCAAGATCTCCGCCTCCAAGAAGTCGGCCACGATCTCCGGGTCCCGGGGGAGGACGGGTACGGCGTCGGGGAGCCGGGGCTGGCGATCCGTCACCACGGCCAGCACCGGGATGCGGCCGGCCAGGGGTTCCCCTCCTCGCCAGACCTCGATCTTGGGGTAGCGGGAACCCTTGAACCCCTCCAGCAAGACCAAATCCAGGTCGGAGAAATAGCGTTCGAGGAACTCCTCCACCGGGGCGCTGCGGTGGTCCCAAAACAGGGCGGCGTGGGCCTCTGAGTAGAAGAGCACCCGCGCGGCGCCGGCCTTGCGGTGGAAGTAGGTGTCCTTCCCCGGGGTGTCCGGCTCCACCTCCGGGGAGACGTGTTTGGCGGTGCCCACCCGGAGTCCGCGGGCTGAGAGCACCGGAATCAGCGCCCGCAGGAAGGCGGTCTTGCCTGATCCCTTATGCCCGATAAACGCCACCACCTTCATGGCCGCACTCCCTCACCCGGGAACCATGATCGCCCCCGTGGGGTTCATCCTTGGCGTGGGAGCCTGTCCACCAAATCTTCCAAATCCAGTTGGCGCAGTCGGTCGGCGGTGGGGCCGCGCTCGTCCCAGCCCCGCAGCCGATAGTACTCCGCCAGCTCTCGCTGGAAGGCCTCCGGGTCGATGGGCCGGCCGGCGGACGCCCCCCGGGGCAGGGGCTCGTGCAACCGCTGGGGGAGACGGTCGTGCTCCCGCCGGTACCCCACCAACCCCGCGTAAAGCCGCAGCAGGGCGAAATTGCGTTCGCCGATCTCCAGCATCCCCTGGGGGGAGAGCTCAAGCCCGGTGGCAAGCCGAAGGAGTTCTCTCAGCCGGGGATAGTTGTAGCGGGGGCCGGTCATGTTGGTGGTGAAGACGCACATCACAAGTGAGTTGGTGAACGAGCGCAGGTTCTCGTAGAGCACCACCAGGGGGGCCTTGCCGGTGAGCTGAAACCGGTCCATCCCCTGGTGGACCCCCAGCTCCGGGGTGGGGGCCTCCCCCTCCAACATGGTGTCGTGCATCCCCTCGAGGTGAGTGGCCCCCCGGGGGCTGACGGCATAGGAGATCCCCAAACCAACCTTCCCCCGGGGCTCGTGCATGGGGAGCTCCACGCCTTTTATCACCATGGCGAACCCAAATCCCCGCTCCTCGGCCCATCTTGCCAGCCCCTGGGTGGCGATCTCCCCGGCCAGACCTTCCTTTCTGGCCAGCCGCTCCACCCACTCCACGATGGCCTCCGGGTCCCCCCAGGGCACCTCCTCGGGGACGAGCCCCCGCTCGGAGGCTTCCATCAGGGCCGCGATCACCACCCCGGTGGAAATGGTGTCCAGGCCATAGGCGTTGCACAGCTGGTTGGCGTAGGCGATGGCCGAGAGGTCGGAGCAGCGCAACAGGGAGCCGAAGGCGGCCAGGGTCTCGTACTCCGGGCCCCCGTAGTGAGGGGAGACCTCCCGGCCACGGAACTCCGCCCGCACCACCCGCTTGCAGCGCACCGGACAGCCGGCGCAGGTGTCCCGATCAGCCAGGATGCTCTCCGCCAGCCTCTCTCCCCCGATGGCCTCGGCTGCCTCGAAGGTACCCTGGCGGAAGTTCTCCGTGGGCAGGATGCCCATCTCCGAGAGCCAAGTGAGCCCGCGGGCGGTGCCGTAGCGGCCCAACATCCGCATCCCCTCGCTGGCCATGAGCTCCTGGGCGAAGGCGGCCCGGGCGCGGGAAAAGCCATCCGGGTCAGCCAGCCTCTTGTCCTGGTGTCCTTTGACCACGATGGCCTTGAGGCGCTTGGCCCCCATGACTGCCCCGAAGCCGGGCCGGCCAGCAGCCCGGGTCTTGTCGTGGATGATGCAGGCCTGCAGCACCTCTCTTTCGCCCGCAGGGCCGATGCAGGCCACCCGCCCCCCTGGATGCCGCCCCCGCAAGATGTCCTCGGTTTCCCCGGTGGTCTTGCCCCACAGGTCCTCGGCGGGCCGCAGCTCGGCCCGGCCCTCCTGGAGCAAGAGGTACACCGGCCGGGGGCTCGCCCCCAGGACGATGATCCCGTCGTAGCCGGAGCGGCCGAGTTCGTGGGCGAAGAAGCCGCCGGCGTAGGAGTCGGAGATGGAGTTCGTCTTGGGGGATTTCCCGGCCACCACGTGCCGGCCTGCCCCAGCGAGCCCGGTCCCCTGGAAGGGGCCGGTGGCAAAGATCAGCGCGTTCTCCGGCCCCAACGGGTCGGCCTGGGGGGGCACCAGCTCCAAAAGCAGCCGGGCGGCGATCCCCCGGCCCCCGAGATGCAATTCATACCACCTTTCCGGGATCTCCCGCTCCCGCACCTCCCCCACAGTGAGGTCGACCTCCACGTAACGCCCCCAGACTCCCAGCACCGGCACCTCCTTTCAGCAAATCCGGGGCAGGGGGTCTCCCAGCGGCATCTCCAGGTACCTCCGCCCCCCCACCTTCGTGGCCAGGATCACCCGGCCGGCATGGGCCTCGCCCGCCTGGCCGATGATAGCTGCCCCTTCCCCCAGCGGGTGTCGGGTAATGATCTCCAGGATTTCCTCCGCCCGATCCGGTCGCACCCCCAGCACCGCCCGCCCCTCGCAGGCCATCTCGTAGGGGCTGATCCCGAGGAGCTCGGCCAGGCCCCGCACCTCGTCCCGCAGCGGGATCTTTTCCTCCCAGATTTCGATGCCCACCCGGGACTTCCGGGCCAGGTCGTTGAGGGCGGCGGCCAATCCCCCCCGGGTGGGGTCCTTCATGGCGGTGATCCCCCCGGCTGCCAACGCGGGTTCCAAAAGCGGCCATAGCGGGGCCACGTCGCTTTCCAGTCCGCTTTCCAGCTCGAACTCCTCCCGGGCCACCAGCAGGGCAAACCCGTGGTCCCCCACCGGCCCAGTGACGATGATCACGTCCCCCGGGGCGAGGCCGGCGTCGGTCACCGGGCGGGCGGCAACGCCAATCCCGGTGGTGTTGATCACGATCCCATCGAGCTCACCTTTACCCATCACCTTGGTGTCCCCGGCCACCAGCGCCACCCCCAGCTCCCCCACCACCTGGGCCACCGAGTCCAGGATTTTTTCCAGCTGCTGGATCGAAAAGCCCTCCTCGATGATCAGGGCCAGGGTCATGGCCAGGGGCCGGGCCCCCATCACCGCCAGGTCGTTCACCGTACCGCAGGCGGCCAACCGGCCGATGTCACCCCCGGGGAAGAAGATGGGCTTCACCACGTGGGAGTCGGTGGTGATTACCGGCTGGCCAGGGGGCAGGCTGAGCACCGCCCCGTCGTCCAGGGCGTCCAAGCCCACCGGCCCGGCTTTCTTCAAGGGAAACCGGGGCAGGATCAGCACATCGAGGAATTTTCCCATCAGCTCACCCCCGGCCCCGTGCAGGGAAGTGACGCGGTCTTGGGAGAGCTCTTTTGGGCTCATAGCTCCGGTTTCCCCCCGTAGCGATACCAAACGTGGCAGGCACCCTCGCTCCCCACCATGCAGGGCCCCACCGGAGAAGTGGGGGTGCAGGCTTTTCCGAACAGGGAACAGTCGGTGGGCACCGCCCGGGCCACCAGGATGTCGGCACAGCGGCAGCCAGGGGGGATTTCCTCGCCGGGAGCACCCTCCAGGTCAAATTTCACACTCGCGTCCCAGGCGGAAAATTCCTCCCGGATGGCCAGGCCCGAGTTCGGGATGGGGCCGATCCCCCGCCAGTGGGCGCCAGCAGGGTAAAACACCTTTTCCAAGAGTTGCTGAGCCTTGCGGTTGCCTTGGGGGAGCACCGCCCTGGGGTAGGCGTTCTCGGCCTCGGCCCGGCCCTGGGAGAGTTGCCTCACGATCAAGGCCAGGGCGTAGAGCACGTCCAGGGGCTCAAACCCCCCCACCACCACCGGCACGGAGAACCTCTCCACCAGGGGGGCGTAGGCCTCCACCCCGATGATGGTGGACACGTGCCCTGGAGCCAAAAAACCGGCCACCTCTACCCCGGGGAGCCCCAGCAGGGCCTCCAGGGCGGGGGGGATGAGCTTGTGGGCCGCCAGCACCGAGAAGTTGTCCGGGGGGGAGGAGAGGAGCACCGCGGCGGTGCCCGGGGCGGTGGTCTCAAACCCCACCGCGAAGAACACCACCTCCTTGCCCGGGTTTTCCCTGGCCACCTCTACCGCCGCCGCGGGGGAGAGCACGGTGCGCACATCTGCCCCTTGAGCCCGGGCCTCGGCCAGGGAAAGCCGGCTTCCAGGAACCCGCAGCATGTCTCCAAAGGTGCACACCACCACTCCCTCCAAGGCCAACTGCACCGCCAGGTCCAGCTCGGCGGTGGAGGTCACGCACACCGGGCAGCCGGGGCCTTCCAGCACGGAGAGCTGGGGGGGCAGCAGGCTGCGCAGGCCATGACGGGTGATGGTGATCTCATGGGTGCCACACACGTGGACGATCTTGGTGGGGTGGGGGGGAGCCCAGCGACGGATGGCCTGGGCAAGCTGCTTTGCGCGCTCTGGGTCGCGGAATTCAAACGGGCTGGTGGCCATCCTGCTCGTCCAGGGCCTGGAACAATTCTGCGAACAGCCGCAGGGTCTCCTGGGCGTCCTCGGGATCCAGCCGGCGGATGGCAAACCCGGTGTGCACCAGGAGGTAGTCGCCCACCTTGACTTCCTCGGCCAGGGCGTCCAAGCGGGCCTGGACCTGGGTACCTCCCAGGTCCACGGTGGCCAGGTTCCCCTCCACCGCCAGCACCTTGGCGGGAACGGCAAGACACATGACTCAGTTCACCGGGGGCATTGTATCCGCCTCCCCTGGGGGCACAATCGCTCCCTCAATCTGCCCCGTTCCCACAGCCCCAGCCCCCCTCCTCCCAGGAAGGCCAGGGAGGCGATCAGCCCCCACACCAGGGGTGGGGAAGAGGGGAAGACGTCCAACAGCACCCCGCCCAAGAAGGGGCCCGCTGACCAACCCACCGACTCCGCCAGCCCGAATGCCCCCAGGTATCGCCCCCGGCTGGTGGCCGGGGCCAGCTCCGCCACCACCGCCAAGCTGGTGGGGGCGAACAACATCTCCCCCACCGTGACCACGGCCAGGGCGGACATGAGCGCCGGGTAGGCCCGCAACCAACCGAACGCCAAATACCCCAGGCCATAGAGCAAGCTGCCCGCCACCAGCCCCAGCCGCCACCGCCGCTGCACCCAGCGGGCGATGGGATACTGCCAGGCGGCCACCAGGAGGCCATTCAAGGTGAGCAGCCCCCCGAAGGCGGCCTCGGAGTACCCCAGCCGATCCACCACGAACACCGACAGCGTGGACACCAGCTGCCCTCCCACCACCAGCACCAGGAGGCTCAGGGCCACGAACCCCAGGAACCGCCGGTCGCGGAAGGTGGCGAGCAAAAGCACCAGGGAAGGGGAAGCTTCGCGCTGGGTTTGGGACTCGCGGGCGAACGCCCAGGCCAGCGCCAGCGCCACCACCGAGGACAGGGCGGTGAAGCCGAACAGGGTGGCATAGGGGAACACGGTGGCCAGATACCCCCCGATGGCCGGGCCCGCCCCCCAGCCCAGGTTGGTGCCTGCTCGCAGCAAGCCGTAGTTTTCGGTGCGCCGGGCAGGGGGGGTGAGGTCGGCCACCATGGCGGAGATGGCCGGCATGGCCAGGGCCCCGGTGAGGCGGATGGCCAAGTACAGGCAGGCGACCGCCCACACCGGCCCGGCCAGGGCCAACAGGGCGGTCATCCCGGCGAACAACAGTACCCGCAACCCGATGGCCGAGAGGAGCACCGGGCGCCGGCCCAGGCGGTCGGAGAGCTCCCCCCCGCCGAGCCGCCCCGCCGCCCCCACGAAGGCAGAAGCCAACATGATCGTCCCCACCACGGCCATGGACAGCCCCCGCTGCTGGTGCAGGTACAGGGAGAGGTAGGGCAGGGAAATGGAAAAACCCATGGCGGTGATGAGCTGGATGGCCACCAGGGCCCACACCCCAGGGGGGAAGCGAGCCCATAGGGCAGCGAGCTTCCGCCTGAAGGCCGCCATCACGGCAGGAATCGGATGAGCTGGGCCAGCAATGGGGCCAGGAGCAGGGCGGGGAGGAAATTGGCGGGCCGCAGGTCGCGCAGCTCGAGGAGCGAGAGGCCGAGGGCGATGACTATCACCCCCCCGGCGGCGGACAACTCCACCGCCGCAGCCGACTCCGGCGAAAAGCCGGCCAAGCTGGTGGAGAGGAGCCGGGCCACCAGGGTGAGGCCGCCCTGGTAGCCCAGGATCACCACCAGGGACAGGAGCACCCCCGGGCCCAAGGCAGCGGCCAGGGCCATCGCCGATACCCCGTCCAGGATGGCCTTGGCCCCCAGCAGGGACCAGTCCCCGAAGAGGCCGTCCTGGATTGCGCCCAAGATGGTGAGGGGCCCCAGGCAGAAGAGCAGGCTGGCCGTCAAAAAGCCCTCCGCCAATGGCCGGCCGGAAAATAACCCCTCCACCCGCCGGCTCAGCCGCTCCAAGTGGTTTGCGATCCGCATGAGGCTCCCCAGGACTCCCCCCAGGATGACCGCCAGCATGAGCACCAGCAGGTGCTGGGTGCCAAGTGCCAACCTAAACCCGAGCACCAGGGTGACCAACCCCACCCCCCAGCCGGCCCCCTGGCGCACGCGGGGGGGCAGCCGTTCCCCGAGCAGCCAGCCCAGAGTGCCCCCCACCAACACCGTGCCCAGGTTGATCCAGGTCCCGACCATGGCTGGCGCAAGTATACGCCGTGCTCCGGCTTCCCCTGGTAAACTGGGCGGCAGCCTCGCCGGCGAAGGGGGCACCGATGACTGTGGAGCCACATCTGTTTGTGATCTTGGGGGCAAGCGGGGACCTGGCCCAAAGGAAGCTGCTTCCGGCCCTGGGGGAGCTGGCCCACCGGGGCAGGCTCCCTCCCAACTGGGCCCTGTTGGGAGCGGCCCGGCGAACCTGGGACGAGGAGAGGTTCCGGGAATTCGTCTTCCAGGTGGCGCCGGGGTTGCGCACCACGCCCCTCGCTTACCACCCTTTGCCCCAGCCCGACTACCAGGCGCTGGCCGCCCGAATCGCGGCCCTGGAGGGAGAGTTGAACCTGCCCGGAAACCGCATCTTCTACTTGGCCCTGCCCCCGGGTGCCCTGCCCCAGGCGGTGCAGGGCCTGGGGGAAGCGGGGCTGGCCCAAAGCCCTGGTTGGACCAGGCTGGTGGTGGAAAAGCCCTTCGGGTCAGACTTGAATTCGGCCAGGGACCTCAATTCCCTGCTCGGACGCTATTTCCAGGAGGAGCAGATCTTCCGGATCGACCACTATTTGGGGAAGGAGACGGTACAGAACCTGCTCATCTTCCGGTTTGCCAACCCCATCTTCGAGGAGCTGTGGAACCGGCGGAATGTGGAATGTGTCCAGATCACCGTGGCCGAGGAGGAAGGGGTGGGGCGCCGCGGGGGGTACTACGACCTGGCCGGAGCCCTCCGGGACATGGTGCAAAACCACCTCACCCAACTCCTCACCCTGGTGGCGATGGAGGTGCCGGCCTCGTTTTCCGCCACTTCCATCCGGGACGAGAAGGTAAAGGTGCTGCGGGCAGTGCGCCCCTTGACCCGGGAGGACGTGGTGCGCGGACAGTACTTGGGCTACCGCCGCGAGCCGGGGGTGGCTCCGGACTCGCAGACCGAGACCTACGTGGCCCTCCGGATGTGGATCGACAACTGGCGTTGGCAAGGGGTTCCCTTCTACTTGCGCACCGGAAAGCGCTTGGCCCGAAAGACCTCCCAGATCGCCCTCGGGTTCCGCCAGCCTCCGATATGTCTGTTCCGGAGCGAGAAGAGTTGCCGGGTGCACGCCAACGTGCTTTATCTCATGCTCCAGCCGGAAGAGGGGTTTGCCCTCTCGTTCGACGTCAAGGCCCCGGGGGAGGAGCTGCAGCTCTTCACCCAAGAGCTGGATTTTTATTACCAGGAAGCCTTCGGCCCCCTGCCGGAGGCGTATCAGGCGTTGCTCCTGGACGTGATGGAAGGGGAGGCCACCTTGTTCGTGCGAGCGGACGAGGTGGAGGCCGCCTGGCAGTTGTATCAGCCGGTCCTGGAGGCGCCCACCCCGCCCCACCCCTATCCCCCCGGGAGCTGGGGCCCCAAGGAGGCAGACGAGCTGTTGCAGGAGGATCGCTGGCTTGTGCACGACTGAGCTCAAGATCTTTCCCGACCTTGCCAGCCTGAGTCTGGCTGCGGGGCAGGAGATCGTCTCCGCCGTCCGGGGAGGGCGGAGATTCGGCCTTGCCCTGTCCGGGGGCCGCACGCCCCGGCTCCTCTACGAGCTTTTGGGGACGAGGTTTGCCCCCCAAATCCACTGGCCCAAATTGCACGTCTTCTTCGCGGACGAGCGAGGGGTGCCCCCGGGACATCCCCACAGCAACTGGCGGCTGGCTTGGGAGGCGTTTTTGGGCCGGGTGCCCCTGCCCCCGGGGAACCTGCACCGCATCCGGGGGGAGCTGCCGCCGCTGGAGGCAGCCCGCCGGTACGAGGAGGAGCTGCGACGCTTCGGGCGGCTGGACCTGGTGCTGTTGGGCCTGGGGGAGGACGGGCACGTGGCCTCTCTCTTCCCCGGGGCCCCCGCCCTGCAGGCGAGGGGGCTGGTGGCGGCGGTCCCCTGGCCGGTGGGAGACCCCCCTCTCCCCCGGATCACCCTGACCCTGACAGCGATAAACGCGGCCCGAGGCGTGTTTTTCCTGGTGGCCGGGGCGGAAAAACGGGGAGCGGTGGCGCGGGCGTGGGCCGGGGAGGAAGGGCTTCCGGCGACCCGGGTGGCCCCGCGGGAGCGGCTGGTGTGGTTCCTCACCCAAGACGCCGTCCCACCCAGCCTCCGCGGGGCTGAGGTTTGATCCCCCACCCCCTTCCCCCTACCATTGGCCCGGCAAAGGGGGACGGATATGAAAGTGCTGCTGATCAAAGAAGTGCCTGGATTGGGGATTCCGGGGGATGTGGTGGAGGTAAAGGACGGCTACGCCCGCAATTACCTCCTGCCCCGCAAGTTGGCCACCCACCCCACGCCCCATGAGCTCGCCCGCTATGAAAAGCTGCGGGCCCAATACCAAGCGGAGCTGGCCGACCGCCGCACTCGGGCCCAGCTTCTGGCGGAGAAGCTGGCCGGGGCCGAGTTCACCTTCGCCCGCAAGGTGCACGACGAGGACCAGCTTTACGCCTCGGTCAAAGCCCAGGATGTGGCCCGGGCGATCGAGGAGAAGTTCGGGGAGAAGGTGGACCCCCATCGGATAAAGATGGACACCATCCACGCCCTGGGGGAATACGACGTGGAGGTGGGCATCTACGAGGACATCACCGCCAAGATCAAGGTGGTGGTCACCCCGACGGATTGACCCACCGGCACGGGGGACGGTGGGGCCCGCGTTTGGGCTCTCAAAAGAGGGGCCTTTCGGTAGCCCGGCGGAAGGCCCCGCTTCTCTTGCAGGGGGCAAAGCTCTCCTAGGTAGGGGGCGGAGGTAATGGACATCACCTCCCAGCCCTGGCATTCTAGGCCCCTCATGCGCTCGGCCCAGGACCAGACAGGCCCAGAGCCCCGGAGGGGGTCGTTTTTGGGGGAGGTGTTGCGGGGGGCG
>DFNF01000079.1:0-293 GCA_002375935.1 Acetothermia bacterium UBA3574
GGTGGCTGGGGGCGGGCTGGGCCTGATCCCCCTGCTGCGGGCCCGGGGGCGACAATGAGCCAGTGGGGGGCGAGGTTGGCCGACCCGGCATTGTGGGCGGTGCTGGCACTGGTGGGGGCCGGGGGATTGGCCTGGCGGCGACAGCGCAAGCTGGCCTTCGCACTGCTCGCCGCCGGGTTGGGATTGTGGTGGCTAGCCTCCGGCCCCGGGGCGGCGGTGCTGTTGGCCCCCTTGGAAAACCGTTACCCGGCTTTGCTCACTCCCCCCCAAGGGGTGGGGGCGGTGGTGCTCCT
>DFNF01000079.1:615-751 GCA_002375935.1 Acetothermia bacterium UBA3574
GGGGTGGGGGCGGTGGTGCTCCTCACCGGGGGAGAGGGCTGGGCCCCAGGGCGTCCCATCACCAGTGCCCTCTCCACCACCAGCTCCCAGCGGCTGCTGGAGGCAGTTCGCCTGTGGCGGCTCCTGGAGGGGAAGG
>DFNF01000079.1:1105-1293 GCA_002375935.1 Acetothermia bacterium UBA3574
GTTCGTGGGGGGCGTGGGCAGGCCGGGAGGGCAGGCCGAGGCCCCGCTGGTGGCCCAGGCCGCCCAGGCGTTGGGGGTGCCGGGCGCGGCCCTCCAATGGGAGGCCGCCTCCCGCAATACCTACGAGAACGTACTCGCCATCCGGGAACGCTTCCCAGACATCCAGGTGCTCTTGGTCACCAACGCCT
>DFNF01000079.1:1636-53589 GCA_002375935.1 Acetothermia bacterium UBA3574
CTTCCACATGCCCCGGGCCATGGCCCTGTGCGAGAAGTTGGGGGTGCCCGCCGTCCCCGCACCCTGTGGCTACTACACCCGTGCCGCCCTCTCCGCTTGGGACCTGTTCCCCACCAGTGAACACCTGTGGGCTTCAGCCCTCGCAATCCGGGAGTACCTCGCCTTGGCTTGGTACCGCCTGTTGGGGAGGATCTGATTGGGGGCCACCCCGGCACTGGAGGCTGGGTGGAGACGGGCTTGTTTTTCGATCTCCCCTTTGGTGTCACGAAGCATTCTCTGCAAAAGACCTGTCGGTCCGAGAAGTTCTGGGGCCCTGTCCCGGCCCAGCCCCCTTCATCCCTCCGGGATCAGCTTGTAGAGGATGTCCCCGAAGGAGCACAGGATGGCCCCGGCGGCGGCAACGGGGGAAGCTGAGGCCTCACCGGGAAAATCACGTTCCCACAAAAGCTCCCCGGTTTCCGCGGCCAGTGCCACAAGCGAGCTACCGGCGGCGAGGTAGACCACATCCCCGACGACGCAAGGCGAGCAGGCCCAGTGGGGGAGTTCCCTGGTCCAGAGCACTCGCTGGCGCTCAACCTCCACCGCCACCAGCCAGCCCACCTCCTCCCCGGCCAGGGGCACGAACAGCTTCCCGCCCGCGGCCGCTGGGCGCGACGGTTTTCCGGAGCGCTGCCGGTGGGGAAGGGCGATCTCCCCCCTCGGCGTGCCGCTGCTTTTTTCCCAGAGCCGAATCCGGTCCCCCATCACCACGGCCAACAGGTCCCCCGCCACCACCGGATCGGAGGGGCTTCCTCCCCAGGCCCGGTCGGTCCGCCAGGCGGCCTCCCCGGTTGAAAGGGAAAAAGCCGCCAGGGCGGTTTCCTCCCACAACAGGGCGTACACCAGCCCCTCGGCCACGGCCGGGCTGCCCGCCGGCACCGCCTCGGCCTGCCAAACTCTTTCTCCAGTGGAAGCCTCCAGGGCCACCAAGCCGGAGGGATCACCTACCAGCAGGAGATCACCGCTGACACAGAGGTCGGCATATAGGTTTTCAAAACCGGGGTGGCGCCAGCTCACCTCCCCGGTCGCCAACTCCAAGGCCCACAGCGTGTCCGAAAGCTGCCCCCCCACCAGCACCAGGTCCCCCCAGATGGCCGGGCAGGACCTGAAGCTTCCCCTCACCCCCGGCACCCGGTACCGCCACTTCTCCTCCCCGGTTCCCAGGTCCAGGGCCACCACCGCACCGGAGCCAGCGGCTATCACCGTGTCCGCCGCGGCCACTAGCTCCTCCGGCTCCAGGTGCAGGGTGACGCTCCAGGTCACCTCAAGCGGAGGTGAAATCCTTTCCGGGACCGCCGAGCTCCGGCCCGGATCGTGCCCCCCCAGGGGCCAGTCCACTGCCAGGGCCACCAGGCCGAGCGTCCCCATTCCCAAGGCGAGCAAACCGCGTCTCATCGCCACCTCCTGAGCCCATTATAAGCTGGGCTTGGCTAGAACCGACCAAAACGGGGTATGATGGGGAGGAAAGGGGGCAAGGGTGTTTCCCATTCGCGATACGGTCCCCAGGCGGGAGTCCCCGTTGGCGGTGTGGGCGATCATCGCCCTGAACGTGGCCGTGTTCCTGATCGAGGTCTCTCTCCCCCAGCGCACCCTGATGTGGGTGCTTTACCACTTCGGCCTGGTGCCGGCCCGCTACGCAAATCCCCAGTTCGCCGCCTGGCTGGGGCCGGCGGCCGACTCGGTGTGGCCGTTTCTCACCAACATGTTCCTCCACGGCGGGCTTTTCCACCTGGTGAGCAACATGTGGACCCTCTCGATCTTCGGCGGGGCGGTGGAGGACCGGCTGGGGCACGGGCGGTTCGTGGTCTTCTACCTCCTGTGCGGGATCGCCGCCTCCCTCACCCACTTCTTCACCAACCTCCACTCCACCATGCCGGCCATCGGGGCCTCCGGGGCCATCGCCGGGGTGATGGGGGCCTACTTCCTCATGTTCCCCACCGCCCAAGTCATCACCCTGGTGCCGGTTTTCTTCCTGCCGATGTTCGTGGCGATCCCGGCGGTGTTCTACTTGGGGATCTGGTTTTTGTCCCAGTTCTTCTCCGGGGTGGCTGCCCTGGTGGCGCCCCAGTTCGGGGGCGGGATCGCCTGGTGGGCGCACGTGGGGGGCTTTGTGGCCGGGGTGGCGTTGGTGCCGCTGTTCCGCAAGCGGCGGGGGGTTTACCGGGCTTACTTCCCGGACGAGCGGGTACTGGGGGCGGTGCGCTAAGGGGTTGATATTGGGGGCGCCCCCGGTAGAATTAGCAATTAGATGATGAGATTGCTAAAACCAGGAGGTGAGGACAGTGAACCGGCTGTGTGACCTCTGCCAGGCCAGGCCCCCCACCCACCGCATCGTGGACCGCCGGGCCGGCCTGACCAAAGAACTTTACCTGTGCGACGACTGCTACGCCCGCCAGTACGGGGGACTCCGCTCCCCCTGGGAGTCCCTGTTCTCCGGCTTCTTCGACGACCTGTTCGGGGACTTCTTCCAGCGGCCCCGCCCCGAGCGCACCGCGGTGGACATCACCGATTGGTTGTCCGGGCCCGCCCGGGAGGCCCTGCAGCGGGCCGCCGAGCAGGCCAGCGAATACAAATCCCCCCACATCGACACCGAGCACCTGCTGCTCTCGCTCCTTGCCTCCGACGTGGTCAAGGCGGTCTTCAAGGCTCTGAAGCTGTCCCCGGAGGACGTGGCCCAGTACATCGAACACAACGCCCCCCGGGGCGAGGAGGAGGTGACCTCCCCCGCCCTCTCCCCCCGGCTCAAGGAGGTGCTGGTGCTGGCGGCCGAGGAGGCCCAGCGCCTGGGCCACTCCTACATCGGCCCCGAGCACCTCCTGATCGGCCTGCTGCGGGAATCCGACGGCCTGGCCGGCCAGCTCCTCCGCAAGTACGGGCTCACCCCCGAGTCGCTCCGCCAACAGGTGGTCAAGGTGGTGGGCAAGGGGGCCGAGGAGGGCCGGGTGGAGGAGCCCTCCCCCACCCCCACCCTGGACAAGTTCTCCCGCGACCTCACCGCCCTGGCCAAACAGGGGAAGCTGGACCCGGTGATCGGCCGCCACGAGGAGATCGAGACGGTGATCGAGATCCTGTCCCGCCGCACCAAGAACAACCCCGTCCTGATCGGGGAGCCCGGGGTGGGAAAGACCGCCATCGTGGAGGGCCTGGCCCAGCGGATCGTCAAGGGCGAGGTGCCCGAGATCCTGAAGGGCAAACGGGTGGTGGAACTGGACCTCACCGGCCTGGTGGCCGGCACCAAGTACCGGGGCGAGTTCGAGGAGCGCATCCGCAAGGTGCTGGACGAGGTCAAACAGAACCA
Source organism: Acetothermia bacterium UBA3574 (assembly GCA_002375935.1). Lineage (GTDB taxonomy): Bacteria > Bipolaricaulota > Bipolaricaulia > Bipolaricaulales > Bipolaricaulaceae > DFNF01. The sequence goes on from DFNF01000079.1 coordinate 4,974, forward strand.
GGACCAGATCATCCTGTTCATCGACGAGGTGCACCTGCTGGTGGGCGCGGGGGGCACCGGCGAGGAGGGGACCATGGACGCGGCCAACATCCTGAAGCCCATGCTCGCCCGGGGAGAGCTGCACGTGATCGGGGCCACCACCCTGAACGAATACAGAAAGCGCATCGAGAAGGACCCCGCCCTGGAGCGGCGCTTCCAGCCGGTGCTGGTCTCCGAGCCCACCGTGGAGCAGACCATGGAGATCCTGCGGGGCCTCAGGGACCGCCTGGAGGCCCACCACAAGGTGCGCATCACCGAGGAGGCCATCGTGGCCGCGGCCGAGCTATCGGACCGCTACATCCGGGGCCGGTTCCTCCCGGACAAGGCCATCGACCTCCTGGACCAGGCCTGTGCCCGGGTGAGGATCCGGAACACCATGCCCCCGCCCGAGGTGCAGGAGGCCGAGGCCAAGATAAAGCAGCTGAGGCGGGAGGAGTCGGCGGCGGTGGCGGCCAAGGACTTCGGGAGGGCCGAAGAGCTCAAACTCTCGCTCAAGGAGTGGGAGGAGAAACGCGACAAAGCCCTGGAGAGCTGGAAGAAAACCCGGGCCAAGGAGGTCCCGGAGGTGACCGCCGAACACGTGGCGGAGATCGTGTCCCGCCTCACCGGCATCCCGGTGTCCGAGCTCACCAAGGAGGAGCGAGAAAAGCTCCTCAAGATGGAGGAACTCCTCCATCAGAGGATCGTGGGGCAGGACGAGGCGGTGCGGGCGGTGGCCGAGGCGGTGCGCCGGGCCCGGGCCGGGCTCTCTGACCCCAATCGTCCCATCGCCAGCTTCCTGTTCCTGGGCCCCACCGGGGTGGGGAAGACCGAGCTCGCCAAGGCCCTGGCTTGGATCCTGTTCGGGGACGAGGACGCCATCGTCAGGATCGACATGTCCGAGTACATGGAGAGGCACGCGGTGTCGCGCCTGGTGGGTGCTCCCCCGGGGTACGTGGGCCACGAGGAAGGGGGCCAGCTCACCGAGGCGGTGCGCCGCCGCCCCTACTCCATCGTGCTCCTGGACGAGATCGAGAAGGCTCACCCCGAGGTGTTCAACGTGCTCCTGCAGGTGCTGGACGACGGCCGGCTCACCGACGCCAAGGGCCGCACCGTGGACTTCACCAACACCGTGATCATCGCCACCAGCAACATCGGGGCGGAGATCATCCGGGACAACCTGCGGCTGGGGCCGGAGGGCCTGGATTACCAAGCCCTGAAGGCCCGCCTCCTGGAGGAGCTTTCCCGTTACTTCCGGCCGGAGTTCATCAACCGCATCGACGAGATCATCGTGTTCCAGGCCCTGACCAGGGATCAGATCCGGGACATCGTGCGGCTGCAGCTGGAGAAGGTGGAGCGCCGGCTCCGGGGCCAAGGGGTGGAGCCCAGCTGGACCGAGTCTCTGATCGAGTACCTGGCCGACCGGGGCTACTCCCCCCAGTTCGGGGCCCGGGAGCTGCGGCGGATCATCCAGCAAGAGGTGGAGGGCTTGCTCGCCCGCAAGCTCCTTTCCGGGGAGATCAAAGAGGGGAGCGCGATCGAGGTGGACTACGACCGGGAGAGGCGCCAGGTGGTGGTGCGGCCCTTGGTGGCGGCGCCCGCCGGGGGCAACCCCGCTGGGGATCAGGAAGGAGGGGAGGAAAAGTGACTATCTTCTTCGATCTTTTCTGGATCTTCCTCATGCTGTCGGCGCTCCAGCCCGTGCTCAAGCAGCGGATGCTGGAGAACGCCCGGCAGCGGATGATCGCCAAGATCGAGCGGGACCGGGGCTCCCGGGTGATCCTGCTGGTGCACCGGCAGGAGACCATGAGCTTCTTGGGCTTCCCGCTGTTTCGCTACATCGACATCCACGACTCCGAGGAGGTCATCCGGGCCATCCACATGACCGACCCGGAGGTACCCATCGACATCGTGCTCCACACCCCGGGGGGACTGGTATTGGCGGCGCTGCAGATCGCCCGGGCCATCCGGCGCCACCCGGCCAAGGTGACCGCTTTCGTCCCCCACTACGCCATGTCCGGCGGGACCCTGATCGCCCTGGCGGCGGACGAGATCGTGATGTGTGAACACGCGGTCTTGGGCCCGGTGGACCCCCAGCTGGGGGAGTTCCCGGCGCCCTCGGTGCTCAAGATCGTGAGGGAAAAGCCCGTGGAGAAGATCGACGACCGCACGCTGATCCTGGCCGACACGGCCGAGAAAGCGATCGCGCAGGTACAGAACGCGGTGGTGGAGCTCCTCTCCGGCCGCTACCCGGAGGAGGAAGCCCGGGAGATCGCCCAGGCCCTGACCGAGGGCCGCTGGACCCACGATTACCCCATCACCTACGAGCAGGCCAAGGCCCTGGGGCTCCACGTGTCCGCGGACATGCCGGAGGAGGTATTGCAGCTGATGCAGCTTTATCCCCAGCCGGTCAGGCGCACGCCCAGCGTGGAGTACCTGCCCTTCCCCCGCCACCGTCCCCCGGGCCCTGTGGGGCGCGAGTAGGGCAGCCGGCGAGGGTGGGCCGTTTTGCCCGCCCCCCGCCCCAGGGCTAGAATGCCCTCGTTGGCCTGGAGGTGCGGTTGGCAAAGCTCTCGGAAAGACGGGTGGCGGAGTGGTGGGAAGCCCCGGGGATCGAAGGCCGGGAGGCGTACGACGAGGAAATCCTCTACCTGAACAGTTTAGCTGAGGAATTGGACCTCCCCCGCTGGGCCCTATCCATCCGGGACCTTATGCCCCGGTGGGGTTTTCAACCCTGCGACCGCCTGTTCACCGTGGGGTTGGAGCAGCTCGTGGGCATGATCGGCCAAGGTAGGGCGGGAATGCGGGTGGGAGGGTGCGGGGTGATATCGCTGGAGTCGCGGCTGCTTTTGGCCCATTGGGGACGGGGACTTTTGCGCTGGAGCCGGGGGAGCAACCCGGACGGCCTCCTGGCCCCTCCATCATCCACCTCCCTGTCGCCCCCCCAGGCGGAGGCAGCCCGGGCCGCCGGGGGGGCCGCCTTGGCCCTGCTGCAGGGCCACCTGGCCTTGGACGAACACCTCGAGAGGTGGGCAAACCGAGCCCGCTACCCCTTAACAAAAGCCCTGGTGGACGGCGAGGACGCCCCCCTGCCCACCCTGCTGCGCCACTCCTGCTGCTATAACTTGAAGCACAACCTGGCCCGGGTGGCCCAAGGCATCGCCGCCGGCTCCCCACCCCAGGTGCGGGTGTGCCAACAGGCGCTGGCGGAACTGCCCCAATTGGACCCGTTGCGGGTTCGGTTCCTGAGAGAGCTGACCCTGGGGCTGGCGAAGTGGTGGCTGGGGAAACCCCCGGCAGGGGAGTGGGAGGCTCACCTCCACCAGCTGCTGGGGGAGGGGGACCCGGTCCGCCGCTGGTTGGTGGCCTCGCTCTACAAATGCCTGAAGTTGTGGCTCCAGCTCCTGGACCGCCTCGGCCACCTGCGGCACCGTTACCCGGCGTTGGTTTAAGCTTGCGCTGCCGGGGAAAGACCTTATCTTTTGGCCGCCATGGAGGGCTTGACGATCGTAGACCATCCCCTGATCCAGGCCAAGCTCACCCGGCTCCGGGATCGGACCACCGACCGGCTCCAATTCCGGCAGATCCTCACCGAGCTCACCGCCCTGATGGTGTACGAGATCACCCGAGACTTCCCCCTGCGGGAGGTGGAGGTGCAGACGCCCCTGGAGCCGGCCCGGGGGGTGGACTTAGCCCGACCTGTGGTGTTGGTGCCCATCCTCCGGGCGGGGATCGTGATGAGCGAGGGGGTGTTGTCCCTGATCCCCACCGCCCGCATCGGGCACATCGGCCTGTACCGGGACCCGGCTAGCTTGAAGCCGGTCCACTACTACCTGAAGCTGCCGGACAACTTGTCCGAGGCGCTGGTGATCGTGGTGGATCCCATGCTGGCCACCGGTGGGTCGGCGGCGGCAGCGGTGAGGTTGGTGAAGGAGCAAGGGGGGAGGGACGTGAGGTTCCTGTGCTTGGTGGCTGCTCCGGAGGGGGTGAGGCATTTCCGGGCCGCCCACCCCAATGTCCCGGTGTATGCGGCGGCCCTGGATCGGGGACTGGACGAGCATGGTTACATTCGCCCCGGGCTGGGTGACGCCGGGGACCGGTTGTTCGGCACTTAAGGAGGCGAGATGAAGCGCTGCGCATTGGTAACCGGGGGCTCCCGCGGGATCGGTGCCGCCACCTGCATCCGCCTGGCCGCCAAGGGCTACGACGTGGCCCTCACCTACCGCACCCAGAAGTTGGCTGCCGAGCAGGTGGCGGCGGAGGTAGAGCGGCTGGGCCGGCGGGCAGTGGTGTTGCCGGCGGACCTGGCGGACCCAGAGCAGGCCCGGGAGGTGGTGCGCCAGGCAGCCGATGCCCTGGGGGGGCTGCATGCCCTGATAAACAACGCCGGCTACGTCCAGCGCCAACCCTGGGAGGAGATCTCCCTGGAGGATTGGGAGCGCATGCTGGCCGTGACCCTCACCGCCCCGTTTCTGGCCAGCCAAGTGGCCGCCCCCTACATGATGGAGGCGGGCTTCGGCCGGATCGTCAACGTGTCTTCGCTGCGGGCGCTCACCGGCTCGGCCCACGGCGCTCATTACGCCGCCGCCAAGGCGGGGCTGCTGGGGCTCACCAAGTCGCTGGCCCTGGCCCTGGCACCCCACGGGATCACCGTCAACGCGGTCTGCCCGGGCTTCACCGCCACCGATATGAACCGGGAAGCGCTGGAGCAGCGGGGGGAGGAGATCCGCGCCCAGATCCCGCTCCGCCGGGTGGCCGAGCCGGAGGAAGTGGCGGCGGTGGTGGCCTTCTTGTGCTCAGAAGAGGCCGGGTACATCACCGGAGAGACCATCTCCGTAAACGGCGGCCTGCGCATGGGTTGACATGGATCTCTCGCGGCTGGGACTGGCCACCTTCCTCCACCCCCAGTTGGGGCTCCCCCAGTGGCTGGAGCTGGCCCGGGAACTGGGCCTGGGCTGGGTGGAGCTGCGGGCGGACCCGGGGGTGGCCTACGCCGGGGAGCTCAGTCCCCGGGAGCGGCAGCAGCTGAGACAACGGCTAGAGGAAGCTGGCCTCAACGTGTCCCTGCACGTCCCCATCCACGGGGTGAACCCCGCTTCCCCCAATCCCCGCCTGGCGGCCGCCGCACTCGCCGAGTATGCGGACGCCATCTCCCTGGCCGGCGACCTGGGGGCCCGGCTGGTGGTGCTCCACCCCGGGGGCATCCCCGGGGAATATGCCGCCCTGCCCCAGGAGCTCGAGCAGGCCTGGCGGCGACTGGAGTTCGCCTTGGAATTCCTCCTGCCCCTGGCCCGACGCCACCGGGTGACCCTGGCCTTGGAAAACAAACAGCGCGGGGGAGGGCGGGACCTCATCCTCACCCCCGAAGAACACCTGCGGGCCCTAGAACGATTCCCCGAGCTCGGAGCCTGTCTGGACTTCGGACACCTGGCCACCCTCCAGGGCGACCCCGCTGCCTACGTGGAGGCACTGGGCGCGCGACTCCTGCACGTCCACCTGCACGACAACCACGGCCAGCGGGACGAGCACCTGGGCCTGGGCCAGGGCTTGGTGCGCTGGCGCGAGGCGCTGGAGGCCTTGGAGAGGGCCAAGTACCGGGGGGCAGTGATCCTGGAGATCCCGGATCCCGAGGAGCTCTGCGAGAGCGTGAAGCTACTGTCCCGCTGAGCGGGAAATTGGGGCCGGTTCCGCGCACCGGCTTCACAGGAGGGGAGGAGGGTGAAGCGGCTCAGGGTGCAGCTGTTTTCCCGGGGCACGAACTGGTACTGGGCTTTCTTGCTGGCCAACGCCGCCTCCGGGGCGGCCTCGCTGCTCCTGCCTTTGTATGCGCACGTCCTGGGCGGGGACGCCGGGGATCTGGGGACCATCGCCGGGGTGGGGAGCCTGGTGGGGGTGGTGGCGAGCCTGCTCTGGGGGCGCATCTCCGATCGTACCCAGCGCCGCCGCTGGCTGGTGGTGCTCAGCTTCTCTGGTCTGGGACTCGCTTATTTTCTGCTGCCTGCTGTGGGAACCGTGGGGGGATTGGTGCTCCTGGGGGCGGGCGCCACTTTCTTCTGGATGGCCAGCTCGGTGGTGTCGGTGCTGTTGGTCATGGACCGCACCCCGGCAGCGGACTGGGAGCGGGAAATCGGCCGTCTGAACGCATATTCAGGCCTGGGATGGGCAGCGGGACTGGCCTTGGGGGCGGCCTGGACCGGGATGTTGCTGAGCCTGGTGGGGGAACGGATGGGGTTGTGGTCTTTGGGCCTCACCGTGGGGCTGCTGGCCACCTGCGGGGCAGTGACCATCGTGCTTTTGCTCCCAGAGCCCCTGCGTCGGGTAGAGCGCCGGGATTTCCGGGGGTTGATGGTGGCGGTGGGAAATTTTCTGTATGAGCGATTTCGCTACGGGCCAGCCCACCTCTACTACCTCGTCCGCCCCGGACAGGTGCTCAGGTTCCTGCAGGGGCGCACTGCCTTCGGGCCGGAACTGGTGCTCATCTACTACGGGGTCTTCCTGCTCATGGCCGCCTTCGCCGTGTTCTTCGTGCCCCTGCCCCTATTTTTGCGGGAGAGCCTGAACTGGTCCAACCCGGTGGTGTACGCGGCTTACACCCTGCACACCCTGACCAGCGTGGTGAGCTATCCCTGGGTGCGGCGGGCCATCGAGCGCTGGGGACACCGGCCGGTGTGGGGACTGGGATTGCTGGTGCGGGCGGCGGCCTTCGCCCTGTTTTCCCTGGCGGGCAAGCAGCTCCCCGGGGAGCTGGTGCTGGGGCTGTTTGTGATCACCGGGGCCAGCTGGGCGGCGTTCCAACTCCCGGCCACCGCCATCGTGTCCCGGGTCGCCCCCTCCGGGCTCAAGGGGCAAGCCCTGGGGGCTTACAACGCCATCACCGGGTTGGGCTGGATGTTGGGGGCGGTGGCGGGTGGGTTCATCGCCGAGGGACTGGGCTTCTCCCCTGCCTTTCTCATCGCCGGCGCGGTGGTGGTGTTGACCATCCCGGTGGTGCTAGTGGAGGCGGGGGCTGCCGGGGGGAAATCCTGAGCCGCCCGGCACTCACCACCGAGATTTTTCCCACCTGGGTTGCGGGGAGGGGGCTGAGGCCGCCCAGAAGATGTAAAACTAACTACTCCTCGCTCTTTTCCACCACCGGCATGCCGTTGTAGTAACCACAGTGAGGGCATACCCGATGGGGCAGCCGCAGCTCGTGACACTGGGGGCACTCCAGCGCGGGCAACAGCTTGGCCCGCCAATGGGCCCGCCGCTGGCGCACCTCACGGTGGGAACGCCTGGATTTCGGTACCGCTGCCATCAACGCCTCCTTATCTTTTACTTTTGGAACCTAATTTTCGGCGCCCAGCTCCGCCTTCACCCTCCGGCGACGGGCAGCCCTACCCTCCTGCCCCTTTCCTCCGACCTCGGGGCCGGGTGGGGAAAATCCGGGCCCCCTGATTGGCGGCGGAAACCTGGGCGAGTTCTCTCCCCCCAACGGGGGGAGTTATTTTCCCAGCTTCCGCTCTAAGATCAAGGTCACCGGCCCATCGTTTATCAGTCCCACTTCCATGTGGGCCCCGAACACCCCTGCCTTCACCGGCACGCCTTGTCCCTCGAGCAGCTGCAGGAAGCGGCGGAACAGCTCTTCGGCTTCGGGGCCGGGGGCGGCGGCGGAAAAGCTGGGGCGCTTGCCCTTGCGGCAGTCGCCGAACAAGGTGAACTGGGGGACACACAAGATCTCCCCGTCGATCGCCCGCAAGGAGAGGTTGAATTTTCCCTCCTGGTCAGCAAAGATGCGTAGCTCGGGGATCTTCCGTGCCCAAAAGGTGAGCTCCTGGTCTGAGTCCTCCTGGGAGAAGCCCACCAGCAACAGGAGGCCGGGGCCGATCCGGGCCACCTCTTCCCCTCCCACCCGCACCCAGGCCGACTTCACCCGCTGGAGCACGATCCGCATCTCAGTGGAAGCTGAATCGAGGGGGCTCACTAAGGTCTGCCCCGCCCGCCCAGCGGGAAAGCCCTCCCCCGAGCGCTGGATGAGCTGCCAGCAGTGTGGAAGCCACCGTCCCCCCTACCCGGCTCCGGGGACCTGGTATGAACTCCCAGAGCGTAGTTTCCGCAACTGGGTTTGCAGCTTCCGCAGGTCCTCCAGCGGGAGTTCGGCCACCAACCCTTGGATCTCCCGCAGCAGGCGCTCTCGCTCTCGTTGGCTGCGGGTATGTTCTCGGAAGGCGCGTTCCGCCAGCCTCCAGGCGGTGCCGTTGGCCTCCCGAGACAGGTAATTGACCCGCCACTTGGGCAGCTCCTCCAGGACCTTGAGGGTAAGTTCCCGCAAGTGGGAGAGATGCGGCTCCCGTGGTTGGGAGATGCCGGAGATGAAATTTGCTACAGCGGCACTGTCGGTGATGATCACTGCCTCCTCAGGGGCGTAGGAGGCTGCCTTCTGCGCTCCCTCGATCACCGCCTTGAACTCGGCCACCCGTTGGGTAGTCCGCCCGATGAGCCGGGAGACCCTCTCCACCACGTGCCCGAGATCATCGGTCAGCAGAACCCCCACTGCCGCCGGCCCAGGGTCTCCCCGGGCTACCCCGCTGACGTAGACGAACAGCTTTTGCACCGGCCTCCCTTCCCCGACTGTGGGCCCGACAGGGATCGAACCTGTGACCGACCGGTTATGAGCCGGCTGCTCTACCGCTGAGCTACGGGCCCGTCAAAACCATGTTAGCCAAGGGAAAAAAGCCAGTCAAGGGCTCACATGCCCGCGGGGGACAGTGCTTCACGTGGACGCAAACAGCCGGGGCGGGCTCGGAAAGATGAGCCCACCCCGGCGAGCCTGCGATAAAGACCCCTTTTACATGAAGATCGGGGCCACCGGGAACAGGGACGCAAACAGCAGTGCGATCACGCTCATCAGCTTGATTAGGATGTCCAGGGACGGCCCCACCGTGTCCTTGAGGGGGTCGCCCACCGTGTCCCCGATCACCCCGGCGGCGTGGGCCTCGGAGCCCTTGCCCCCGTAGTGCCCCTCCTCCACGTACTTCTTGGCGTTGTCCAAGGCACCGCCGGCGTTGGCACAGTAGATGGCGAGTTGAATGGCCGACAAGAGCGCCCCCACCAGGAACCCGGCCAGGGTGTAGCGACCGAAGATGAGGCCAACCACCAGCGGCATGGCCAGCGCCAGCAGGGATGGAATCACCATCCTCTTCACGCCCCCGTGGGCGGTGATGGTGATGCAGCGTTTGTAGTCCGGCGGCTCCTCCCCGGTGAGGATCTTCGGATTCTCCCGGAATTGGCGTCGCACTTCTTGCACCATCACGTTGGCTGTCCTGGACACCGCCCGGATGAGCAGGGCCGAGAACACGTAGGGGATCATGGCCCCCACGATGAGGCCCGCCAGCACGAACGCCCCGATCTGGACCGCCGGGGAGATCATGGCGATCTCGGGGATGTGCACCTCGGCGGCCGAGCTGGCCGCGGACCACATGTAGGCGGCGATCAGCCCCAGGGCGGCGAACGCCGCCGAGCCGATGGCAAACCCCTTGCCGATGGCGGCGGTGGTGTTGCCGATGGCGTCAAGCTGGTCGGTCCGCTCCCGCACCGAGGGGTCGAGCTTCGCCATGGTGGCTATGCCGCCGGCGTTGTCGGCGATGGGGCCGTAGGAGTCCACCGACACCGTCATCCCCACGAAGGACAGCATCCCCAGAGCGGCGTAAGCGACCCCCAACAGGCCCCCCAGCTGGTAGGCGCCGATGGTGGCCCCGGCGATGATCAGCACCGGCCACAGGGTGGACAGCATCCCCACCGCCATCCCCTCGGTGACCCCCACTGCGGGGCCGGAGGCGTAGGCCTGGGCCAGCTCCCGGGTGGGCTTGTAGCGGTAGGAGGTGTAGTACTCGGAGATGAAGCCGATCCCCACCCCGGCGGCGATCCCCAAAAGCATGGACCAAAACGGGGTGAAGTTGGCCGGGGATAGGGCGGTGGTGAGGATGGCGAACAGGGCGGTGAGCCCGGCTGCGATGCGGGTGCCGTTCATCAGGATTCCCTGCATGTTCTCCTGCCGGCGGGACAGGCGGATGTAGAGGATCCCCAGCAGGCTGGCCACGATCCCACCGGCCACGTAGAGCAGCGGCAGCAGGGCCAGCCACCAGTAGTTCTCCTCCAAGCCGATCCTGCCGCCGAACTGGGCCAGAAGGCCCTGGATGTCGGCGTTGCCCCGCCCGACGAAGATGTACAGGGCCATCACCACCACCGAGATGGTGGCCCCCACGAACGACTCCAGCAGGTCCGCCCCCAGGCCCCCCACGTCGCCCACGTTGTCCCCCACGTTGTCGGCGATGGAGGCAGGATTGCGGGGGTCATCCTCCGGGATCTGGGCCTCCACCTTCCCCACCATGTCCGCAGCCATGTCCGCCGCCTTGGTGTAGATGCCGCCGCCCACCCGGTCGAACAGGGCCACCAGCGACGCCCCCATGGAGTAGGCGGACACGATCAGGGCCGCTTTTATGAAGTTGACCTCCGCCCCGGGGAGGCCCAACAAGTTCTTGGTGATGATGGTCACCGCCCCCGGGGAGAAATCCTTGCGGAACAGCCAGATCACCAACGCCAGCCCCCCCAATGCCAGGCCGGCCACTGCCATGCCCATCACCGAACCGCCGGACAGGGCCACGTTCAGGGCTTCCTTGAACGAGCGGCGGGCGGCCTGGGTGGTGCGGGCGTTGGCCTGCGTGGCGGCGTTCATGCCGATGAACCCGGCCAGCATGGACAGCACCGCCCCGATCCAGAACGAGACCGCCACCTCCCAGTAAAACAGGGCCCACAGCACCGCCCCCACCACCAGCATGGTCAAGGCCATCACCCGGGCCTCCTCCAGCATGAAGGCGATTGCCCCCTCCCGGATGAAGTCCTGCAATTCCTGCATCCGCTTGGTGCCCCGATCCCGCCTGATGACGTACCAGTTCGCATAGGCGGCCCACAACAGCGCCGCCACCGCAACCAGTGCCGGAATCGCAATCAAGAGCCCCACTTATGCCTCCTCTCCGTCCTATGAGTTTGGTGATGGAATCCCAAAATCGGCAGGACTTTACCGTCCTTCCGGCCCTTCCTCAACCAGCCGCAGAGCCTCCTCCAGCCTGGCCCGCACCTCTTCCACCCCCACCACCCCCACGATCCCAGCCAGCTCCGGGCCCTGCCCCCGGCCGGTGAGGGCCACCCGCAACGGGTGGAATACCTCCCGGGGGGAAAGGCCCAGCTCGGCGGCTATCTCCTTGACCAATGGGCGCAGTCCCTGGGGGGTGAGGGCTTCCCCCCGCTCCAGCGCCGCGCGCAGCACCGCCCTTCCCTGGGGGGAGGCAAGCTCGGCCAGCGCTTCCTCCGGCAACTTCGGCCTGGCGAGCAGGTATTCCAGGTCCGGGTGCCCTTGGAACTCCGACAACATGGAAATCCCCGGACGCAGGAGCTCCAGCGCCGCAGCCAGCCGCTCCTGGGGCACCCCCTCCGGCAGCTGGAGGAAGGGCCGGGCCAGGGCCAACAGCTCCTCCCGGGACAGCCGGGCCAGGTGCTTCCGGTTCAGCCACTTGAGCTTTTCCAGGTCGAACACCTGGGGGGCCAGGTTGACTTGCTGCAGCGAAAAGGCTTCCACCAACTCCTCCAGGGTGAAGACTTCCTCCCCCCCATCCGGGGACCAGCCGAGCAAGGCCAGGTGGTTGGTCACTGCCTGGGGCAAAAAACCCAGCTCCCGCAGTGCCTCCACCGAGGTGGCCCCATGGCGCTTGGAGAGCTTTTTTCGATCCGGTCCCAGGATGATGGAGAGGTGTCCGAATTCCGGGGGCTGCCAGCCCAGGGCCCGATAGAGCCAGATCTGTTTGGGGGTGTTGGACAGGTGGTCCTCGGCCCGCAGCACGTGGGTGATCCCCATCTCGTGGTCGTCCACCACGCAGGCCAGGTTGTAGGTGGGGGTTCCATCGGCCTTTTGGATGACGAAGTCGCCGGTGGTGAGGCGGCGGAAGTGGACCTCCCCCCGGAGGAAATCCCGGAATGAAGTTTCCTTCTCCTCCTCGGGCACGATGAACCGGATGGCCGGCTTCCTGCCCTGGGCGAGATATTTTTCCCGCTCCGCCGGGGAGAGGTGGCGGCAATGGCCGTCGTACTCCGGGGCCTCCCCCCGGGCCAGGGCCTGCCTCCTGCGGGCGGCCAGCTCCTCCGGGGTGCAGAAGCATGGGTAGGCCTTCCCCTCTTCTACTAGCCTTTCCACATACCCCCGGTAGAGGGGGAGCCGGTCCGACTGGTGATAAAGCTCGTCCCAGGAAAGGCCAAGCCAGGAGAGGGCGTCCAAGATCCCCTCGACATAACGGGCCTGGGAGCGGGCCAGGTCCGTGTCCTCAATGCGGAGGATGAACTGCCCTCCCTCTTTCCGGGCCCACAGCCAATTGAACAGGGCGGTGCGGGCACCGCCCACGTGTAGCTCCCCGGTGGGGCTGGGTGCGAACCTAACGCGCAAGCTCACGCGTGATTATACGCGCCACCTGCTCGAGCTCTCCCTGTGGGAGCTCGCCCAGGCCTCCGTGAAAGAACCCCATCCAGAGTTCGCAGCCCACCTATTCCGCGATCTCCAGTTGAAGTGGCCTGAGGTGAAAGCTCAGGGGAGACCGAGCAGTATTTTCAACCTGTCCTCTATTTGGCCGATCGTTTCTTCTCTGACCCGGCCCAGAGGTCTCAACAGGTGTTTCTTCGAGATCGAACGTACGTCCTCGCATTTGGCGTAACTCACTTCCCGGAGTCCGCCCTCAGGGGGGCGAATCTCCACATGGAGTGGGATCCCCTTGGAAACCGAGGTTATGGGAATCACGACCACTAAACCAGCTGGACCTTTGTTGAAGAGATCCTCGGAGATGATAAGAGCAGGACGTATCCCGGCCTGTTCATGGCCACGCACCGGGTTCAAATCCACCAGCCAAACTTCTCCCCGAGCTGGCTCAGCCATCTTCCAAGCCGTCTCCCAGGGTCGTCTCCCAGAGCTCCCTCTCGGCTTGTTCTTCAGACCATGTCTTTGGATCCGCGCATAGGGCGGCGAAGGCTTGGTTGACTTCCTCGAGGAACACATGGCGGCGATAAAGTTCCACCGCCTCGTCCACCAGCTCACGAATCTTTTTCCCCTTGCGAGCCGAGAGCTCCTCCAACATCCGCTTTGCCCACCCGCTGATGCGCACTGTCACGGTCATGGCCACAAAGTTTACTGAAATGTCACAGCTCAGTAAACAACCGTGCCGCCATCCCGCCGGGCCCCTCCCTAATCAAGGCAGAGGCAGCGGCGCATGAGGCGCGGGGGCAGCGACCCACAGGAGAGGATCGCGTCGTGAAGCTCCCGTAGGCTCTTCCCGGGGTTCCTCCCCTTGAACTCGTCGATGAGCTTCAGGATCTCGAGCTTCCCCACCAGGTAGCTCATGGGTTGGGTGGGCGAGGCGGTGTAGCGGCGCACCTCCGCCAGCGCGTTGGTCCGCTCCAGGCCAGCCTCCTCCACCAGGAACTCCACCCCTTCCTCCACCGACATCCCCCGGCAGTGGAGGGCCACGTCCAGGATGATCCGGGCTGCCCGCCACAGTTGGTCGTTGAGCCGTCCCAGCCGCTGGATGGGCTCCCCGATGAACCCCAGCTCCTCCATCAGCTCCTCGCAGTAGAACGCCCAGCCCTCCACGAAGAGGGAGGAGAGGAACCCGGCGAGCTTCCGGGGCAGCTTCCCCACCCGGTTGGCGTAGCAGAGCTGGAGGTGGTGGCCAGGGTAGGCCTCGTGCAGCGCCGTCACCGGGATCTTGGCCCAGTTGTGTCCCCGGAGCTTCTCCCGCCTCACCTCCTCGGGGGCATCCGGCGGCACCGGGGTGACGAGGAAGATCCCCTCCTGGACCTCCTCCAGGGGGCCGGGGGCCATGTAGGCGGCGTAGGGGATCACCGGCGCCAGAAACGGCGGGGTGGGCTCGAGCCTGAGCCGCTCCCCCTGGGGGATGGAGACGATCCCCCGCTCGATCACGAACCGCTTGGCCCGCTCCATCTCCCGGCGGTAGGCGTCCAGGAGCTCCTCGGGCGCGGGGTGGTCGTCCTTGGCTTCCTCCAGGATCTCCCGCGCCGATTTGCCCAGGGTTATCCCAGCGGCCACCCGCTCCATCTCCTCCCGTGTCTCCCGGAAGAGCCTCCAGCCCAGCTCGTAGAGCTCGTCGGCGGAGATATCGAGCATGTGGTTTTCCCGCAGGAGCTCCTCGAACATCCCCTTCCCCACCGCGAAGTCCCCCGCCGCCTCGGGGAGGACCTCACCCTTGAGGAAGGACACGTAGGCCTCCATGGCCCCGGCCGCCTCCGCGCTCGCCGCAAGCAGCTCCCCCTTGATGTCCGGGACGTGTTCGGCCAGGGCGGGGATGAGCATGGTGAACAGGGCCAGGCCTTGAGAGGCGGACTCGATGGCCACCTCACACCATACCCGGGGTACCTCCCCCGGGATGATGTTCGCCTTCCCCTCCTCCAGCACCCGCGGGACCTCCCGCAGGCGCCCGAGGGCGCTCCGCAGCCTCTCTGGGAGCGGGGCGAAATCCCGCACGATCAGGGCGAAGATCCCGCCCAGACACTCGCCGGAGTAATAGCGGGGGTCACGCTCATGCCCCCGGAGCCTCTCGAAATCCCGCAGGAAGGACTTGGCGATCCCGAGCATCACCTCCCGGTCGATCCGGCCCTCCGGGGAGAGCTCCTCGGGAGGGAATCCCTCGAGCTCCCGCAGCGCCCCCTCGATGAGCCCCTTCTGGCGGGCGATGTCCTCCCGGGTGTGGCGTCCCAAGCGGTCGTCGTAGCGATGGTCACCCAGGTGGGTGGCGGCGGTGGGGACCTCCTCCAGCATCCGCTGGATGAAGGCCTCCGCCCGTCGGTAGAACTCCGCGTCACGCTGTGCCATCTCCCCTCCCTTCCAAAAACCCCATCACCGCGGCGGCGAACTCCGCCAAATCCCGGAGCCCGGTTTGAACGAACCGATCGTTCAGGACTCCGTGGGCCCGAGTCCTTGGAGTTCTCACAGAAGCAAGAGGCTTTTCTCTAACCTCCGAAGGCGCCGCGCGATCGTCTCATGGCCTAACACCGAACTTCCCCTCCTTTATGCGCTCCCGCAAGTAACGCCTTTCCAACTCGTAAAGCGGCTTTAGGTCCAAGTATTCCTGGATCGCCCGGGCCTCGAACCGCGTCCGTCGGAGGTCGTCCCGGGCGTAGACGAGCTTCCCCCGGGTTATCACCCGGTGTACAAGGAGCGGGGGAGCCAGGTTCAGGATCACGAGATCCACCGCGTCGGTTCCCAGGAGTTCCGAGAGCTCAGCGATCATCCCCAGCCTCTGCTCCAGGTACTCCTCCTGGGGGACGTGTTCGGGAAGGAGGACCGCCACATCCACATCGCTCAGGGGCGTGCGCCTTCCGGAGGCGGTGGAGCCGAAGAGGTAAAGGGCTTCCACGCCCTTCGCCCTGGCATAGCGTCGAAGCTTCTCCTCCATACTCCTCAGGCTCACGGCAGACCTAGTATCCGGATTTGTGTCTCCCACCGCCACCTCTTTTCAGGACAAGTTCTCGAGGAACGAGCTCAGCACCCGGAAGTACTCCTCCCGCTCCCAGGCGAGGGCGTGTCCGCAGTCGGGGACAAACCAGGCCCGGGCTTCTGGATGAGCGCTCAAGATCTCACGGGCGTGTCCCAGGGGGACGAGCTCGTCATCTTCCCCGTGGATGAGAAGCAGGGGAATGCCCCGCCGGTGAAGTTCCCCTGCGGCCAAATCAGCCCGGACCTGCCAGGGATTCAGGCCGAACAGCAGCCGCCCCATGAGCAACACCCCCCAATTGACGAAAGAGGGAAGTCCTGTCCGTTTGTGGAGGTTGGCCATCAGCACGGGCACGAGCCGAGAGTAAGCCGAGTCGGCCACTACCCCCAGAGGGCCCGCCTCGCAGTCCGCTGCTGCCAATATGGTTGCCACCGCCCCCAAGGACCAACCGTGGAGGAGCACTTGGGTGGGGGGGATGCCTTGGGAAGCCAGGAAGTCCATAGCCCCGAGCACGTCCCCCTTTTCCCACTGGCCCATCCCCAGCCTCGCCGCGCCGGACTCCCCATGTCCCCGCAGGTCGAAGGCCAACACGCTCCACCCCAGCTGGCGATAAAAGGGGATGGTGTGGAGGACTGGGGGGACAGCCCTGTTCCCGTCCAGCCCGTGGACCAGCACCACTGCCCGGGGGCCCCCGGGGAAGAACCATCCCGCCAGGGTGACCTCCCCGGCCCGGCTGGGAAAACTGACCTCCAGCGGGGCTCCCAGGGCGCTTCTGGCTTCCGGATCCAGGGGCAGGCGATTTGGGAAGGCTATCTTGGAGGCCACGTATCCCCCCACCCCCAGGTAGAGGGCCAGCGCGGCACAGGAGAACGCCAATAGGAGACGCAGCCTTCTCATCCTGAACACCTCGATTTAATTTACCGCCTCCTCTGCCACCGGGCGGGACTCCTCCAGACGCATGATGGCCGGCACGGTGAAGGCGGCCAGCCCCAGGAGCATAACCCCCGCCCCGCCCACCAGGTACCAGAACTGCACTCCGAACAAGTCCGCCAGGGGACCGGCGAGGAGCAGGGACAAGGGCGCCATCCCCTGGGCCAGGCTCGACATGAGGGAGAACACCCGCCCCTGCATCCCGGGTTCCACGGTGGTCTGGACCAGGGCCATGAACGGGGAGTTGGCCAGGGGGTTCATGAACCCGGCCAGGAAGAAGAGCCCCAGCGCCGGGTAAAACCAGGCCCCAGGCAGAACACCCAGAAGTCCGAACCCAAGGCCCATCCCCACCACCCCCAGGAGGATGGTGTGGATCTTTCTGCGGAACCCGCCCCAGGCGGAGAGGAAAAGCCCTCCCACCACCACCCCGATCCCCCAGGCGGACTCGGCCCAGCCCAGTTCCAGCGCCCCCCGCCCGAAGTGCTCCTTGATGAGCAGGGGGAGCAAGGAGCCCATGGGTTGGGCGATGCCGTTCAGGAGCGCCGCCATGCACAGGAGCAAGAACAGTCCCCGCCAGCTCCACACATAGCGGAACCCGGCGGCCAGATCCGAGACATAGGTCAACCTCCGGGCTTCGGCCCGGGCCGGCTCGGGGATGGCCAGGAACAGCAGGGGGAGGACGGCGAACGAGAACGTGACCAGATCGATCCCCATCACCCCGTGCATGGGGAGGAAGGACACCGCCAGCGCCCCCAGGGGCGGGGAGACGATGGACAGGAGCCCCTGCATGGTCTGGTTGAGGCCCGCGATGCGGGTGAGGTGTTTCTCCGGGACCAGGAGCGAGGTGGCCGCGGCCATGGCCGGCCAGTGGAACGCTCCCCCCACCGCCCGCAGGGCCATCACCAGGTAGATGTGCCACACCTCGATGGCCCCGGTGTAAAACAGGAATGCCAGAAGAAAGGCCAGGGCGGCCACGAACAGGTCCACCCACACCATGAGCCAGCGCCGGGGCAGGCGGTCCACCAACGTCCCGGCGAAGGGCCCGATAAGGATCCGGGGCAGCATGGCCACAAGGGAGGCAGTGGCGAGCACCGTGGCCGATCCCGTCTCCTGGGTGAGCCACCACACGAGCCCGAACTGGGCGATCCAGCTCCCGAACAGGGACGCCTGCTGCCCGGCCCAGATGGTGAAGAACCGCCTCTTCCAATTGTTCATAGCCGGCCCTCCAGTTCCCGTCGTGAGGGGTAATAGATGTCCTCGAGGGTGAGCCCCCTGAAGCGTTTCCCCAATTCCTCCAGCCTCTTTATGGCCTCGCCTCTGAGGGCGTTCCGTATCGCCATCTCGATGAACTCGTCGCGTCTTTCCGGGCCGACGAGCTCATCCACGCTCCGCACCAGCTCCGCCGAGATCCTTACCGCTAGCTTTCTCCGCTCCATCGCATATCCCCTCAGAGGTCGCGGTACATGCCCTCCATGGCGTAGAGGCGGGTGAACCCCAATCGCTCACAGGCCGAGAGGAGCGCCCCATTGGCCTCGTTGGCCCGGACGAGGAGGCGGGGGCAGCCGAGCTCGCGGGCCCGCGCCAGGGCCAGAGAGAGGAGGGCCTCCTCCAGCCCCAGCCCCCGGTGCTCGGGGAGGAGGGAGATCCCGGCCGAGGCCGCTCCCTTGGTCCCAAATGGGGCACTGAAGGAATAGACCCCCACCCACTCTCCTTCCCGCACCACCGCCTGGGGTTCCCGGACCCCGGGCTGCCGGCGGGCCAAGGCCTGTAGGTACCAGGGCGGCACCTGCGGGGGGCCGTACACCTCCGCGGAGTCGGGCTCCATGGCCGCATAGGTGAGCTGGGCCGCCCGGGGGTCGAACATCCCGATGCGCACCAGCCTGTACCCTTGTGGGAGGGGGGACTCTCCGGCTTCAGGGGGTTCCCGCACCAGGTGCACCACCCGCTCGAACCGGGAAAAACCGGCCCCCTCATAGAGCCGTTTGGCCGGGAGGTTGTCCTCCAACACGTGCAGGACCGCCCGCCTCCCCCCCTGGGTCCGGATCACCCCCAGGGCGTGCTCCACCATGGCCCGGCCGTAGCCGCGGCGGCGGTGCTCGGGGGCCACCATCACCGTCCCGATGTACCAGGACCCCCGCTCCCGAGTCAAGCTCACGGTGGCTACGATTTCTCCGGCCACCTCGCCCACCCAAAACAGCACGAACGGCTTGCGGGTCAGCCGCTGGACGAGCCTGGCCAGCCCATAGAGCCGAAGTTGTTTTCGCACCGTCTCGGGGTTGAACCCCATGACCTCGAGCTCCCGGGGGAACGAGCCCTGGAAAAGCTCGATCACCGCCGGGATGTCCTTCCTGCGCAACTCCCGCACCCTCAGGTTTGGTGTCTCCATCTTCCCGCCTTTCTCGGGGGCGACTTACCAGTCCTCGAAGAAGCGCTTGAGCTCTTCTTTGATGCGGCGGCCGATCTCCGAGTAGTCCGCCTTCCGGGGGCGGATCGGACCCGCCACCCAGCCGGCCCAGGCAGTGAATATCGCGGCCAGGAAGAGGAGCCCGGCCGCCTGCCAGTAGCTGAGCGGGCTCAGCAGGCCGAAGTAGCCCACCACAAGCGAGTTGAACAGGAGCTGAAACAACCAGGCCCCGAGGAAGAAGAGCCCCACCTCCAGCCCGAGAAGGTCCCCCGGATGAAACTTCAGGAACCCATGGGCAAACCTCCCCAGCCCCCAACCACTCCAGGCAAAAAGGAGCATGAACAGGAACAGCAAGGTGGCTGCCTGCCAATAGCTGAGCGGCGCCAACAGGCCGAAATGGCCCACCACGATGGAGTTGAACAACCGCTGCACCACCCAGGAGAAGAAGAAAAACGCCGCCGCCCCTCCCGGGTGCAACACTCCTCGGCAAAGGTACATCTCACCCTCCTTCCCCGCCTAGCGGGCAACTATCCGGATGTCCCCGGAACCGGTCTTGGCCTCGATGGAAGAGGCCGCCTCGGGGTGGGAGCCGAAGTCGCTCTCCACCTCGCCGAACTGCGATTCCGCCTCCAGCCGAAACCGGGACCCCCGGGGGAGGGCCAGGGCGATGTCCCCGGAGCCGGCGCGGAGCCGCCACTCCTTGCCCTCCCCGATGGGGGATTCCACCTCGATGTCACCGCTTCCGGTGTGCACCTCCACGTCCCCGGAGACGTCCTCCAGGGAGAAATCCCCGGAGCCGGCGACCACCCGCAGGTCCCCGGCGACCCCTCGGGCCTTCACGTCCCCGGAGCCGGTCTTCACCTCCAGGTCGCCGCGGATCTCCTCAGCGGAGATGTCGCCGGAGCCGGTTTTTATCTGGACCTCGCCGCCGATTGCCCGGGCCTTTATGTCTCCGGAGCCGGACTTCAGCTGGCCCCCTTTGGCGATGCCCACTGTCTCCACGTCCCCGGAGCCGGTACGAACGTCCACCGGGCCGTCGATGTCGCTGATCTCGATGTCGCCCGAACCGCTTTGGATGTCGGCTTCGGTGGCCGGGGGGACCTCGATTTGGTAGTCGATCCACACACCTTCGAAGAAGGTGCCCAGGAAGGAGGGGCCGAGCAGGGCGGCGTACTTCTTCAGGTCCCCCACCCGGACTCGGCTCCCCCGCACCTCCACCGGGGGGGATTCCCGCAGGAGCTGGGCCAGCCGCTCGGCCCGGGCCTGGGGCACCGCCCGCACGGCAAAGCTCCCCTCAACCCGTACCCTGCCCGGGGGGCCGGCCCGCACCTCCACGTCCCCCGCCCCGGAGGAGACAGAGAGCTCCACCGGCTCCCGGACCTCGAACTCACAGGAAAACTTGCCCTCTACCTTGCTCATCATTCCTCCTCCCATGGCTCCTCGGCGTCCTCCCAGTACTCCCAGCGCAGCAGCTTCCGCCGGGAGGGCCAGAGGGCGCGTCTAAAGGGCCAGGTCACCACCGCCCCCAGGGTGGCCACGCCCGCCACCAGCAGCGCCAGCGGCACCACCGTGAACACTATCCCCAGCACCAACACCACAATGGGCACCGTGATGGTGAGGCCCAAGATGCCCCCCAGGATCCCCAGCGTGCCCCCCATGCTCCCGAGCACGCTCCCCAGCACCGTCCGCAGCACCAGGAGCGGCGTCCACACGAGCAGCATGTAGGGGGCCAAGAGGAGTTTCCTGAGCCGCAGGGACGGGGAGACTGTGCGGTGCTCTTCGTACCGATTCATCCCCGCACCTCCTCCTTCACCCGGGACTCGGGGTGGACCCTCAGGGACTCCTCGTACTCCACCCGCTCGATGCGGCACCCCGGGCCGATGTGGACCTCCTTTCCGCGCACCAGTTTGGCCTGGGTCCCCTCCAAGTAGACCTCGTCCCCCTCGATGGAGGTGGCCTGGAGGGTGCCCGGGCGGCGGAAGAAGTGGAGGCCCAGCTCCTCCAGGAGCCCTTTGCCGCGGGCGCGGCGGCGGATCTCGATCCGCTCGCCCCCGATCTCCTGGACGAAGCTCGCGTCCTCCAGCCGCATCTCCACCCGGTCTGCGGCCAAAAGCCCGGTGATCGTCACCTTGCCGGCGAGGGACACCAGGTCCGCCTCCAGGTTCCCCTCCACCTTCAGGCCGCCGCTGGCCTTGAAGTAGTGGGCCTTGACCCCCCCTTCCACCTTCAGGGCCCCGGCCACCCGGGCCTCCTTGGCCGAAAGCTCGGCCTCGATCTTGCAGGCACCGGCGATCTGGAGGGCATCTGCCTCAACCGGGCCCTCGAACCGGGCGGTGCCCGAGACCACCAGCTCCTTGACCTTGGCCGCCCCCTCCACCTTGCCGGCGCCGGCGATGCGCAGCTCCTCGGCGACCAAGTCGCCTTCCACCCTCCCGGAGCCGGAGATCTTCACGGTGTGGTACTCGCCACCGGCCACCTTCCCGGCCCCGGCGATGGACACGCTCCTCTTCTCCATCATTCCACCTCCAACTGGCTATCCGCTGGGGGGTCACCCCCCCAGCTCCCGTTTCACCCGCTCCACCAATCGCTCCAGGTCCAGGCGCACCAGCACCTTGGACTCTGGGTCGAGCTGCAGGGGCTCCTTTCCGGCGACGGCGAAGGAGATGCGCACCGAGATCCCCTCCCGATCCAGGGATTTTTCGGCCAGGATCAGGGAGTGGCCGGTGGGGGCGCGGATGGGTTCGGCGAGCCTGAGGGCCAGGGCCACCAGCAGGCGGGCTTGGTGTAACTTAGTTTTGTTACGCAGGGCCTGGGCCCCGGCCGCCAGCGCCACCAGCTCCCGGAAACTGTACCCTCCCTCCTTCCACAAAAGCTCCCTCCCCTCCCGGCCGATGGCCGGAAGGGAAACGGGGTCGTCGCAGGTCACCTGCTCCGGGGTCGCCTCCGGCGACAGGATCTTAACCAGTTCCTCCAGGGAATGCTCCTCCTTGAGCCGCAGGATCTCCTCGATCCTCCGGAGGATCTTCTCCTTGGGGAAGAAGGTCTCCTGGCCGGTGAAGGTGGAGCGGCGGATGAACCACGCTTCGGGGATGAGGCCCATCCGCTTCCACCGGTAGAGCTGGCCGTAGGAGATCCCGGTTTCCTTGAGGACCTCCTTTTTGGAGATGAGCTCCTCAGCCATCAGCTCACCGCCCGCAGGGCTTTCCTCAGGGTTGCCCGGACCTCCTCCGGGGGCAGCCCGGCGGCCCGGGCCACCCGCACGGCTTTGGCCAGCCGGCGCCGGGCCTGTAATTCCCGCATCCTAGCGGCCCTCTCCCGGTTCCGGGCCGCCTGGGCCAGCCGGAGCTGGTGGTCGGCCTGGGCCAACTTCTGGAGGGCGAAGTAGTTCTCCAGCATGTTTCCTCCTTAGTGCCCGGTTGGGCGGCTCATCATAACATAACACTGTGACGAAAACAACCCCCGGCCGGGCTCCTCGCGGGCGGCGGGCAAAAAACCTCCTGGCAGGAACGGAACGAAAACTGGAAATGGAAGTTTGTCCCCCAAAATATCCCTGGCCGGCGTTGGCTGTCCTGGGAGGGAGGGGTATACTTGCTTACAAACGTTTGCGAAAGGGGGCAACGTGAAGGGACTCCGCATCTCAGCCCAGTGGCAGCCGCGGCCCGATTACCGGGTCTCGGATTGGGAAAAACAAACCGGAAAGGCCGTCGAAGGGGCCAACGTCTGGCGCCACCCCAAACTGGAACTCACCCAGGTGCCAGACCCCAAACCCGGTCCAGGCCAGGTGCTCCTCCGGGTCAAGGCCTGCGGGGTGTGCGGAAGTGACGTCCACTTCTACGAAACCGACCCCGAGGGCTACATCCTCTACCCCGGCCTCACCAAGTTCCCCGTGATCATCGGCCACGAGTTCGCCGGGGAGATCGTGGAGCTGGGGCCGGGCCCGGAGACGGCCCAGTTCAAGGTGGGGGACCGGGTCACGGTGGAGGAGATGGTGTGGTGCGGCCACTGCCGCCCCTGCCGGGACGGCTTCCCCAACCACTGCCAGAACCTGGAGGAGATCGGGTTCACCATCGACGGGGCCATGGCCGAATACATCGTAGTGCCGGCCAAGCTCTGTTGGAAGGTGGACCCCATCTTCGAGCGCTACGGAGACGAGGAGCTGGCCTGGGAAGTGGCCGCCACCACCGAGCCCACCTGCGTGGCCTACAACACTGTGTTCGAGCGGGCCGGGGGGTTCCGACCGGGGGCATACGTGGCCGTCTACGGCGCCGGCCCCATCGGGTTGGCGGCGATCCAGCTCTGCAAGGCCGCCGGGGCCGCCAAAGTCATCGCCTTTGAGGTCTCGGAGGTGCGCAAGAAATTGGCCAAAGAGGTGGGGGCCGATTACGTATTCGACCCCCGCCAGGTGACGCCCTCCGAAGTGGTGATGGAGATCACCGGCGGTGAAGGCACCGATCTCTCCGTGGAGGCCGCCGGGGCCCCGGAGCACACCATCCCCGAGATGGAAAAGACCCTGGCCATCAACGGGAAGATAGCGGTGGTGGGCCGGGCGGCCCAGCGCGTCCCCATGTTCCTGGAGCGCTTCCAGGTCCGCCGAAGCCAGCTTTACGGTGCTCAAGGCCACTCCGGCCATGGGATCTTCCCCTCGGTGATCCGCATGCTGGGGGCCGGGCTCATCGATAACTCGAAGATGATCACCTCCCGCTTTCCCCTGGACGAAGCGGTGGCCGCCCTGGAGAAGGCCACCCGGCGGGAGGACGGGAAGATCATGATAAAACCGTGACGCGTAACGGGTGACGCGTGACGGGCGACTGGTTTCAAAGA
This sequence comes from Acetothermia bacterium UBA3574, assembly GCA_002375935.1. Lineage (GTDB taxonomy): Bacteria > Bipolaricaulota > Bipolaricaulia > Bipolaricaulales > Bipolaricaulaceae > DFNF01. The sequence continues at coordinate 28,671 of DFNF01000079.1, forward strand.
ACCCGGAACGCGTTACGCGTCACCCGTCACGGAAGTACGGAAGGAGGAAAAGATGGGGAAGGGAAGCATGTGGATAACCACGGACCACCCGGCGATAGTGTTCGAGGACACCCAGGTGGGCCGGCTGAAGAAGGAGATCTGGGACGCCTCAAAGGAGGAGATCGACCGGATTCTCTCCGAATACGGGATCCCCTCCCCCCCCGAGCTCACCAAACCCGGGACCTACATCCAGACCACCCCCCGCCACCGGGTGGTGGAGAACCGGAAGAAGAACGACATCGTCATCATCCCCGTGGCAGCCACCGAACGCCACGGGGACCACGCCCCCTCGGGCCACGACCTATTCCAGGTGACCCAGCTCATCGAGGGGGTGCGGCGCTACACGCAGAAGAAGGGCTACCCGGTAAACCTGGTCTTCCCCCCCATCGTCTACGGCGCCCACCCTTACCACCACATCGGGATGCCCGGCACGGTGATCATCCCCCAGGACGTGGTCAAGGAGACCCTGATCGCGGTCATGCTCGGCCTCTGGAACGATGGGTTCAGAAAGCAGCTCATCATCAACAACCACGGCCAGCTCTGGGTGCTGGAGGCGGCCCTGCACGAGTTCATGTACCGCTATCAGCTCCCGGGGATTTTCCAAGTGTTCGACTGGCACCGCTGCGTACGGGAGTTCTTCACCCCCACCGACAAGACCGGCTGGGAGACCGACTTCATTCACTCCGCCGAGCACGAAACCTCGCTGGGGCTCCTGCTTTTCCCCGAGATGATCGACATGGAGAAGGCGGTGGACGAGCAGGGGAAGTCCTTCCTCCCCGGGGGGCACTTCGACACCTCGGTGGACCCCTACCGGAGGCCGCACCGCTGGTCCGAGGGGGAGGGGCACATCGCCATCGAGCTTTCTGCCACCCCCCACGGGGCGGTGGGGAAGCCCTCCCTGGCCTCGGCGGAGAAGGCCAAGCGCCCCGTGGCGGCGATCCTCAGATACCTCACGTTGGTGATCGAGGAGATCCTGGAGGCGTTCCCGCCTGGGAAGCTCCCGCCGGTGGAGGAGGTGACGTTGCGGAGCGCCGAGGAGATGGAGCCCTACCTCAAGTGGCCGGAAGAGCCGGGCTGGAAGCCGGTTTACTCGCTGGTCAAGCGGGGGTTCTGACCCCCTAACCTGCCCGACTTGCCGGGGGCGAGCCGAAGTAGCTAAAACTGTCCCGACTACTCGGGCCCGACAGGGGCGGCGGGTTGCCGGCGTGGACGTGGTTCGCCCGGGCCGGTTGGCCAAAGGTCTCTCCAGGAGGGCGCGGTGAAAAAGTGGGTTTTGTTCCTTGGCTTGGGGTCGAGCCTCCTGGCCCTCTCCGGGTGCCTGTTCCCCTTCAACCACGTGGCGGAGAGCCCGACCGGCGAGCTGGCAGTGATCTTGGATCAGGAGGGGAACTACAACCCCTTCCCGGTGGGGGGAGCCGTATGGTTGCTGGGCCAGCAGGGAGAGCTGGTGAGGTCGGTGCTGGAGCTGGGGGAGACCGAGGCCGCCGGGGGCCTCGTCTGGTCCCCTTCTGGCACCGAGATGCTAGTCACGATACTGGAGCTTGACGAAGATTTCTTCTTCCCTCATCGGTGGCGGATCGTGCGCCTTCCCCTGGCCGGAGAGCCGGAGGTCATCCGACAAGCGGAGTTTCCCCTTTCCTCCCCCCGGTACGATCAGACAGGCAGTGCCGTGTTCTACCTTGCCTCCCCGGGGGAGACCCCGGAGCTCCACCGGTTGGACCTGAGCTCCGGGGAGGACCGGGTACTCGCCAGCGACGTGCTCTCATTCCTCCCGGTGGACACAGAATTGTGGCTGGTCCGCCCCCAGGGCAGGATCGAAGACGCCAAAGGGGAATCGGTGGCCAGTTTCCACTGCGGGGAGGAGGATTGCCGGATTTTCCTTTTCCTGTGGCCACAACTGTTCTTGGACATCTCCCCTGGGGGAGACTTCCTGGCCCTGGTGGTGGCTGACCAGCCCGGGCTCACCTCACCCCACGTGGACCCGCTGACCAGCCTCTACTTGCTGGACATCGTCCAGAGCTCAGCCCAGAGGATCGCCACCCCGGCCGTGAGCCCTGTCTTCTCCCCGGATGGAGAGCGGCTGGCTTTCGTGGCTGGGTCCCCGGGGAGAGAGCAGCAGGTGTTCATCTACGAGCTGGAAAGCTCCCAGGTCACCGGGTTGCCGGGCAGTGAGGGGGCTTTCTGGGTGAGGTGGACCCAGGGTGGGTTGCTGATCGCAGTGGAAGAAGAGGAGGGGTGTTTCGCCTCCGGCGCTGGGACGGGACCGGCTGGCAGTCGCTGCTCGCCCGGGAGCCCGGCTGACCCGGCAGGGCCCGGGCAAGCGCATTCGACCACTCATCGAGTTCGCCCTGGCGGTCGCATGGGGGCATCCCCTTCATCGGCCTCGGGCGGCCATCGCCCCAAGGCACCACGGCTTCCCTCGGTCACCCAGCTCCGGGGCTCCTTGGGTAGCCTAGCTCAAGGGGACAACCCAGGGCGCAAGGGCGGAAACCGGACCAAGGGTGGCCAATTGGCCCCTCCGGGTGCTGGGTTTAGCCCTTGATGCAGACCAGGGGGCGTACCCGGGCCACCTTGGCGTTGAGCCCCGCCCCCACCGCCGCCTCCACCACCAGATCTACATCCTTGTAGGCCCCGGGGGCCTCCTCCGCCGCCCCGGCCAGGGAGTGGGCCCGCACCACGATCCCCCGCTGCCCCAGCTCCCGGATCAGCCGCTCCCCCCGCCAGGTGCGCTTGGCCTTGGCCCGGGACATGGCCCGGCCAGCCCCGTGCACCCCGGAGCCCCATACCCGGTCCATCCCCTTCTCCGTGCCCCTGAGGATGTAAGAGGACGTGCCCATGGTCCCGCCCACGAAGATGGGATGGCCCACTCTGCGGTAAGGTTCAGGGTTCTCCGGCCGCCCGGGGCCGAAGGCCCGGGTGGACCCCTTGCGGTGCACCAAGAGCTCCCGCTCCTCCCCGTTTACCTTGTGGCGCTCGAACTTCACGTTGTTATGCCCTACGTCGTAAAGGGTTCTGATCTTCTCGAAGGGGAGCCCGAAGGTGGGGGCCAAGGCCTCCCGCACCAAGTGTGCGATCACCTGCCGGTTGGCGAAGGCACAGTTGATCCCGGCGAACACGGCGGAGAGGTACTTCTGCCCCTCCGGGGAGCGGATGGGGGCGCACACCAGCTCCCGCTCCCGGATGGGGATGCCGTACTTTTTGCTGGCGCGCTCCAGCTCCTGCAGGGAATCCTGGCCGATCTGGTGTCCCAGGGCCCGGGAACCGCAGTGAATGGCGATCAGGATCTGGCCCTCCTCGAGCCCGTAGGCGGCGGCCGCTTCCCGGTCGTAGATCTCCTCCACGTACTGCACCTCGAGGTAGTGGTTCCCCGACCCCAGGGTCCCCACCTGCTTGAACTGGCGCTGCTTGGCCTTGAAGGATACGGCGTCCGGATCGGCTCCCTCCATCCGCCCCCCCTCCTCGATGTAGGCGAGGTCCTCCGGCACCCCGTAGCCCCGCTCAAGGGCGAAATAGGCCCCCTTCCTCAGCACCTCGTCGATTCCCCGCTCGGTGAGCTTGAGCTTGCCGGTGGAACCCAGGCCGGCCGGCACGTGGGAAAACAGCCGGTCGGCCACCTCTTCCTTCTTGGCCTCGATGTCCTCTCGAGAGAGGGGGGTGGCCAGCACCCGCACCCCGCAGTTGATGTCGAAGCCCACCCCGCCCATGGCCACCACCCCCTCCTCGGGGTCGAAGGCAGCCACTCCCCCGATGGGGAAGCCGTAACCGGGGTGTACGTCCGGCATGGCGATGGAGGCCTTCACGATCCCGGGGAGGGAGGCCACGTTTTTCACTTGCTCCAGGGCGTTCCACTCGTGCCCCTTTTGGTCCAGGAGCGGTTTTAGGATGGCCTCCGAGGCGAAGATCCACCCCGGGACCCGCATGTCCCCGGATTTAGGCAACTCCCACTCCCAATCGCTCACTTTCTTCAGTTCCATCTCTACCCCCTTACCTATCTCCCCCACGGGAGTGTTAAAGGTCCAGCACGCACTGGGCGATCCAGCGGTCGCCCTCCCTCCTCACCTCGACGCCAAAGTAAGTGGCTGCCTTCACCTCCACCCGGGGCCGGTGTCGGGCCGGGTCCAGGGGCTCGCCGTAAGCCTCGCCCGCCAGACGCCATCTCCTCTCCCCTCCCTCGATCCTCACCCGGAAGTCAGAGAACACCAAACCCTCGATGTCCCTCCGGGCCAGGAGCTCCCCCAAAAACGCCACCAGCAACCCTTCTAGGGTGTCGGCCTCGACCTCGAGCTTCACAGTCTGCTTCGGCTTCACCTGGGGGAGGTCCACCATGAGGGAGAAAGTAGCCCGGGCGGCCTCCCGAAACGCCTCCTCGAGGGTGCTCCCGATCCCCCGCACCCCGGCGTCCGCGGTGTGTTCTAGGATCTCGTATGGCATTCAGCCCTCCAGCTCCCAGCGTCCCAGGGGGGTGTAGATGGGCCCCTGAGGGGTGAGCTGCGACCGCATCAAGGTCAAGGCCCCCACCTCCACTGCCAGCTCCGGCAAGGGGGTTTCTGCCAAAGCGGTGGTCACGTCCCGCGGCGGCTTGAGCCGGGCCAGAGTCACGTGGGCCTTCGCCTCCTTGCGCTCCGGGGGAAACCCCAGCGCCTGCACACCGGACTCCACCCGCCTGACCAGCCGGGCGAACGGCTCACAGGCCCCCTCCGGGCCGGCCCAGATCACCCGGGCCCGCCTGGGGGTGGGGAACGCCCCCAGCCGCGCTAGCCCGAACGAGAACCGCCGGCTCTCCCCCGCGGCCTCCGCTCCCAACTCCAGAATCTCCTCCAGCTGAGGCTCCTCCACCTCTCCCAGGAACCGGACCGTGATGTGGAGGTTTTCCACTTCCACCCACTTGGCCCCGGGGCCGATCTTGGGTCGCAGGGCCCCGGCCACTTCCCCCAGGGCGGTCCGCACCGACTCTGTGAGCTCCACGCAGAAGAAAAGTCGCATATCAAAAAGATTATAGCGCTTCCTCCGAAAAAGGAAGGAGGCCGTTTGTATCCCGCTTCCCCAACCCCATCCGAGCCGGCTACAATGCGAGGAAATGGCCAGACTGATGCGGTTCGGAGTTTCCATGGAGGAGGAACTCCTCTCCCAGTTCGACGAACTGATCCGCCGGCTCGGGTACGCCAACCGCTCCGAGGCCATCCGGGATCTGGTGCGGGAACGGCTGGTGCGGCAGGAGTGGGAGGAGGGCGAGGAGGTGGTGGGGGTGATCGTCCTCCTCTACGACCATCGCAAGCACGATCTCTCCGATGAACTAGTGGAACTCCAACACCGCTACCATGACCTGGTCATCGCCACCCTCCATGTACACCTGGATCAGCAGAACTGCCTCGAGGTCCTGGCCGTCCGGGGCCCGGGCCCAGAAATCCAGCGGCTGGCGGAGCTTTTGCGTAGCCTGAAGGGGGTGAAGCACGGCCAATTGGCCGCCAGCTCCACCGGAAGACGCATCCCGTAACCCCCTTTGCCCCTGTGTAGTACTTTCTTCTGGGTACCGTCTCCGCCGTGACCATTGGAGCCGCCCTCCCTGTGAACCAAAACCAAACGGAGTCCAGCATTTGCCCCTTGGGACAAATGCTCCCGATGTCAGCCGAACCGCGCCTTCAGCCGCCCTGGAGAGGGTTCCAGGAGCTCCTCCCTTGAGGGCCCGGGGGTCAAATTCCCCGCCGTAGCTCCGCCAACCACCACCGGCTGGACGCCAGCCCCTGGATGTCTTTCACCTCCAGCACCCACACCCTCACCCTGTTCAACCGGGGAAGGAGCTGCCCCCAGGGAATCTCACCCTCCCCCGGCGCCAGGTGCTCATCGCCCCCACCGCGGTTGTCATGCAGATGCACCACCTCCACTTGGGGAGGGATTCCTTTCAGCGACTCCTTTCCCTGAGCGAGCCAGGCATGGCCCAGGTCCAGCGTCCCGCTCAGTCCCACTTCCTCCAGAAAGGCCTGCCAACGAGGGAGTTGGGCGAGGTACGCGCCGGGGAAAGGGGGGTCGTTCTCCAGACACAGGGTGACCCCCCTGGCCCGAGCCTGGGAAAGGACGGCTTTCAACGCCTCCCGGGCCGCCTCCCAAGGTGGTTCACCGGGGAGCCCCACGCCCGGCCGGTAGCCGAGGTGGAAGGTGACGTGGCTGGCTCCCACCTCCTCGGCCAGGCATATCGTTTGAGAAAGCTCGGTTGCGGCCAGTTCTCGCACCCGGGGGTGAGGGGACATCAGGTTCAAATCCGCGATGGGAGCGTGCAGGGAAAGTGACAGCGATTGGGACAGTTTCCGCACCCGCCGCCGGCGTTCCCTCCCCCACCCCCCGGGATGCCAGGGGGGCTCACACAATATCTCCACCCCAGAGAAACCCGCTTCCGCGGCCCAGCTCAGCACCTCCTCGGGCGGGCGGGGATGAAGGGCTAGGGAAGAGGCAGCTATAACAGGAACCCGATCAAGATGGCCCATTTCCACCCCACCAGGGCCAACCACGCCCGGCTGGCCCCCCGGAACACCAGCTCCAACACCCCCAGGAGGATCAGCACCATGATGATCACCACCCCTACCTGCTCCAGCTGAGTCAGTTGCCACCGCCATCTGGGAGGGAGGAAGTAGGCCAGGATGCGGGAACCATCCAGCGGAGGCACCGGAAGCAGGTTGAACAGTCCCAACACCAGCCCTATCAGCACCACCATGGCCAGGAAGAAGAGCACCCACTGGTTGGTGAATCCGACTGCCACCAGGCCCCGGCCCACCGCCGCCACCACCCCGGCCAAGAGGAAGTTGGTGGCGGGCCCGGCCAGGGCCACCCACAGCATCCCCTTCCAGGGATTGCGGAAGTAGTTGGGGTTGATGGGCACCGGCTTGGCCCAGCCGAATACGATGGGGAACCCTACCAACCGGCGCAGCAGGAGCAGGGCGGCTGGGAAGAGCAAGGAGCCGATGGGGTCCAAGTGGCGGAGGGGGTTCAACGAGAGCCTGCCCGCCCGCTTGGCCGTGGGGTCCCCCAGCCGCCAGGCCACGTACCCGTGGGCGATCTCGTGCGGGATCACACACACCAACAGCGCGCCCACCGTGAGCACCCCTTCCACCAGCTGGATCACGGCCCTGCCTCCCCTGATACCACTAGCACTTGTTCCCTCCTCAGCACCACCGTCCCCGGGGGAGCCCCCCGGGGCTTCCTCAGGTAACGGACCTCAGTGTAGCTCACCTCCACCTTGGGCTCACCCCGGGCCTGGGAGTACCAGGCCGCCAGCTCGGCTGCCCGCTTGAGCACCGAGGGAGGAACGGGCCTCCCCCCACCGCGCACCACCACATGTGCCCCGGGCACCCCCCGGGCGTGAAGCCACAGGTCCCGGGGGTTGGCCTGGCGAATGAGTTCATCGTTTTCCAGAGCCGACCGGCCGATCACCACCCTGAATCCCTCCACCACCAGGGCGCGGGGCTGGGGCTTCGCGGGGGCGGTTCTCCGGGCTGGAGACGGCAAGGCTCCCAGGGAAGCCAGCTCGCCGGCCAGGTAAGGGGCGAGCTCGGGCTTTTCCCCCAGCTGTCTCTTTATCTCCTCCAGCCGGCCCAGCTCCTCCCTCAGGGTTTGTTCCCGCCGGGCCAGTTGGGGGAGCTTTCGCCGCAACTTCCCGGCCCGCCGATAAAGGGCTTGGGCGTAGTGGGCCGGGGGCAAGCCGGGGTCCAGGGTGAGCCTCACCGGAGCGCCGTCGAATCCCGGAACCACCACCTCGCCGGCACCCTTGGGGATCTGGGAGAGCCGGCTGAGGATGAGGTCAGCCTTCTCTTTGAGTACCTGCCACGAGGCGGCCTCCTGGCGTTCCCGGGCCAGGGCGGCCAGGGCCCGTCGGCGTCGGCGAATGGCCCGCGCCACCCCGGCCAGGTATCCCCGGGCCTCCTCCAGCGACAGCCGCCAGGCGAGTTCTCGGTCCAGGGCTTGCCAGAAGTGGGGGAACTGTTGCACCGGCTCGCCCCAGTCCGGTCGGGGGAAGAAGCTCGCCCGGGGGCCAGATTCCGTTTGGTAGAAATACCCTCGCACCGGGGTTTCCAGGAGCCGTTGGGCGAAATCCTCCAGCTCTTCCCGGTTCGGTTCGTGGCCCAACTGAGCAGCCACTGCCCGCCTGAGGCTGGGCCCCAAGCCCTCCACTGGGCTCTGAGGCTGGGAGAAATCCGGCGGCCGCCATTCCCCGCCCCGGAGGGAGGCGGCCTCCCCTTCCCCCAGCAGAAAGAGGTCGCCCTGCCTGGGGCGGCAGTCCAGCACTACCTCTCCCCCCGGGAACCGGAGGCGCAACAGGCGGTCGTAGCCGGCCTGGTCGATGGCAAGCAGAGGTTGGCCCCGCAGGCGGCGCAACTTCCGGCAGAAGGGGGGTGGCTGCTGGGGCGTGGGGGGCCGCAGGACGGTGAGGTGGAAGGCCTTGCCCCCTACGTCCAAGGCCAGGCTGAGGGAAGGGGCGAAGAAGCGCAGGAAAAAAACGTCTCCAACCTGGTACACTTTGGCCAACTTCGCCCCCAGTGCCCGTTCCGCCTCCCTGCGGGCCACCGACAGCTCCAGCCCCTCCATCGCGATCCACTCTCAGTATATACCAGGGGGCCCCCCTCCCTTGTCGGGCCAGGCCAGCGCACTAGAATCCCCCTTGCGATGATCCCCATTCGGGACTACCGGCCAAGTGGCATCGTCCCCTACGTCACCGTGGGGTTGATCCTGTTGAACCTGATCGTCTACGCCTACCAGCTCTCCTTCTCCCCCCGAGCCCTGACCTGGATCGACGGGTGTGCGTGGCAGGCTGAGTTCGGGGAGAAGGTCACCCCGCCGGGCTTCGATCCCCGGGCCTATTTGGCCTACGCCGGGGGACGGGGCTGCCGGTACCCGGTAAGTCGGCGGGACGAGTTTGTGATCAGATATGGTCTGATTCCGGCGGAGTTCTGGTCCGGCAAGGACCTCCCCCCCACCGTGTCCTTCCCCATCTGGCTCACCTTGCTCACCTCCATGTTCCTGCACGGGGGGCTGCTGCACATCCTGAGCAACATGCTGTACCTGTGGATCTTCGGGGACAACGTGGAGGGGGCCCTGGGGCACGGTCGGTTTTTGATCTTTTATTTGCTCTCCGGGGCCGGGGGGGCGGGGTTGCAGCTCGCCGCCTCTGCCAGCTCCACCGCGCCCATGATCGGGGCCTCGGGGGCCATCGCCGGGGTGATGGGGGCGTATTTGGTCCTGTTCCCCTGGTCCCGCATCCTGACGCTGGTGCCGTTTTTCTTCTTTCTCCACTTCGTGGAGGTGCCGGCGGTGCTCATCCTGGGGTTGTGGTTCGTGATCCAGTTTCTCTCCGGGCTCCTGGACCCCGGGGGGGTGGGAGGGGTGGCTTGGTTCGCACATCTGGGCGGTTTTTTGGCCGGGGCCCTGCTGGTGTTCCCCCTTAAGCGACGGGGGGTGGTGCCGGGGCTGGTGTGGTGGTGGCGGAGGCACAGGTCCCCTTGGGGCTGGTGAGGGATAGGTGGGTGGTGGGGATTGACGAGGCCGGGCGGGGGGCGGTCCTGGGCCCCCTGGTGGTGGCCGGGGTGTGGGCGCCCGAAGCCAGGCTTCCTCAGCTCTCCCAGCTCGGGGCCCAGGACTCCAAACGGGTCCCCCGAAAGAAGCGGAAGGAGATATTGCTGGAGCTCGCCCGGGCTGCCAAGATCAGGGTGGTGGTCATCCCCGCTCGCACTGTGGACCGGATGAACCTCACCGAACTTGAACTCCAGGCGGCCGGCGAGGTGGTTCGCCGGCTGGTGGCCAACCAGAATTCGCCCGGCACGGTGGTTGTGGACGCCCCGGTCCCCCGAGCGGCGATCCCGAAGTTCGGGGCCAACTTGGCCCGGGAGGCGGGCTTGCCCGCGGAAGCGATCCGGATCTATCCCCGGGCGGACGCTTCCCACCCCGCGGTTGCAGCTGCCTCCCTGGCGGCCAAGGTTGTGCGCGACGCGTACGTGGTTTTCCTGCGGAGAGAGTACGGGGATTTCGGTTGGGGTTACCCCGGGGAGGAGAGGGTGCGGGAGTTCCTGGGGAGGTGGCTAGCAGATCATGGAGATTTCCCTGATATCTGCCGCACCCGCTGGCGAGCCGCCCAGCGCCTCCTCTCCAACCCGTTCCCCGGATTTCGCCCCCGCTGCGATTGAGCTCTCCAGGACTTCTTGTCCGAAACCGGGCCCATAAGTGCGCCGCTAGCTCGAGGAGCCAGGCCGATTTTCGGTGAGGATCTTCCGGAGCGAGGAAGGCTTAAGAAAGTCGCCTCCGCGTGGGCGGGCTCTTCGCGGGCAGAGCCTTTCCGGAAGTCAGGCTAGCTTTCCTCGCCGGTGCTGTCCTCCCTCACCTTGGGGATGGCGGCCCGGGCCAGGCGGTCGGCCCGCTCGTTCTCCGGGTGGCCGGTGTGGCCGGCAAGCCAGTGGAAACGCACCTGGTGGATCTGGATCAACCGGTCCAGCTCCCGCCACAGGTCCTCGTTGGCCAGGGGCAGCCGCTGGTTTCCCCGCTGGCGGCGCCAGCCGGCCCGTTTCCAGCTTGGCAACCACTCGCTGACCCCCCGTTTCAGGTAGGCGGAGTCGGTGTAGAGGTCCACCTGGGCCGGTTCTTTGAGTGCCCGCAGGGCCTCTATGGCCGCCCGCAATTCCATCCGGTTGTTGGTGGTTTCTCTCTCCCCGCCTGAGATTTCCTTGCGGTAGGGCCCCCAGATGAGCACTGCGCCCCACCCCCCCGGGCCGGGGTTGCCGCGGCAAGCGCCATCGGTGTAGATGCGCACCCGCTTCATGGGGGGAATGTATAGCGGGTTGGGGGTCCCCCTGCCAGGGCTAACCGTCGCCTTCCCGTGGCATAATCTGATTGAACCAATTATTTACAAATTTATAAGGATGGTGGCGGATATGAAGCGGGGCGCCCTCCTGGTGGCACTGCTCCTTTTTAGCTGGCAGGCCGAGGTCCCCCCAGCCGGGGGGGCGGGCGGGTTCGTCCTGCCGGCCGACGCCGCCCTGCGCTGGGGCCTGGCCGCCATCCACGCCCCCCAGGCCTGGCAGGTCACCCAGGGCTCCGAGGACATCGTGGTGGCGGTGATCGACTCCGGCATCGACCGGAGTGTCCCCGCCCTGGCCGATCGGATGTGGAAAAACCCCGGCGAGATCCCGGGTAACGGCCGGGACGACGACGGAAACGGCTACCCGGACGATGTCTGGGGCTGGGATTTCCGGGATGACGACCCCGATTCCCTCTCCGGCTCCCCCCTCCACCCCCACGGCACCTTCGTGGCCGGGCTCATCGCCGCCGCGTTCGACTCCGCCACCGGGGCCGGGGGGGTGGCCCCCCGGGTCCGGCTCATGGACCTCAGGTTCCTGGACTCCCGAGGCCTGTTCTATTCCTCCGACTGGAGGAGGCTGGCCGCCGCCATCGAGTACGCCGTGGAAAACGGGGCCCGGGTGATCAACCTCTCCCTCTATGCCCGCCTCGAACCCCCGGAATACGTGCGCGCTGCCTTGAGCCGGGCGGTCGCCCAGGGGGTGCTGGTAGTTGGGATTGCCGGCAACGACGGGAGAGATGAGGTGGGCTACTTCGGCTGTTGGCCCGAGGTGCTGGCGGTGGGGGCGGTGGACCGGGAGGGGCGGCCGGCTTGGTTCTCCAACCGGGGATCGGAAGTGGAGCTGGCCGGGCCCGGGGTGGAGGTGGTGTCCTTCGCCCCGGGAGGCGAGCTCGTCACCGGCTCGGGCACCTCCTTCGCCGCCCCCCACGTGGCCGGGACCGCGGCCCTGTTGCTATCGCTCCACCCCGAGCTGTCTCAAAGGGAGCTGGTGGAGCTGCTCACCGGCACCGCCGAGGATCTGGGCCTCCCCGGCCTGGACCCGGCCACCGGCCACGGGCTGGTGGACGCCGGGTCCGCCCTGACCCAAGCCAGCTCTACAGTTCGCTAGCTCTTCCCCGGTCATTTAACAATTTTGCTGTCGGGAAGCCAACGCAATTTTGTTCGTTTGCTTGATTTATAAATATTGACTTTTACCCTCAGTACTGCTATACTAGGTTACAAACTGAGTCGAGAGGACCTCGCTAAAGGCAAACCCATCGCAAGGTGGGGACGCAAAGCCACGGGCCCGTTCCCTTCGGGCAGCCGGGCTGCCGGGGTCGGAGGGAGAGCAATGGCAGCCCGGAGTCTTCTCATGGGTGTTGCTTCCCCCAGGGGGTACCCCCAATGGGGGACATTTTCTACCTTAAACAAGGAGGTGATGGAGTGGCTGTAACCTGCTGAATAAGCTAACTAAATTTAGTGATCTAAAAGGAGGCTCGGGTGGGAAGTCTGCAGAAGATTGCGGTTTGGATAGCTGTCCTAGCTCTAAGTGGTGTGGGTTGGGCTAGTTCGGTGGAATACGGGGACGTGGTGTTGTCGGGTGGCGGCCTCCAGGCCGGCCACTTCGGGGAGATCTGGGACCTCACCAAAGGCGACATGTACATCATCGTCACCGTGGACCTGACTGGTATGGTGGACGACTTCGGCGGAGGCGCCCACGCCTGGTCCCAGCTCGGGATCCGCACCGTGGGTTACGGCGACTTCAACCCCACCTGGCTGGCCGAGGGGGCCGGGGTGTGGTTGTGCACCGATTATGACTGGACGGTCAATACCTTCGATCCTGATCCGCCGGGCAGCCCCATCCTGGATCTCGACGACAAGCTCATCCTCCAGAAAGGCGGCGGCTTGGATGAGAATTCATATGATCTCCCTTCCACTCCTCCCAACGCTTACGCCAACCACCGCATCTGGTTCGACCGGGACGGGGTGGACCCCTGGCAGGCCCAGAACCCGCTGGCGGTGGACGGCGGCACCTACAACACCGGCGGCATCTATCAGATCGTGATCCGGCTCCACGCCACGGACGCCACCCACGGGGTGGCCTACATGACCATCAACGGCCTGGACCAGGGGTTCGAGACCGACGGCGACTGGAACACCATGGAGCTCACCCCCGCCGGGATGACCTTCACCGGCGACATGACCCAGATGCAGGTGTTCTACGGGATTTATGGCTACGGGGCCGTGCACACCGTCCAGTTTGGCGATCTAGTGGTGATCTTGCGGGACGTGGTGTACGTGGACGACAACTGGGCCGGCGGCAACCTCGGCGACCGGGTGGACGGCCACTTCTTCGGCTACGACGCGTTCGCCACCATCCAGGAGGGGGTGGACGCCGCCGGGGTGGCCTGTGAGGTGGCCCCCGGCACCTACGTGGAACAGGTGATCATCAACAAGGACATCGCCCTTCACGGCCAGCCCGGGGCAACCATCGAATCCCCCGGTTCCCAGACGTATCGAATCGCCGAGTCCGGCGCCATCTTCGATCCCATCGTGTTCGTCTACGGCGGCACCTTGGTCGGGGATCTGGTCTCGGGCCCGGAGACGGTGGACGCCGACGTGACCGGCTTTGAGATCGACGGGCAGAACAGGGCCAGTGGCGGTTCCCGGTTCGTGGGCATCCTCTACCGTAACGCAAGCGGCGAGATCTCCGGGAACACCATCCACAACATGTTCGACTCCGATGGGGAAGGGGACGGACCCCAGACGTTCGGCATCCTGGTCTACGGGGACTCCAATGTGCAGATCATCGGGAACGCGATCTCCGACTTCAGCCGAGGCGGGATCGGGATCATGGGCGACGCCGGCCCGGCCCCGGACCCAGTGGCCCTGGTGGAGGGGAACGTGGTGACCGGGAATGGCCTGGAAGCCCAGACAGGCTGGTCGGCGGAGAACGGGATCCAGATCGGCTATGGAGCCACCGGAGAGATCGTGGGCAATACCGTCACCGACTGTCGGGTCAACAACCCCTACTGGGCGGCCACCGCCATCATGGTGGTGGACACCCACGACGTGGTGGTGGCAGATAACTACGTGGGGAATAGCGACATCGGGATCGGGATTGTAGACTTCCCCGGCGCCGTCTACGGCCCACCTTGGGACGTAGATGAGGTGGAGGACGTGGAGGTGCGGGGCAACACCCTGGAGGGGAACAGCTGGGGCCTGGACATCGCCAACGGGGTGACGAATGTCCTGGTTGTCTACAACGTGTTCGCCGATCACGCCGGGGACGCGATCGATGTCTACGACTACGGCATCTGGTTCCCCGGGTACGGAATCCCCGCCCCCACTGGTGTGGTGATCCACTTCAACTCCATCACCGGCAGTGGCGGGGACGGCCTGTGGGTGGGCGATACCGTGATTGACCTGGTGGATGCCACCCTGAACTGGTGGGGCTCCCCCGAGGGACCGGAAGTGGACCTGGACGCCGACGGGACACTGGAATACGCCGGCGGTGGGGACAGCATCACCGGCCAAGCCGCCTTCAGCCCCTGGCTGGGGGTGGATCCAGATGGAGACCCCATCCTGCCGGGTGTCCAGGTAACAGGTCCACTCATGATCATCGTGGCCCCGGTGGGCCCCGAACCCGCCGGCGGGTACCTGAACGCCGCCATCCGGGGAGCCAACGAGCTACCCTACGCGGATACCATCGAGGTCCGCCACGGGGCTTACGACGCCTCCGAGCCCATCACCGAGGGGGTCACCATAGTCAGCGAGGAAGGTTCCGCCTCCAACACCACCCTCACTGGGAACATGACACTGGCCGGGCCGGGCATCCGGGTAGGAACTTTGCGCCGTGGATTCACCATTTTGGGCAACCTCACCGTCCCGGCAGGGGTGAATGCCTTTACCATCCACATCAACTGGAACGACCTCTATGGCTTCGTGTCCAACTTCGGGGAGGGTTGCCTCGATGCCACCTATAACTGGTGGGGTGACCGCAACCCCTATGCTTGCATCGAGGGCTGTGTGAACGTGTTCCCCTACCTCCCCCTGCCCTCGGACGAGGTGATCGCATTCATGGACGCCCATCGTCTCAACCCCGATGAGGCCTTGCTAGTGCTGCGGTTGTTGGATCGAGGAGTGAGAGATCGGATCGCCTTCTTGGTGCTTCAACTAATCCGTACCTTCGGCATCAGCGAGGGAGAGGCCTTGGGGCTGATCCGGGAGTACGGGGCGGGCCGTGTCTCGCTGATGCTCCACCGCACACACGACTACCAGAGGTTCCTGCGATTGCTCGCCGGCTACAGCCATAGCCCGGAGGAACTCGTGGACAGGGCGGTGGCCGGAGGGGCGGGCACCTACCACGGGCTGACCATCCAGGCGGTGTACCAGATCGGTACCCCCATCGGCATCGCCTTCTCCCTCACCGATTACGCCGGGGAGCCGGTGACCGACGCGGTGTGTTCGGTGACCTTGGTGCGGCTGGCCGAGGACGGCAGCCAAACTGTCCTCTCCGTCCACCCCATCCCCTATCAAGAGGAAACCGGACTGTACGAGCTGAGCCTGGCCACCGACGGGTTGCCCGCTGGTCACTACCTCCTCTACTTCGGCTTCGGAGACGGCAGCCACGAGACCGTCCTCACCCAACTCGTGGAATAGCCTTTGCTCTCAAGGAGCGGGGGAGGAGGATTTCCTCCCCCGCTCGTTGTATTTGGCCCCGGGGGTTGGAATGTAATCTATACAACTTGACCCTGAGGGCCACAACTGTTAACATTGAATTGAAGTGTCGAAAGGGCAAACCCGGGGCGACCCGGGGGCGCAAAGCCGACGGGCCTCACAGGAGGCGGCCGGGCTGCCGAAACACTTCCAATGAAAAACCTTCATTGGAGGTGCTTTTTTATGAAGAAGTGGCTCACAGTCGCGCTAGCAGTCTCCCTGATCAGCCTAGGGGGCTGGGCAGATGTCAGCCGAGGAACCGGGGACCCCGCGTCGGCCTCCCTGGACGTCACCGTGAACTGGAGTGCCTACAACTGGATCATCCTCTACATCCCCGCCGGGGACATGAGCGTAGACCTGGGGACCATCACCCCGGACCTCTACGACCCGGAGACCGGCACCTGGACCCCGCTCACCGACAATGGCGGCCCCCGCACGGTGATGGTGATCACCAACGATAGCGACGGATTCCAGCTCCAAATCAGCGGTTCCCTGAGCACCTATCCGTCTGACCACCCCAACCCCAGCGGGATCTTGAACCGGCTCACCATCACCAGCACTGACCTGGGGGTGACCGACGCCGCCCTGAGCAGCACCATCACCTATACCGGCTCCCAAGGGTTGTTCCTGGCAGACGACATCGCTTACGAGTTCACCCCTAGCTTCGACGACACCGCCGGCAGCTATTCGGTGCTGGTCACCTACACTGCCACCACTCAATAGCAGCGCCTGGCGTCATGGAAACCGAAGGTGACCTCGGGAGCGGAGAGGGGGAGACTGCGGCCCCGGGGTCGCCGAGGTCCTGAGAGCAAGACCCAGGAAGGGGGTGCCGGGGCGGGCCGGCGGGCCTGCCCCGTCTTGCTGTGAGCAGGGGATGGGCACTGGCCGTTGTGCTCCTGGCTGGGCTGGCCCTGGTAGCCGGGGCAGATACTGACTGCCGCCTGGTGCCGGGAGGAGGATTCTGCCTCACTTCCCCGGATTGGGTGTGGCTGGGGGAGCTCACCGCCGACCAGGTACAGCTCTCCGAGGAAGGAGAGCTTTCCTTCTCCCCGCTGGGGCCGGCTACCCTGGAACTGAGCTGGCGACGGTGGGGAGATGCCCAGAACGGGTGGGGGGTACTCTTCTTCCGCGCCACCCAGGCCGCCTCCCAGCTGCGCTGGGAAGCGGTGGAGTGGCGCCCCCCGGGGGGCACCTTCTCCCCCTTGCCCCCGCGCAACCAGTGGCGCTTCCTGGCCCTCCTGCCCGCCGGCACTGATGGGGCCTTGCCCCTGGAGTTTCGCTATCTCCCCACCCTGGAGGACCTGCCGGGCAAGTACTGGCTGCAGCTCCAGTTCCGCCTGGACCTGTTCCTGGACTGGAGGAGGTATCGGGTACGCACCCGCTCGGAGCTGGATTTCCTCGTCCACCAGTGGTGCATCCTCACCATCCCCGCCGCCCACATGCACCTCGACCTGGGCACCATCGGCCCGGAGCTTTACGACCCCGTGACTGACACCTGGACCCCCCTCTCTTCGGCGGAAACCAGCCTCTATGCGGCCACCAACTCCCCCCAGGGGTTGGCAGTGGTGGCCACCGCCACCGACCTGGGGGTGCGGCCAGCGGACTTGGCCCGGCTGCGGCTGTCAGGCGGGGAGCTGCAAGGGGTTCCCTTGGACCGACCACAGCAGCTCTTGGCCGGCTCCGCCCCCGGCCTGTACCAGGCGGAAGACGTGGTCTACCAATACCTCCCCAGCTGGGAAGACCAGGGCGGGACCTACCGGGTACGGGTCACCTACACCCTGCTCGCCCCCTAGGGCCCGGGGGCAAGCAAAAGGCCCAACAGGGCCGCCAGGGCAGGCAGCCAAAAGCCGGGCAGCGGCTTTCTCTCCAGCCGCACCAGTTGGTATTCCAGCCCCTGGGGGGAAAGCCGCACCAGCCCCAACCCGCCGGCACGATGCCCCGCCTGCACAATGGGCACCCCCTCCACCCATAGCGGTGCTTCCAACCACAGGTGGTCGTGACCTAGGACAAAAAGGTCGCACTCCGGCACCCCTTGGGCCACCCGCCGCGCCTCCCCAAGCTCCATGTGCCCGAGCAGGATCACCAGGTCGTGGGCCGGGGCGTGGGCCAGGGCTTCCCGGACCGCCCCCACCGGCTCTTCCAGCCGCACCCCCGGCCACAGAGACCAGGGGTATTCCTCCCACAAAAGCCCCAGGATCAGCACCCGCAGCCCCCCTGCCTCCAGCACTGTCCACTGCTCCACCGGCAGGTCACCCGAGAGGTTGGTCACCACTACCGGGAAGGGCGCGGCGAGGATGACCTCCCGCAAGGCTGGCCCCAGGTACATCTCGTGGTTGCCAAGCACCATGGCCTGGTAACCCAGCTCCCCCATGCGCCGGGCGGTGGCTAGGGCCTGGGGGAGTCCGGTGAGCCGCCACAGGTCCTCCCAGGCATCCCCGGCGTCCAGCACCAAGTCCGCGTCCGCCAACCAGGGCTCCAACGCCGAAAGCCTGGGCAGGGAGGCGTGAAGGTCCGAGGTGAAGGCGATCACCAGCTCCCAGGCCTGAGCAGGCCCAAAGGCCAGGCAGACTAGCCCCGCGGCGATCAGGGCCCGCAGGTTCATGGTCCGGGAAGGGTAAATCCGCAACCCAGCTCTCCCTCGCCTCGGAAGACGGTCAACTGGACCCAGGCTGCTCCCAGTCGGGCGCGGACGGCGCACCAGGGGCGCACCCCCAGGGCCCCCAGCACGGACAGCCAAGGCGCCGGGGTCAGTTCCCAAGCTAGTTCCGGGCCGTAGGGCCCGCGGCTTATGGCCACAAGCACGTAACCTGGGGCCCGGCCCAAGCTCACCCGGGGAGGGGGGAGGTCCAACCACAGGAACCAGGGCCCCTCCAGCAGCCGCACCCGGGCCCACGGGACCGACAGGCCCGGAGTCCAAAAAAGCTGCAGTTTTCCCAAGGGCAAGATCACCCAAGGCTGAGGCCCCAGGCCCAGCTCGCCGGCCCCGGCCATGGCCGCCGGCAGGCTGCCCAGTTCCCACATCAGGATTGCCAGTTCCACCCTTCCTCCTCACCGCCCCGGCCGGGGTCAAAGCCGCTTGCGACGCTTGGCCCGATACAGGGCCGCGTCCGCCTCCCCCAGCACCTCCTCCAAGCTCCGGGGGGTATGGGGGTCCCACACCGCCACCCCCACGCTGATCCCCAGCCGGGGTTCCCCGAGCCCGCTCTTCTCCCACCACCGTCGCAGGGCCTGCCTCAGCCGCTGGGCCACCACCTTGGCCTTGCCGTTGGTCTCGGGGAACATGATCAAAAACTCGTCTCCCCCGTAGCGGAACACCAGGTCCGACTCCCGCACCGTGTCCCGGATCAGCTGGGCCACTTCCCGGAGCACTTGGTCCCCCTTGAGGTGGCCGTGGCGGTCGTTGATCTCTTTGAAGTGATCCAGGTCGACGATCATGATGGCGAACGGGTGCTGGTAGCGTTTGCTCCGGCGCAGCTCCTGCTCCAGGGTTTCGCTGAGATAGCGGCGGTTGTAGAGGCCGGTGAGGGGGTCACGGATGGCCTGCTCCCGCAGTTTTTCTTCCAGCTGCACCCTTTGGATCTCCTCCCGCAAGTGACCGGCCAAGATCTCCGCCAGCTCAACGTCTTGTTCGCCGAAGGCGTCCTTCCGGCGGGCAGCCAGCTGCAGTACTCCCAGCTTGCCAATGGGCACCGAGATCACGCTCTTGAGTTCCGGGGAGACGGGTTTGGCCTCCGGGAAGTCCTCCACGTTTCCCCAGAAGGTACGTCCCTCGGCCAGGGTCTTGGCCGCCAAGTCCTCCCCGGGCTTTGAGACCCGGGCCAGGGGGGCCACCTCCTCGGACACGGCCTGGGGCACCAATCCCTGGTCACTGGCCAGGTCGATAGCACACAGTTCGAATCCCAACACCTCCTCCGCCACCCGCACCGCGGTGCGGAGGACCTCCGACACGGTCCGGCAGCGCTGCAGCTGCTGCACGGCCTGATGGAGACCAGCTAACCTTTGGGCAAGCCGCCGGGTAGCTTGTTCGGCCCGCACGCGATCGCTGATGTCCTCGATGGACATGAGCACCCGCCCGTAGTCCTCCTCGTGCCCCGGGAACACCGACCAGCGAAGGCGGACGTGAAGCAAATTCCCTGCCAGGTCCCTGTTCACCCCGTCCCCGGCGAACTCCCGCCGGCCTTCCCAGATAGCCAGGATTTCTTCCACCACCAAGGGCAGCACCTCGGGGGGAATCACCTGGGCCAAACTGGCCCGCAGTTCCTCCAGGGTATCCGCCCCGTAGAGCCGCAAGGTAGCCCGGTTCACCTCCACCACCCGCAAGCTCTCCACATACTCTTCTACGAACTGGGGGTGGTCTTTGAGGTAAGCTGACAGGTCCTCGACCCCCCGGGCCCGGAGCGCGTCGAGTTTCCTCTTGATGGCCGAGAAATCCACCACCCACAGGGAGATCGGGGAACCTTGGAATAGCCACCGATAGCGGGCCTCGCTTTCCCGCAGCCTCTCCTCGGCCTCCTTGCGGTCGGTGATGTCCCGGTTCACGGAGATGGTCACCGGCCGGCCCCGATAGGTGGCCTGCACCACCGCACACTCGGTCCAATACAGGCTCCCGTCCTTGCGCCGCTTCAGCTCCTGAAACACCACCGTCTCGTCCCGCGCCAGGAGCTGGTTCACTTCCTCATAGGTGATGGCCGGCTCTTTGACTGCCAGGTCCCGCATGATGTTCAGCTTGAGAAGCTCTTCCCGGGAATAGCCGGTTTGCCGGCAAGCGGCTTGGTTGCAGTCGAGGATCTCACCGGAAAAAGTGGTGATGAACAGGGCGTCAGCCAGCCGGTCCCAAACCAATTTGAACAGCCGCTCCCTCTCCGCCTGCTGCTGGCGCTCGTACTCCCAACCCACTGCCCAGGACAGTTCTTCCAAGAAGGGGCGAAGCAAATCGAGGGGATGGTCCGCGAAAGCGTTGGGGTCGGTGCGACTATCCAAGATGAAGCAGGCCACCAGCTGGCCCCGGTGGTGGATGGGCAAGGGTAGGGAGCTAGCGATCCCCAGGGCGGCTAACTTTTCGGCCACCGCCCGGGATAAGCCCTTTCGGCCTGGATGCGGCGCCGTGTCCTGGGACCCAGGGGAAGCACATAGCTCCTGGGCCACCTCCTGGGGGATGCGGATCTCGGCGAGCCGAGAGAGGTCCCAGCCCACCGCCGCCCGGTGAACGAACTCTCCGCTGGTTTCGTCCAGCATCAGGAACCTGGCCGCTTGGGCCTGGGGGACCAGTTTCAGGGCGGATTCCATGAACCAGCGGGCGAGGGAATCGAGATCCCGGCGGCGATTGAGCTCTCGCAACAGCTCCACCAGCTGCCGGGGCGGCAGCCGCTCCTGTGAGTAACGGTTCACACCCATCAACTTAGCTTACTCGAAATTGGGGGGCTATTCCCGGACAAATTTCAGTCAGCGGAGTTAGTTTTTTTCTGATTCTCAGAGCCTTTCCCCTACAAGTCAGTGGCGATAAAGGTTTTTCACCAGCGCCAGTAGAAGCTTCCGATCCTCTGGGTAGGTGAGCTTCAGGTTCGCAGGCTCGCCAGGGACAGCCGCCACCCGTTTCCCCAGGGCCAAGAGCGCCGCCGCGTCATCGGGGAGGTCCCGGCCCTGCTCCCGGGCCCTCTGGTAGGCCAAGAGCAGGAGGTCTCGACTGAAACCCTGGGGGGTCTGCACCCGCACCAGCCCGGCCCGGTCCAGGGTTTTGGGGGCCAGGAACTCCCCATCCAGATATCGCATGGTGTCCACCGCCGGCAGTACCGGTACCGCTGCCCCGTGGGCCTTGGCCGCCCGGAGCACCCGCCGGATGAGGTCCGGGGAGACCAACGGCCGGGCCACGTCGTGGAGCAGGACCCAACTGCCGCCGGCAGCCTCCAGACCGGCCCAGGCCGAGTCCTGCCGCCGCTGCCCTCCAACCGCCAACTTCCACGCCCGGGGCACGGGCTTCAAGATGCTCCGGGCGCGGTCTACCTCCCCCGGCGGCACCACCACCACCAATTCCTCCACCTCCCCCGCCGCCAAAAACGCCTCCACACACCAGCTCAGCAGGGGCTTCCCCCCCAGCTCCAAGAACGCCTTGCTCCCCCTGCCTCCCAGCCGCTCCCCCCGCCCGGCAGCGAGGATGATCCCGCTCGTCTCCATCCCGGGCGGTTACTGGGTCTGCGGCTCTGGCCTCACGAAGGAGAGCTCGGAAAGGCCGGTGCCATCAGGCTGGATAGCGTAGGCCCCCCAGCGGTCGCCCCGGTTGGAGTTGAAGATGATCTGGCCCGTGGTCGCCCAACTGGGGTTGGCGTCCACCGCCGGGTCTCGCGTCACCCGGAATACTTGTCCGGTGGCCACTTCGATGGTGAAGATGTCCCAATTGTTCTCATCCTGGGCCGCCATGTAGGCGATGCGTTCCCCGTCCGGGGACCAGGAGGGGTAGACCTCGTCGATGTCGTTTTGGGTCAGTTGGCGCTCTTGGCCTGTCTCGAGGTCCAAGATGAAGATCTCGTAGCTGTCTTCCCCTTTGGAGATGTAGGCCAGGTAGCGGCCGTCCGGGGAGATCACCGGCTGCCAGAAGTCCACCTGCGCCTCCTCCCCGCCCCCGAAGAAGGCGCAGCCTCCCAGCAGGCCTCCCAGGGCCAAGACAAGTCCGGCTTTTACTAGTCTCCTCACGGCTTCGTTCCCTCCTCAGCGGTAAAATCCTGCGTGATCTAAGGTGGGACATTGTACGCGGCTGGCTGGCCCCAGTCCCAGGGGCCGGGTGACGGTGAGGGAGGCTTTGAGCTGGGCGTGTGGGGAACTCGCCCGGGGCGGGGTGGAGGAGGCGGCCAGGGAGGCGCGGAGGTTGCTGGCGCTGGCCGTGGGGGAGGGCCCGGCCGCCTGGTCCCCCTCTGCCACCTTGTCCCGCTACTTCTTGGGGAGGCTGCGGCGGCTGGTGGAGGCCCGCAAGCGGGGGATGCCTTTTGCTTTGCTCGCGGGGTGGACCGGCTTTTTGGACTTCGAGCTCAAGGTCTGGCCCGGGGTGTTCATCCCCAGGCCCGAGACCGAGGAACTGGCGGAGCTGGCCTGCGGGTTGTTGCGAGAACTTCCCCCCCGGCCACGGGTGCTCGACCTGGGGACCGGGACCGGGGCCTTGGCCTGTGCCCTGGCCCGGGCGAGATCGGATGCCCAGGTGGTGGCGGTGGACTGTGATCCACGGGCCCTGGCCTGTGCCCGGTGGAACGTTCGGAACCTGGGGCTCGATGAGCGAATCCGGCTCCAGCGATCCCACTGGTTTTCCTCCCTTGAAGGGGAGTTCCAGCTCATCGTCTCCAACCCCCCCTATGTGGCCCGGGAGGGGCTGGCTCGGCTGCCGCGGGAGGTGAGGGAGTTCGAGCCCCGGCGGGCGTTGGATGGAGGCCCCCAGGGCCTGGAGGCAGCCAAGTCCATCCTGGCCCAGGCACCGCGTTTCCTCTCCTCGGGAGGCTGGCTCCTTTTGGAGATCGCCCCTGGGCAGGCAGAGGCGTTGGTCACATTTGCAAAAGGAGGGGTTGGTCTGGTAGAAACTAGGGTGGAAAAAGACATGGCAGGGAAGGAGAGGTTTTTCTTAGGGCGATGCAAATAGCGGTGCAGGTGTCAGAACTCACCTTCACCACCGACGAGGGAGTCCCGGTGCTGGAGGGGTTTTCGCTGGGGGTACCCCGGGACGGGTTCGCGGTGGTGGTGGGCCCCCCTTCCTCCGGCAAGACCCTCCTTCTGCGCCTCATCCTGCGGGAGCTCCCCCCCACCGGGGGACAAATCCTCTTGGTGGGCAGGAACGTGGCCCGCCTGTCCCCCAAAAAGGTGGCCCAGCTCAGGCGGAGGGTGGGGTACCTGCCCCAGCCGCCAGTGCTGCTCACCGATCGCACGCTGGAGGAGAACCTCCTGTTCAAGCTGCGGGCCTACGGGCTGGAGGGGGAGGAGCGGGAGGAGGAATTGGAGCGCGCCCTGGCCATCACCGGCCTGGAGGCCCGGCGCACCGCACCGGTGGCGGAACTCACCCCCCTTGAGGCCCGCCGGGCAGCCTTGGCGGTGGCAGCATGCCCCCAGCCGGTGGTGCTGCTGGCCGACGACCCCTTCCGTGACCTCCCAGAGCCCGATCAAGACGCGGTGCTTGAGACCTTGTTCTCCATTTGGCAGGCGGGCACTGCCCTGCTGGTGACTGCCCGGGAGGAAGGGGTGTTCCACCGGCGGACCCCCCTCCCCTCTCAACTCAAGCTCGTTCACCTCCGCCAGGGGGTGGAGGGATGAGGGCGTTTTTGTTCCTGGCGGGGGAGCTTTTCCGCGCCGTGGGGCGCAGGTGGTGGACGGTGGCCCTCTGGGCCCTGAGCGTGGCCCTGGCCCTGGCCGCGGGCACCGCCCTCCTGCTCCTCCCCTCCGGGGGGGTGGGGGGACGGCCATATGTGGAGGCCATCTTGCTGGTCCAGCTCCACCCCCACCTCTCTCCCCGCCAGATCGACGAGCTGGCGTGGGAGATCTGGCAGGCCCCTGGGGTGCTGGGGGTGGGCTTCCGGTTCCCGGGAGAAAGCGAGCCCTCGTTTGGCTCGGAACGCGAGTTGCAGCTGGAGGATCGCACCCTGGTGGTGGAACTCTCGGCTCCTGAGGCTCGCGCTCAGGTGCAGGAGCTGTTGACCTTGCGGGAAGGGGTGGTGGGGGTGAGCTACCGGGAACGAACGGTGAAGCCTCCTCCTGGGCTACCTTCTCTGGCCCGCATCCTGGCTTTGGTGGGGTTGGTCCTGGCCCTGGGGGGGAGCCTGGCCCTGGCCCGGTGGGCCACCCTCCGGGTGGTGCGGCTGTGGCGCGAGCCGTTGGCATTGCTCCGCAGCACCGGGATCAGCGAAGGGTGTCTCCGGCGGCTGTTTATGCTGCCTGGGGCCCTGGCCGGGCTGGCGGGGGGCGCCATCTACGTGGCCTTGCTGTGGGGGGCGGTGAGCTGGGGCAGCGGACAACCCCAGGTGCTGGAGCTGGTACCGGCCTTGCCGGACTCTGCCCCCTGGGGGACCGCCTTAGGATTGGTGATCGGCCTACTTTTGGGGGTGCTGGGAGGGGCGGTAGGCTACCCCAGCGGGCGGGGTTCACTCATAGCGCAGCGCTTCCACCGGGGGCAGCCGGGCCGCTCGCCAGGCCGGGAGTAGCCCTGAGATAGCCCCCACCAGGAAGGAGAAGCCCAACGCGCCCACGATGAGCCCCGGGCCGGCGGCCGCAGACAACCCCCCCTCCAGCTGGAAAAGCTTCCCCACTATGGTGGCCGCCCCGTGGGCCAAGCCCAACCCGACCCCCAACCCCAACAGGCCCCCACCCAACCCCATCAGCCCC
>DFNF01000045.1 GCA_002375935.1 Acetothermia bacterium UBA3574
CCCGGCGCTGAGCCGGGCCTTGCCTTTGGCCCACCCACTGCCCATCCCAATCACCCAACATATCTTAGCGGAAAAGAGAAGCTTTGCCAAGAGGAAAGAATACGGAAAACAGAGAGAGAACATGGCGGAAAATGGCGGAGGACATCTGCTCCGTGGCTGGGGAGGACAGCGTCCCAGCGTGTGGCAGCAGGTTGGGGCCAGGTTGGGACTAAAAAATAGCAGGCCTCATACCGAACTCACTCCCCAGACCACTGGCACTCGGAAATTTTCTCACTAAATCAGAATCAAGGGCTGAACCCATCTTCTGGTCCCAGGCAAGTTCCAGTCCCCATATAAAAGAGGGGGCCGGGGAGCCCGGCCCCCAACTCAGGGTTTTCAGCCGCCGTCTTCGATGTCAGGCTCCAGCTCGATCACCACCGGGGCACAGAACGCAAACGCCGAGGCACAGCAGCTCGAGGCTGGGTCGAAGCTGGGGCAGACCTTGTTCACCACCGCCTTCATGCGCAGGCCCAAGAAATCTTCCAGTTCCGGCTTGTACTCGGTGTAATTACCCAACCCCACCTCCTCCCCCACATACTGGGGCGGCCCCTCCAACACCAACAGGCCCCAGGATTCACTCCGGGTGCCCTCGGCCTCCACCACCACTTCCCCGCGCAAGGTCACGAAGGGCACCGGCTCCACCCCCCCTTCGTAGCTCACCACCACTTGCCAATAGGCCCCGGTGGCGATGTTCAGCACCTCCACCTCATAGGTGGGCTGGGGCACAATGGGGAAGCGAACGATGATCTGCCACTCCATGGTGGAGGGGCCGGCCACGGTGTAGCGGAAGATGGAGACACCTACTAGTCCCTCCGGGGTGATGTTCTCCTCGGCCCACTCGACATCGGTGGGAATGCCTGCCTCCTCGATCGCGTTCAAGTACGCGATGGCCGCGTCCCGCGCCTGGGCCGGGGTGTCGATGGTGCCAGGCCCCAAGGCAGGAGGAGACCGGAAGAGCCCACATCCCCCCGCCGCCAAGGCCATCGCCACCACCAGCGCTGCCGCCAACTTCCCCTTCATCACACCTCCCTTCACCCTGGGCCGCTGCCCCGGGCGGCTCCCCCCGGGCCGCAGCCCATCCCAACTCCCTTCCTCAAACACGTCCCAGCATTATACAGACTCCACCTGTTTCAGGTTCCCTTGAGCCGGCACCCCCCTCTCCCTATACTGCCTCCACCGAGTGAGGAGGTGAAACGGTGCGTATCTTCTCGGGGATCCAACCTACCGGGACGTTGCACCTGGGGAACTATTTCGGGGCCATCCGCCAGTGGGTCCAGCTGCAGGAGGGAAACGAGTGTGTGTACTGCATCGTGGACTACCACGCCCTGACCAACGAGGACACCGACCCGGCAGAACTGCGCCAGGCTCGCCGGGAGCTGGCCCTGGACCTCATCGCCTGTGGCATCGACCCGGAGAAGACGATCCTGTTCTTTCAGTCTGCGGTGCCGGAGCACACTGAACTGGCCTGGATCCTGGGCTGCGTGACCTCTTACGGGGACCTGACCAGGATGACCCAGTTCAAGCAGAAGGCGGCCGAACAGGAGTTCGTAAACGGCGGGCTTTTTTATTATCCGGTCCTCCAGGCGGCGGACATCCTGCTCTACTTGGCCGATCACGTCCCGGTGGGGGAGGACCAGCTGCAACACCTGGAACTGTGCCGCCGGATAGCCAGGAGGTTCAACTACCGGTTTGGGGAACTCTTCCCCGAGCCCCAGCCCATCCTGGGCAAGGGTGCGCGCATCATGTCCCTGGCCGACCCCACCCGCAAGATGAGCAAGTCCTACGGCCCGGAGCACTACGTGGGGCTGATGGAGCCGGAGGAGTCCATCAAAAAGAAGATCCGCTCCGCGGTCACCGATGTCGGGCTCAAACCTGGGCAGGAGATGTCCCCTGGGGTGGCCAATCTATTTGAGATCTTGGAGCTGGTGGCGCCGGGCGAGCTGGTGGCGGAGCTGCGGCAGCAACACAAAGAAGGGAAGCTCCTTTACAAGCACCTCAAGGAGGTGCTCTACGAGCACCTGATGCGGGCTTTGGCGCCGATCCGGGAGCGACGGGCGGAGCTCGCCGCCCGGGGGGAGATCGACGAACTCTTGGCCGCCGGGGCGGAGAGGGCGAGGAAGATCGCCCGGGAGGTGATGCAGCAGGTCCGAGCCCGGGTGGGCTTGGAGTAAACCCCGATCCCCAGGGCCCGCCGGCCTCCCCAAAGGAGGCGGCGGGGAAAGGCGCCGTTTAGGCGCCAGAAAGGAGAGCAAAATGGCAACACGGGTCACTGCGACTTGGAGTCAGGGGTTGGCGTTCTCGCTCGAGGTGCGGGGACACAAGCTGATAAGCGACCTGCCCCCGGAGAAAGGGGGCGAGGACCAGGGACCTACCCCACCGGAACTCTTGCTGGCCGCCCTGGCCGCTTGCTCGGGGATGTTCGCCGCCATGTTCGCCCAGCGGGAGGGCATTTCCCCTGAGGGGATCACCACCGTGGCGGAGGCCGAGACCGCCAGTTCCCCCATGCGTCTTGAGAACTTCCGGGTGCGGGTGAAATTCCCCCACCTCCCACAGGAAAAACAGGCCAAGGCGCTGGCGTTCATGGAGGGGTGCCTGGTGGGCAACACCCTCAAGGCTAAAAATCAAGTGGAGATCAGCCTGGAGTAATCCCCCACCGATTCGCTGATGCGGGCTCCTCGCCAGGACGGTTTCCGGTGAGACACGTTTTGCTTGGGGGGAAGCTGGCCTTGGCCGTCCTCCTGGCCGCTACGGTCTACCTGGGGGCGCCGGCGGAGTTGGCAGAACCGGCCCGGCGGATGCTCACCATCTTCGTGACGGTGGCCTGGTTGTGGCTCACCGAGGCAGTGCCCATCTACATTGTGGCCCTGGGAGTACCTGTTTTGCTGGTGATCTCCGGGGTGTTGGATCAGAAGGCTGCCCTGGCCCCCTTCTTCCACCCAGTGGTGGCGCTCCTGCTGGGCGGTTGCCTGCTCTCCGCCGCGGTGAGCAAGTACGGGCTGGACCTGAGGATCGCCCGGGGGATCATGTCCCGGGTGGGGGCCCGGCCCTGGCAGGTGCTGCTGGGGGTGATGGGCACCACCGCCTTCCTCTCGCTCTGGCTTTCCAACACCGCCACCACCGCCATCATGGTGGCCATCGTGGCCCCCATCGCCGCTTCCCTCCCCCCCGGGGAACCCTTCAAAAAAGGGCTGCTTTTGGCCATCCCCTTTTCGGCCAACGTGGGGGGCATCGGCACCCCGGTGGGCAGCACCCCCAACCCCATGGCCATCAGCTACCTCCTGGACCAGGGCACCAAGATCAGCTTCGCGGACTGGATGTCAATCGCCGTCCCACTCCAGCTCCTGTATCTGGCCGTCATCGGGGGGGTGGTGTACGGCCTGTACCGCCCCCGCATCGCCGCTCTTCAGGTGGAGATCGCCCAGCGGGGGAAGCTATCCCGACGGGAATGGGCAGTGCTGGGGATCGGGGCGCTGACCATCCTGCTTTGGCTCACCAGCCGGGTGCACGGGGTCCCCGACAGCATCGTCGCCCTGCTGCCGGTGGTGCTGCTCTTGGGGAGCGGCCTGCTGGGGGTGAAGGAGTTCCGGGACATCCGGTGGGAGGTGCTGGTGCTGATCGGGGGTGGCCTGGCCCTGGGGGTGGGGATGCAGGAATCCGGCCTCA
Organism: Acetothermia bacterium UBA3574; assembly: GCA_002375935.1. GTDB lineage: Bacteria > Bipolaricaulota > Bipolaricaulia > Bipolaricaulales > Bipolaricaulaceae > DFNF01. The sequence continues at coordinate 3,703 of DFNF01000045.1, forward strand.
GCGAGTACATCGTGGGCCGGTTGGCAGTGGGAGGGCTCCCGCCCACCTCGGTGCTGCTGGTCTTCCTCGCCCTCACCGCCCTGCTCACTACCTTCATGAGCAACACCGCCACCGCCGCCCTGTTGATCCCGGTGGTGGGGCGGGTAGGGGCCCAGATGGGCCTGGAGGCGCTGCTGGTGATCGGGGTGGGAGTGGCCGCCTCGTTGGCCATGGCCTTGCCGGTGAGCACGCCCCCCAACGCCATCGCTTACGGCCAGGGGGGCATCAAGGTGCGGGACATGTTGCTAGCCGGGGGGGCGATCACCCTGGTCACGGTGGGGCTGACCGCCCTGGTGGGCCGGCTGTGGTGGGGGCTGCTGGGCTATGGCTGAACCTTTGGCCCAGCTGCTGCGGGCCCTGCTGGCGCGGGAGGAGCCGGCCACGGTGGGAGAAGTACAAAAGGCACTGGGGGAGCGTGGGTACGGGGCCCTGTTGGCGCTGCTGGCGTTCCCCGCCGCGCTCCCCTTGCCGGCAGCCGGCTACTCCATCCCTTTCGGGATCGGCATCTTCGCCCTAGGGGTGGGGCTGGTGCGGGGACGGGGCACGCCCCCCCTCCCCCGAAGGCTCCTCTCTGCCCGCCTCCCCCGGCTGGCACCCACTTTCTGGGGGTTCCGGCTCCTGGCTTGGTTGGAACTGCTGTTTCGCGAGCGCCCCCCCAGCCCCCAGGGCCCGTTGCGGCTCCCTGCCGGGGCAATGGCCTGCGCCATGGGGGCGCTGATGATGATCCCCATCCCGGGGACGAACACCCTGCCCGGGGCGGTGGCGCTCCTCCTGGGCCTGGGGGTGCTCTACCGGGACGGGGTGTGGACCTCGGTGAGCACGCTGGCCGGGCTCCTGCTCCTGGGGCTGTACGGGGCAGTGGCCGGAGGGGCCCTGCGGCTCCTGGGCCTCCTGGGCCGTTGACCCTCCAGCCAGGTTGGCAGCCCCGGAACCGCCGGGTAGAGTATCCCCAAACCGGAGGTGATGACCTTGAAGCTTAAGTGGATCGGGCATGCTTGCTTCCTCATCCAGGCTTCAGACGGCACCGTCATCCTCACCGACCCGTTCGACGAGTCGGTGCCCTACCCGTTCCCCGAACAAGAGGTCCACATAGTCACCGTGTCCCACGACCACTTCGACCACAGTGCGGTGGACCGGGTGCGGGGCAACCCGGAGGTGGTACGGGGGCTGGGCCAGCATTCGGTGCGGGGGATCTCGTTTTGGGGCGTCCCCTCCTTCCACGACCAGAAGGGAGGCCGAGACCGGGGCCGCAACGTGATCTTCCGCTTCCAGGTGGATGGGATCACCCTGGCCCACTTCGGCGACCTGGGCCACGTGCTCAACGCCGAGCAGCAGAAACCCCTGGCCGAGGTGGAGGTGGCCCTGCTCCCGGTGGGGGGACACTTCACCATCGGCCCCCACGAGGCTTGGGAAGTCGTGCGTATGCTGCCCAACTTGCGGGTGGTGATCCCCATGCACGTGAAGACCGAACTCATCAAGGATTGGCCCATCGCCCCGGTGGACGACTTTTTGGCCGAAGTCAAAATCCCGGTTCGCAAATTGGAGACCTCGGAAGTGGAACTGAAACCAGAGACGCTGCCCAAAGAAAAGGAGGTGTGGGTCCTGAGCCATGCCTAGTCCATCCCGTAGGAGCGCCACCGCCCCGGCCTCTCCCATCCGCCGGCTGTACCCGTTGGCCGCGGAGGCCAAGCGACGGGGCAAAAAGGTATATCACTTGAACATCGGCCAGCCGGACATCCCCACCCCGGAGGAGTTCCTGGCCGGCATCCGCCAAGCCAAGCTGGAAGTGCTCGCCTACTCCCCTTCCTCCGGCCTGCCCGAGGCCATCCAAGCCTTGCAGGCTTACTACGCCGAGTGGGGGATCACCCTGGCCCCGGACGAGCTCTTGGTGACCACCGGGGGGTCGGAGGCGGTGCTGTTTTCCCTCAACGTCACCTGTGACCCCGGGGACGAGGTGCTGGTGCCAGAGCCCTTCTATCCCAATTACAACGGCTTCGCCCGCCTGTCGGAGGTGGAACTGGTGCCCATCACCACCCACCGGGAGGAGGGGTTTCACTTGCCCCCTCGGCGGGAAATCGAGCGCCTCATCACCCCCCGCACCCGCGCCATCCTGTTCTCCAACCCCGGCAACCCCACCGGGGTGGTGTACCGGCGCCAGGAGCTGGAGATGCTGGCCCAGCTGGCCTTGGAACACGACCTCTTCCTGATCGCCGACGAGGTGTACCGGGAGTTCGTCTACCAGGGGGAACACCTAAGCGTGCTCTCCTTCCCGGAACTGAGCTCCCACGCCATCATGGTGGACTCCATCTCCAAGCGGCTGTCGGCCTGTGGGGCGCGGGTGGGAGCGCTGGCCTGTCGTAACCCCCAGGTCATGGACGCCGCCCGCCGCTGCGCCATGGCCCGACTCTCCCCACCCACCCTGGAACAGCTGGGGCTGGTGGCCTTCATGGCCCACCCCCGGCACCAGGAGATCCTCCGCCGGATGGTGGACGAGTACCGGGCCCGGCGGGAGGTACTGTGGGAGGAACTCTCCCAGATCCCGGGGGTGGTGTGTCGGAAACCAGAGGGGGCCTTCTATATGATGCTGGGCCTCCCGGTCCAGGATGCCGAGGACTTCATCCGCTATTTGCTCACCGACTTCCCCGGGGAGGAGACGGTGATGCTGGCCCCCGGGGAGGGGTTCTACAAGAGCCCCGGCTTGGGACGGGACGAGGCCAGGATCGCCTACGTGCTAAAGGAGGAAGACCTGCGGAGGGCCTGCCGGGCGCTGCGGGCTGGACTGGAGGCCTACCAGGAGGTGGCCGGGGGCACCCGGGTGTGAGGGGAAAGGAGAGACTGGATCAGCTGCTGGTGGCCCGGGGCCTGGCGGAGTCCAGGGCAAAGGCCCAGGCCCTGATCAGGGCTGGGCGGGTCCTGGTAGATGGTCAACTGGTGGATAAACCCGCGGCCCCCGTGCCCCCGGACGCCGAGGTCCGGGTGAAGGCGGGCCCGCGGTACGTGTCCCGCGGGGGGGAGAAGTTGGCCGGTGCCCTGAAGGCCCTGGGGGTATCCCCGGCGGGGAAAGTGTGCTTGGACGTAGGGGCTTCCACCGGCGGGTTCACCGACTGTCTGCTGCAAGCTGGAGCGCGGCGGGTCTACGCCCTGGACGTGGGCAAGGGGCTCCTCCATTGGAAGTTGAGACGCGATCCCCGGGTGGTGGTGCGGGAAGGGATCAACGCCCGCCACCTCCGCTTCCAAGACATCGGCGAGCAAGTGGATCTCGTCACCGTGGACGTGTCCTTCATCTCCCTGCGGCTGGTGCTGCCCCCAGTGGGCAGGGTGCTGAAGCCCACCGGGGAAGTGGTGGCGCTGGTCAAACCCCAGTTCGAGGCGGGCCGGGAGAAGGTAGGCCGGGGCGGGGTGGTGCGGGACCCGGAGGTGCACCGGGAAGTGCTGACGGGCTTGGTGAGATTTGTGGAGGGGGAACTGGGCTGGTCGGTGGTGGGGGCGGTGCGCTCGCCCCTGTTGGGGCCGGCGGGAAACGTGGAGTTTTTCCTGCACCTGGTCCCCCAGCCGGGTCGCTCCCGCCCCCTGCCCTGGCCGGAGCTGCTGGGCTGACCGCCCGGGGAGGGCGAAACCGATCGGGGAGCAGGGGTGGGTTATGAGTCGAGTCCGGATCTTGGATCTCTCCTTCCAGGAGCTAGCGGCCCTGCTCACGGGGTGGGGGGAACCTCCCTATCGGGCCCGCCAGCTCTGGCAGTGGCTGTGGAGGAAATGGGCCACCAGCTTCCAGGAGATGACCGACCTCCCCAGTGCCTTGAGGGAGAGGTTGGCTTGCGAATTTCAGCTGGAAGTCGCTCGCCCAGGGGCGGTGCAACTGGACGCAGAGGAGGGCACCGAGAAGGTCCTCCTCTCCCTCCTGGATGGGGAGAAGATCGAAGCGGTGCTCATCCGGGACGAGGGCCGACGCACGGTGTGCGTGTCCACCCAGGTCGGATGTCCGGTGGGCTGCCGGTTCTGCGCCACCGGACAGATGGGGTTCGTGCGCAATCTCACCCCCGGCGAGATCGCTGCCCAGGTGCTCCACTTCGCCCGCCGACTCGCCTCTGGGGGGGAGCGGGTCACCCACGTGGTGGTGATGGGGATGGGCGAGCCCCTGCTCAACTACCAGGCCACCCTGCGGGCCCTGCACAACCTCCATCACCCCCAGGGCTTCGCCCTGGGGGGGCGGAAGATGACCCTGTCCACGGTGGGGGTGGTGCCTGGAATCCGCAAATTGGCCCGCGAAGGGTTGCCCCTCAACCTGGCCATTTCCCTGCACGCCCCCCGGGACGAGCTGCGCCGGAAGCTGGTGCCCTGGGGCAAGCAGTGGGGAGTGAGGGAGGTGGTGGAGGCGGCGGATGAGTATGCGGCGGCCACCGGCCGGCGGGTGACCTACGAGTACGTGCTCCTCAGGGGGGTTAACGACGGCCTGCGGGAGGCACGAGAGCTGGGGAAGCTACTCCGGGGACGGTTGGCCCACGTGAACCTGATCCCGTTCAACCCAGCCCCGGGGCTGCCCTTCCACCGCCCTCCCCCCCGGCGCGTGGAGGCGTTTCGGGAGGAATTGCTGCGGTGGGGGGTGGACGTGACGGTGCGGCGGTCCCGGGGGGTGAGGATCCGGGCCGCCTGCGGACAGCTCCGGACCCGGGTGGGGGCAAAAGACGCCGGCTTCTCAAGCCGCCTGCCCTAAGGCGCGACTGATCACCCCCCCGCCCAACACCACCTCCCCGTCATAGAAGACCGCCGCCTGTCCCGGGGTTACCGCCCGCTGCGGGGCCGCGAACTCCACCTGTGCAGCGTCGCCATCCACCCGCACCCGGGCTGGCACCGCCGGGCTGCGGTAGCGGATCTTCACCTGGCAGGAGAACTCGGCCCCGGGAAAGCCGCTCGTCCAGTGGAGCTGCCGCACCAGCAGGGCCCGGCGGTACAGGGCGGCCTCCGGCCCCACCACCACCGCGTTCTCCTCCGGACGGAGCTCCACCACGTACAGCGGCTCCGGGGCGGACAGGCCCAGGCCCCGCCGCTGCCCCACCGTGTACCGCGAGAGCCCGCGATGGGTGCCCAACCGGCGCCCCCCGAGGTCCAAGATGGGGCCAGGCCGGTCCACTTCCGGCAGGGAGAAACACAGGTCTTGGGATTCTGGCAGTCGGGCCGCGGTGAGGTTCAGCCGGCGGGCGATGTCCTTGATCTCAGGCTTGGTGAGCTCCCCCACCGGGAAGATGGCCCGGGCCAGCTCCGCTTGGGAGAGGGCGTACAGAAAATAGGATTGATCCTTGTCAGGGTCGCGGCCCGCCAGGAGCAGCACCTTGTCCCCTTCCCGCCGCAGCCGGGCGTGGTGCCCGGTGGCCACCCACTCGATCCCCCGCCGATCCGCCTCCGCCGCCAACAGGGAAAACCGCACCCGGCTGTTGCACCACACGCAGGGGTTGGGGGTGATCCCCGCCCGGTAGGCCGCCAAGGTGGGCTCGATCACCAGCCGGCTGAACTCGTGGTGGGCGAACACCGTGGAGTGGGGGATGCCCAGCTCGTGGGCGGCGAGCTGGGCCAAATTCACGGAGCAGCAGGCGTTTTCCTTCTCCGCCTTCGGGTCCCACAGCCACAGGGTGACCCCTTCCACCCGGTAGCCGGCCTGGAGCAACAGCCAAGCACAGACGGTGGAATCCACCCCCCCGGACATCCCCACCAAGACCCGAGCGGCCATCTCACGCCGATGATGCGCCCTCGCCTCGGGGCTGGCTAGCCGGGCGAGCACTCAGCGCTGGGGCCCGGCCAGGGTGGGGTCTATCTCGGACAGAGCCACCGGGCGCCGCTCCGCCAGCGATCGCTTGGCCGCATACCCCATCACCACCGGGATCTTTCCGTCGAGCCCGCTCACCGGCGACTCCGTCCCCTGCCGCAGCGCGTCCACGAATGCTCGCAGCTCGGCGATGTACGCCTCCCGGTAGCGCTCCACGAAGAAGTGATGCAAGGGGGAGGTGCGATAGCCTTGTTTGTCGGCCACGGTCGCGGTGTCTGGTAGGGGGTTCTCGGCCCACAATCCCCCCCGCTCCCCCAACACCTCGATCCGCTGGTCGTGTCCGTAGACGGCCCGGCGGGAGTTGGTGATCACCCCCAGGGCACCGGTGACGAACTTGAGGGTCACCACCGCGGTGTCCACGTCCCCGGCCGCCCCGATCTCGGGGTCCACCAACACCGCCCCCACTGCCAGCACCTCGTCCACCTCCCCCAGCAGGAACCGGGCCATGTCGAAGTCGTGGATGGTCATGTCCAGGAAGATGCCCCCGGAGACGCGCACGTAGGCCGGCGGCGGGGGCTCAGGGTCGTAGCTGGTGATCTTCAAAAGCCAGGGTGTCCCGATCTCCCCTTTGTCCAAAAGCTCCTTGAGGCGCCGGAAGTTGGGGTCGAACCTACGGTGGAAGCCAACCTGCAGGAGCACCCCGGCCTCCTCCACCGCGGCCAACGCCTCCCCGATGTGCGCCAGGTCCAGGGCCAACGGTTTCTCGCAGAAGACGTGCTTGCCGGCTGCGGCCGCCTGACAGACCAGCTGGGCGTGGGTGTGGGTGCTGGTGCAGATCAGCACCGCCTCGATCTCCGGATCGGAAAGCAGCGCCTCGGGGGTCTCGTACACCTGGGGGATGCCGAAATCTCGCGCACAGCGGGTGGCCGCCTCCCCCACCAGGTCGCTCACCCCTTTGAGGCGTGCCCCGGGCACGTGCCGGGTCAAGTTCTCGGCGTGCAGCCTCCCGATCCTCCCTGCCCCTATCAGCCCCAACACGACTTCCTTCATCTCTGCCTCCTAAAACACCTCTCGCTCACGTGCTTACTTCGCAAGACAGCCCGGGGAAGGCGCTCTCCCGCTCATCGTCAGCTGAGCCCCTCATCCCCACCTGAGCCCGGTTGGGCAAGTTTTTTACTGCCACAGACGGCTCATGATACCCCGAGCCTGGAGATTTCTCCCCGCCGCCAAGTGGGTTCTCACCCCAGGGAAGGTCCCGGGCCGGTTGGTGTGTCACGGCGGCGTGGCAGCTTTCTTCCCGTATTTCTTCAAAACCACGTAGTTTTCTTTATAAGCAGGTTCTCGTTCCCCTCTTGCCAGTCCCAATCACGATTCTCTTCACGGTCTCAGGGGCCCTTTAGAAGAACCGCCCTGGGATCTGAGTGCGGGCATTGCCCCGAGCCCCGTTTCTTATCTTTTCCTTGTTTTAGGGGAATATCGCCATGAGGCACTTTCCGGAAGTGCTTAAAAATCTCGGAAGCCGGTTATAATGCAGGCTTGCCATGCGGGGGATCCTGAGGGAACTGTGGCGCTACCGCCTGTGGCTCCTGTTCGGGGTGCTGGCGCTGTTGGCGGTGGACGCCGCCCAACTGGCGCTCCCCCTCATCGTCAGGGCGGCAGTGGACGACCTGGTGGCGGGGATCGGGGCCCACCTCCCCCGCTACGCCAGCTACCTGGTGGGCATCGCCGGGGTAGTGTTGGTGTTTCGCTTCCTGTGGCGGCTGTTCTTGTTTGGCGCCGGCCGCCGCATCGAACGCGACCTCAGAAACCGACTCTTCTCCCACCTGTTGACCCTCTCCCCGGCCTTCTACGCCCAGCACTCCACCGGCGACCTCATGGCCCACGCCACCAACGACCTGGAGGCGGTGCGGCGGGCCTGCGGCATGGGGGTGCTGTTGGCGGCGGACACGGTCATCATGGTCTCGTTCGCCCTGGCGGCCATGATCAGCATCTCCCCCAGGCTCACCCTGCTCGCCTTCGCCCCCTTGCCCCTGATCACCCTGGTGGTGCTGGGATTCGGGCGCCTGATCCACCGTCGGTTCGAGGCGGTGCAGGCCTCGTTCGCCCGGCTCACGGAACGGGTGCGGGAAGCCCTCTCTGGGATTCGGATCCTGAGGGCGTTCGCCCGCGAGGAGGGGATGGGGCGGGTATTCGCCAGGGACAACCAAGACTACATCCGGCTCAACATGGCCCTGGTCCGGGTGTGGGGGGTGTTCCGCCCCCTGATCGGGCTCCTGGCCGGTCTGGGCACCGGGATCGTGCTCTGGTTCGGCGGCCGGGCCGTGCTCACCTTGGACATCTCCCTGGGCGACTTCGTGGCCTTCACCAGCTATCTGGGGATGCTCATCTGGCCCATGATGGCCCTGGGCTGGATCGTGAACCTGCTCCAGCGGGGAGCCGCCTCCATGGACCGCATCCAAAAGTTGTTCGCCGCCCAACCGGACATCACAAGCCCCCCCAAGCCCAAACCGTTCCCCCGCTCCCACAGCATCGAGTTCAGAAACCTCACCTTCTCCTACCCCGGGGAAAGCCGCCCCGTGCTCCGGGAGATCTCGGTGCGGGTGGAGCAGGGAATGACCTTGGGGGTGGTGGGGCTCACCGGAAGTGGCAAGTCCACCTTGGTGCGGTTGATACCCCGGCTCTACGACCCGCCGCCGGGGACCCTCCTGTTGGGCGGCACCGACGTCCGGGAGCTGGAGCTGGAGAGGCTGCGGGGGGCCATCGGCATGGTACCCCAAGACGTGTTCCTGTTCTCCGCCACCTTGCGGGAGAACATCGCCTTCGGACGGCCGGAGGCCAGCGAGGAGGAGATCTGGGAGGCGGCCCGCCTGGCCGGCCTGGCCGATGAGATCGCCTCCTTCCCCGACGGCCTGGACACCCTGGTGGGGGAGCGGGGGATCGCCCTCTCGGGGGGACAGCGCCAGCGGGTGGGGATTGCCCGCGCCCTGCTCCTTGACCCCCCCATCCTGATCCTAGACGACGTCCTGTCCTCGGTGGACGCCAAGGTGGAGGAGGAGATCCTGGGGCACCTGCAGGGGGTGCTGGCCCGCCGCACCGCCATCGTGGTGGCCCACCGCATCTCCGCCGTGAGGGGGGCGGACTGGATCATCGTGCTCCAGGACGGGCAGATCGTGGAGCAGGGCGACCACCGCCGGTTGGTGGCCCAAGGTGGGCTCTACGCTCGCCTCCACGAACTCCAACAAGCGTTGGTGAGCTGAGATGCCCCATCATCATTCCGCAGGAGACTTCCTGGAAGAGGACCGCCTAGGCAAGGCGTTGGACGTGCGGCTCCTGCGCCGCATGCTCCGGTACCTAAAACCCTATTGGCGCCTGTTTTTGGCCGCCTTCCTCCTGGCCGGAGGGATCACCGTCCTGGAGATCTCCCTGCCCTACATCACCAAGCTGGCCATCGACTCCGCCCTCACCCCACCCTACTTGGCGGTGCACGCCCCGGCCCCGCCCATCCCCAACGCCATCCCCTTGGAGCCGGGACGGTACCTGGTCCGCGCCGGGGAGCTTCCCCCTCCCCTGCGGGAGGAGTTGGAGGCCGCCGGGGCGGTGGAAGGCGGGTTCTTCTTCATCCCCCGGGATGACCCGCGGGCGGAGGTAGCCGCCCGCCATCCAGACCAGTTCTCTCAGCTCCCCACCGGCTACCTCATCTCCGCCCAGGAGCTTGGGGGCCTGCCCCCTGGAGACCTCCTGACACTCAAGGCCCCGGCGGTGAGGACACTGTTGCTTCTTGTGCTGGGCCTGCTGGCACTCCTCCTCCTGCGGTTCCTGCTCTCCTACGGGCAGGTTTACCTCCTCCAGTACGCCGGCCAGCGGATCATGTTCGACATGCGCCGGGCCATCTTCCGCCACGTTCTGCGCCTGCCCATGAGCTTTTTGGACCGGCAACCGGTGGGGCGGCTGGTGACCCGGGCCACCAACGACGTGGCCGCCATCAACGAGATGTACACCCAGGTGGTGGTGTACCTGGTGCAAGATGTCCTGATGATGGTGGGGGTGCTGGCCATCATGTTCCGCCTCAATGGGCGGCTGACGTTGCTGCTGCTCGCCTTCGGGCCGCCGCTTCTAGGGCTCACCTTCTGGTTCCGCACCCGGGCCCGGGCCGCCTACCGGGAGGCCCGCAGGAAGCTGGCCCGCCTCAATGCCTACCTGGCCGAGGCCATCTCCGGTATGGCCATCATCCAGCTCTTCCGCCAAGAGCTACGGAGCTTCCAGCGGTTCCAGGAGATCAACCAGGGCTACTTCCGGGCCCAAATGCGCTCGGTGCTCGTCTACGGGGTGTTCGGCCCGGCGGTGTCGGTGATGCGCACCCTGGCTTTGGCGCTGTTGATCTGGTACGGGGGCCGGGGGGTGCTGGGCGGGGTGTTCACCCTGGGGGCACTGGTGGCCTTCACCAGCTACGTGCGGATGCTGTTCCAGCCCATCTCGGACCTGTCGGACAAGTACAACATCCTCCAGTCGGCCATGGCCGCCTCCGAGCGCATCTTCCAACTCCTGGACGAGCCCAAGGAGCCTTCTGGAAAGCGCCAGGTGACGGTGCTGCGCGGGGAGATCGAGTTCCAGGACGTGTGGTTTGCCTATCGGGACGAGGATTGGGTTCTGAAGGGGATCTCGTTCCGAGTGGCCCCGGGGGAGCGGGTGGCACTGGTGGGCCCCACCGGCTCGGGCAAGACCACCATCGTGAACCTGCTTCTGGGTCTCTACCGCCCCCAGCGGGGCCGAATCCTGATCGATGGAGTGGACATCCGGGAGCTGGACCTCACCTCCCTGCGTCGCCACCTGGCGGTGGTGCCCCAGGATGCATTCCTGTTCTCCGGGGACGTGGCGGAGAACATCCGCCTGTGGGACGAGCGGCTGGACGGGGAAGGGGTGAAGTCCGCGGCCCAGGCCACCGGGGTCCATCAGTTGGTGGAGAGGCTGCCGGAGGGATATGCCACCGACGTGCGAGAGCGAGGGGGGAGGCTGTCGCTGGGGGAGCGCCAGCTTCTGTCCATCGCCCGGGCAGTGGCAGCCGAGCCCAAGCTGATCGTGTTGGACGAGGCCACCGCCAGCGTGGACTCCCACACCGAGGACCAAGTGCAACGGGCCCTGGAACAGCTCATGGCCGGCCGCACCGCCCTGGCCATTGCCCACCGGCTGTCCACCATCCGCAACGCCGACCGGGTGTTGGTGCTCTCGGAAGGGAGGCTGGTGGAGGAGGGCCCGGTGGAGGAGTTGCTCGCCAAAAAGGGTCTTTTCTGGGCCCTGTGGCAGCTCCAGTTCTCCGGCCAAGCGAGCTGAGTTTTTTCCTCTCCAGAGCTCCAGCGGGAAGCGGGCCGGGAGACCCGCTTGGCCCCGGCTGACTCCCCGGTCCTGGGTTGGGCTTAGAATGGGCCGGGGAAAGGAGGAGCCATTGGAAACCTTCCTGAACTGGATATCCGGTCATAGCCTGGTGCTGCAAGGCCTGATCGGGGGGGTGGTGATCACCGCCTTCAACACCGTGGGGGCGCTGGCGGTTTTGGTTTGGCGCCACCCCAGCCAGCGGTTCCTGGACACCTCCCTTGGATTCGCCGCCGGGGTGATGCTCACCGCCAGCTTCACCAGCCTCATCCTGCCGGGGATCGAGGCCGGGGGGATCTGGCCGGTGATGGTGGGGTTGGCCTTGGGGGCGGTGGCCTTGGACCTCGCCGACCACCTGGTCCCCCACCAACACCCACTCCGGGGGCGGGAGGGGCACCCTACTGAGCGGGTGCGGGCGGTGTGGCTCTTCATCCTGGCCATCACCCTCCACAACATGCCCGAGGGGCTGGCAGTGGGGGTGGGGTTCGGCGCCGGAGAGCCCGCCGAAGCGGTGAGCCTGATGTTGGCCATCGGCCTCCAAAACCTCCCCGAGGGGTTGGCGGTGGCCGTGTCCGCGCTGGGGGCCGGGATGGGGGCCTACTTTTACGCCAGCGTGGTGGGCGTACGCGCGGGCTTGGTGGAGATCCCCCTGGCAGTGGTGGGGGCGTGGGCAGTGAGCCTGGCCCGGCCCTTGCTCCCCTACGCCATGGGTTTCGCCGCCGGGGCCATGCTCTACGTGATCTCGGATGAAATCGTCCCGGAAACCCACCGCCAGGGGCACGAACGCCCGGCCACCTGGGGCCTCATCCTGGGGGCGCTGGTGATGCTCTTCCTGGACGTGACCTTGGGCTGATTTTCCGGGGCCCGGACGAAGGAACTGTGGGAGCCAGGGAGCGGGGGAAGTGGGAGAGCGAAAAAAGAGCGTGCTTTTGATCCTGGGCCCCACGGCAGTGGGCAAGACGGAGGTGGGGGCCTGGGTGGCCGAGCGGGTGGGCGGCGAGGTGATCTCCGCCGACGCCCGGGCGGTGTACCAAGGGTTGGAAATCGGCACCGCCCGTCCCCCTGGGGAGCTTTTGGCCCGGGTGCCGCACCACTTGATCGGGATATTGGACCCCACCGAGAGCTACGATGCAGCCCGGTTCCGGGCTGACTGTGAGCGGCTGGTGGGGGAGATTCACGCCCGGGGCCGGCGGGCGGTCGTGGTGGGGGGGAGCACGCTGTATGTGCGGGCCCTGACCCGGGGGCTGTTCCCTGGCCCCCCGGCCCACCCCCGGCTGCGGGCCCGGCTCGCCCGCTTGTCGCCAGAAGAGCTGAGAGGCCGCCTTCAGGAAGTGGACCCGCAGGCGGCCGCCCGGATCCATCCCCACGATCGGGTGCGGCTCATCCGGGCCCTGGAGGTCTACCTCCTCACCGGGAAACCCATGTCCGCCCACTGGGGGCGGGAAGAGGGGTTCCCCTGGCCGCTGGTGAAGGTGGGCCTTACCCTTCCCCGGGCCGAGCTCCACCGGCGCATCCGGGCCCGGGTGGAGGCCATGTTCGCCGCCGGCTTGGTGGAAGAGGCGCGCAGGCTGTGGCAGGCTGGGCTGCCCCCGCAGGCCCCGGCCGCCCATACCATCGGCTACCAAGAACTTTTCAGCTACTTCCGGGGGGAGATCTCCCTGGAGGAGGCCAAGGAGAGGATCGTGCGAAACACGAAGGCATATGCCAGAAGGCAGCTCGCTTTCTTCCGGGCCGAGGCCGGGGTGACCTGGCTGAAGGTGGGGGGTCTAAGCCCCGAAGAGGTGGGCAAAAAGGTGCTGGAGGTCTGGGCGAAGTCCGACCCCACTGTGGCCCAGGAGGACGTGCCATGGTGAAATTCTCGGTGGCCGGCCAGCGGGAACAGGCCCAGGCGTTCCTGTTCGACAAAGACGGCACCCTGATCTCTTTCTCCCACTGGCCCCAGGTGATGAGGTGGCGGGCGCGGAGGCTGGCCCAGCAGCTGAGGCTCTCCCCCCAGCAAGAAGGGGCCCTGCTGCGGCTGATGGGGGTGGACCCGGCGACCGGAGAGCCACTCCCCGGGGGCCTGCTCCTCCTCCCCCGGGTGGAGGTGGAGGCGCAGGTGAGCGGCCAGCTGGCCAGTTGGGGGATAGCGGAGGCGGCGGAGATCGTTGCCCGCATCTTCCGGGAGGTGGACGAAGAATTTCCGTTTCAGGAGTACCTGCGGCCCACCCCGGGGGCGGGGGAATTGCTCCTCGGGATCAAGCGGGCCGGGGGGAAGGTGGGGGTGGTGACCCACGACGCAGTCGGCCCTGCCCGCACCCACCTCGCCGCCCTGGGCTGGGGGGAGCTGGTGGATGTGGTGGTGGGGGCGGACAGCTGCCGGTCCCGCAAGCCACATCCGGAGGGGGTGATCCAGGCCTGCCGGGCCCTGGGGGTGTCCCCGCAGGACGCGGTGATGGTGGGGGATACGGCCGCGGACTTACAGGCGGGGCGGGCGGCTGGCTGCCGCCTCAACCTGGGGGTGCTCACCGGTGCCGAGGGGAAAGAAGAATTGGCCCCCGCGGCCGACCTGGTCATCGGGGACCTGCGAGAGGTCCGGGTCCACTGAGGGGGCCTGTCTCCCGGGTGCAGAAAAGTTCAGGGAGGGGGGATGCGGTCCAGGACGAGAGGGGAAGGGGGTGGGGGCTGGGGGGCGATGCGAAAGGCCTCTTCCACCAGGTTTTTGGCGGCGGGCAAGTTGGCATTGGCCCCCAGGTG
>DFNF01000041.1 GCA_002375935.1 Acetothermia bacterium UBA3574
GGGGCTTCTGTTGGGGGGGGCGTTGGGGGGGATCTTGTACCTGTGGAGCTTCCTGTGGAAGGGGGACCCCAGGGTGAGCCTGGTGGTGGGGGTCTCGGTGGTGTTCATCGCCCTGCAGGCCAACCTCGTGGGGAGCCTGCTGCCTATCCTGCTCACAAAGCTCAGGTTGGATCCGGCGGTGGTGAGCAGCCCCCTCATCACCACCATCATGGACGTGAGCGGGCTTTTGGTTTATTTCTCCACCGCCCTGTGGCTGCTGTGAGGGTGGGGAAGGGAAGCGGCCGGGGGCTCACCCCCCTCCTCACCCGCCGGCTGCGGGAGGCGCTGGCCGCCCCCGGCTGTCCCCTGTGCCGCCTGGTCCGGATCGGGGAGGAGCGGTGGCTTTCCACTTTGCTCTACGAGCTCAGCGGCGACCCCCTCACCCACGGCGAGCTGGCCCGCACGGGAGGATTTTGCCGGGAACACGCCCGCCTTTTGGCCGGACTGGTGGAGCGCCAGGCCCTGCTCACCCCGGCGGCGGTGGCCCGGCTGTATGAGACGGTGGTGGGGGCGCTGCTTGTCAAGCCCAGGAGGCTAGCAGGGCCGGCCCAGGGCTGCCCCGCCTGCCGCTACCGGGAGGGGCTCGTTTCCCACCACGCCGGGGTCCTGGCCAGGTTCCTGGTAGGGGAGGAGGGGCGGGCGGCCTACCGAAGTTCTGCCGGCCTGTGTCTCCCCCACTTCCGGCTGGTTGCGAGCCGGGCCTCGGGGGAGGTGAGGAGCTGGTTGGAGGCGGACTTCCTGGCGCGGCTTTCCGACCTCCGCCGTCGGCTGGGGGAGCTTCAGCGCAAGCAGCGCTACGACGTGGGGGAGCCCCTCTTGCCCGGGGAGGTGGGGGCGTGGCGGGAGGCCCTGTGGCGGCTGGGGGGCAGCTGGTTCGACGGGCCGATCACCCCTCCCGGGGAACTCTAGCGACCGGGAGCCCCCAACCCGGGGATCCGCACCCACAGCTCTACCCGCCGCAAGACATAGGAGACCACCAGGACCAACGACAGGTAGATGGCTGCCGCTACCAGGAAGATTTCCATAGTGCGGTAGGTTTCCGATGCGATGTGACGGGCTTGAAATGTAAGTTCCCTAACCTGAATCAGGGAAGCAAGCGACGAATACTTGATCAAATAGACGAGCTCGTTCGCCCATGAGGGGATTACCAACCTGATGATCTGGGGCAGCACCACATGTCTGATCGTCTGGAGCTTGGTCATGCCCAAGGCCCGGGCGGCCATGAGTTGCCCCCGCCGCACTGCCAGGATGGCCCCCCGAAAGTATTCCGCCTGATAGGCGGCAGAGTTGAGGGTGAGACCAACGATGGCGGCGGTGAACGGAGTGAAGGTGATCCCCAGCTGTGGCAACCCGTGGTAGACCACGAACAGCTGGGTGATGAGGGGAGTGCCTCGTACCAGGGCGATGTAAGTGCGGGCCAGTGCCCGCAGGGGGGCGATGGCGTAAGTGCGCACCAATGCCAGGCTCAGCCCCAGGCCGAAGCCAAGCCAGATGGCCACCACGGTGAGGGTGACTGTGGCCCCCAGTCCGGAGAGGAGGAGAGGCAAGTGTTCTGCTACGAAGTTGAGGAAGTCGCTCACGTTTCTCCGTAAAGCTCGCTGATCTTATTCAGAAATTCCGCGGTGCGAGGCACTTGGGGGGAGGTAAACAGCCGTTCTGGCGGCCCGTGCTCCACTATCACCCCGCCTTCCATGAAGATAATCTCATCCGCCACCGATCGGGCGAAGCCCATCTCGTGGGTCACCACCACCATGGTCATCCCTTCCCGGGCCAGCTCCACCATTACCTGGAGCACTTCCCCGATGAGTTCAGGGTCCAGGGCGCTGGTTGGCTCATCGAACAGGATCAATTTGGGGTCCATTGCCAGGGCGCGGGCGATGGACACCCGCTGCTGTTGGCCGCCTGAGAGCTGAGCCGGATAGGCTTTCTCCTTGTCCGCCAGGCCCACCCGGGCCAGCTCCTCCCGGGCCCGGCGGGTGGCCTGCTCCCTGGGCAGGCGCTTCACTCGCACCAGCCCCAACCGCACGTTGTCCAATGCCGTGAGGTGGGTGAACAGGTTGAAATCCTGGAATACGAACCCGATTTGGGCCCGGATGCGGTTGATGTCCGCCCTGGGGGAAGTGACTTCCACCCCATCCAACCACACCTGGCCCCGATCGGGCTCGGTGAGCCGGTTGATGCAGCGCAGCAAGGTGGACTTCCCTGTCCCTGAGGGGCCGATCACCACCACCGTCTGCCCTCGCTCCACCTGGAAGGAAACCCCCTTGAGCACCTGTTCGGTTCCGTAGCGCTTGTGGATGTCTTTCACTTCCAACAGGGCCATGGTCACATCCTCTCCAAGCTCTCGGCCCGGGCTTCCTGGCCAGGGATGGCCAACCGGCGCGCGAGGAGCGACAAGGCCAGGTTACCCCCGTAGACGAGCACGAGGTAAACCAAGGCCACGAACAGATACACCTCCAGGCTATAGCGGCCGAAGGTGCGGGCCACAATGTAGGTGCCCTCCCGCATCAATTCCACAAGACCGATGGCGAACACATAGGAGGTGTCCTTGAGGACAATGGCATACTCGTTGGACCACCCAGGCAGGGCCAATCGGACCGCTTGGGGGAGGACGACGTGGCGGATGGTCTGGAGGCCAGTCATGCCCAAGGCCCGGGCGGCCAGGAGCTGACCGGTGGGCACGGCCAACAAGGCCCCCCGGAAGATCTGGGATTGGTAAGCTCCGGACCGAAGGCCCAAGGCCAGCACCGCGGCTGCCAGGCGGCTGATCCCTACCTCGGTTAGCCCGAAGTAGAGCAGAAAAAGTAGTACCAGCGCCGGCACCCCCCGGAAGACCTGCTCGAACACGGTGGCCCCCCAGCGCAGTGGGCCCCGGCCGTACACTTGCGCCACGGCCACCAGGAACCCACTCACCAATCCCACCCCCAGGAACAGGGCGGTCAGCTCCACCGTAACCCGCACCCCGGCGAGCAGCCGGGGAAGCGCGCTCCACAGAACTTCCAGGGCTTCTATCTTCCCCCCCAAATATAGGGTTGGGGGGCGAGAACCACCCCTTCCCCGCCCCCCAACCCCGGGTTCACTCGGTCATGCAATCGGCCAAGGTCCTGGCATAACCCACCAGGTCTCCGGCCTCCAACAGCCCCCGGGCCTCGGCGTAGCAGGCGGTGATCTTCTCCAGATCGCCCCCGAAATACGCCTGCACCAGGAAGTCCCACGCCCCCAGCTCCTTGAGCCGGGCGATGCCGGAGTTGATCAAAGGCAGCAGCCCTTTGGGGTCTCCCTTTTGGACCGCAAACCCCAGCTCCTCCCCGGTGATGATGATGCCGATCATCTTCACCGGATACAGCTTGGTGAAGGTGCGGGCCACTGGGGTGTCGGCCACGAACACGTCAATCCGGCCGGCAACCAGGTCCATGATCCCCAGCTCGTTGCGCTCGTAGAGCTCCACCGTAATGTCGGCCCCGGCAGCCACCGCCTCCTCCAGCCACTCCGCCTGAGTGGTGCCCAGCTGGGCCCCCACCTTGTGGCCCAGCGACAGAGCGGTGGCCAGGTTGAGCTCAGAGTCTTCCTTGACCAGCACCCCCTGGTCAGCGGACCAATAGGGGGCTGAGAAGTCCACCCGCTCGGCCCGCTCGGCAGTGATGGTCATGCCCGCGGCTGCGATGTCGATCCTCCCAGCCTCCAAGGCCGGGATGAGGGCGTCGAACCCGATGTCCTGGATTTCGATCTGATAACCGTGCAGGGCGGCTATCAGCCGCATCAGGTCCATGTCGAAGCCCACGTAGTTCCCGTTGGCGTCGACCCACTCGAACGGAGGCCAGTCCGCCGAGGTGCCCACGATGATCACCTGTTGAGCCGCTGCCCCCAGGCCCAACAGCACTGCCAACCCGGCTAGCAAGAACTTCCTCATCCTCCACCTCCTTGGCCCTGATTCCTTCGGGTTGCCGGGAGTCTACCTTCGCCCATCACCCCCTTTCGTCCCGGCTCCAGCATAGCTCCCTTCCCCCAGCCAGGTCAAGCAAAGTTCCCTTAAGGATACCGGACTCTCCTCCTGCAAAATGGCCAGCAGGTCCTCTCCGCGAGCCAGTTGCCAGGCGTAGGTTTCCGCATATCGCCTCAGGGCACGGAAGAACGGCTCGTCCCCCATGAGCTGGCGTAGCTCGTGGAAAAACACCGCCCCGCCCCGGTAGACGATCCCCCCGTAGCCAATCCCGGCGGGGAATTTTTCCAGTGGGTCGGAGATCATCGCCTCGGGGTTGTGCTGGCTTGCCCGCTCGTAGGCCAACTCCCACCACTGAATCAGCTCCTCCCAGTCCCCCCCGTGAGCCACCAGGTAGCATCCGGAGGAGTAGGTGGCCAGTGCCTCGTCCAGCCACGGTTCCTGCACCTGGTCGTTGCCCACCAGGGCGTACCACCACTGGTGGGCCACCTCGTGGGCGAAGATTTCCGCGAAGAATTCCTCCCCCTCGGGGTAGCGCGCATAGTAAGACTCCCCTCCCAGGATGAGCCCCGGGTACTCCACCCCGGCCGCATCCTTGAGGGGCACCTCCACCACCTCCAGCTCCGGGAACGGATAAGGGCAGAACAGCTCCTGGTAAAGTACCACCGCCTGCCCACTGATCCGAGCGGCAGCCTTCCCGGCCTCCCGATGTGAGGGCAGGAACCAGCTCTCCACCTCAACTCCCCCCCAGGTTTGGCTGGCAGTCTGATAGCCCCGCAGGGCTACGAAGAAGAACTCCCGCAGGTTCTCCCCCCGCACGCTGAACTCCCCCGGGCCCAGCTTTTCCTCCACCCCGGTGGCCACCACCTCCCACCCCGGGGGCAGCTGCACCTGCACCGTGTAGTCGGCTACCTCGGCCACCAGGGCGTCGCCCCAACGCAGGACGGGGCGCACCCACCACTCCCCCTCTTCCCAAGGGGCGAGCACCGGGTAGGCCTGGGCCAACACCATGGCTTGGGGGGAGCGGGCGTAGATGCCGTAGCCCGCCGTGGCTGGGAGTGGGGGCAACTGCCCCTGAAATTGCAGGCGCACAGAGAACGTCTGGCCCGCCCGAAGCTCCATTGGCACCACCAGGGTGGTAGGGTGCACCTGGTCCCAGGCCAGGGGTTGCCCCGTCTGGGAGACTTCGGTTATCCAGAGGTAAGTTGGGTCAAGGGCAGCCGGGTAGAGCCGGAACACGAGCTCTGAGAGAGGGCCCTCGGCCACCCCA
This sequence comes from Acetothermia bacterium UBA3574, assembly GCA_002375935.1. Classification (GTDB taxonomy): domain Bacteria; phylum Bipolaricaulota; class Bipolaricaulia; order Bipolaricaulales; family Bipolaricaulaceae; genus DFNF01. Next base: position 5,250 of record DFNF01000041.1, read on the forward strand.
CTCACCACCGCCTCCCCCCTTACCGCACCCGCCTGGGTGAGGCTGAACTCAAGTCGATAGTGGAGTTCAGCCCCGCACCCGAGGAAGGGGAGACAGAGGAGGAGGCTCAGCCACAGCCGCATCCGCCTTTGGGGGGTTCCCGCACGTTGACCGTCCGGGTGAAGGTGGCCACCGCCCCCCCGTCGTCGATAAGCACCAGGGTCACGGTGTAGGAGCCCTCATCCCGGTAAGCGTGGCTGGGGCTTATATCCTGGGAAGTAGAGCCATCCCCGAAGTCCCAGAGGTAGAAGAGGATCACCCCGTCTGGGTCGCGGAAGTTCTGTCCGAAGAACTTCACTTCCTGCCCGGGGGTGGGGATGAGGGGGAGGAAACGGATGCTGCCTTGGGGAGGGCGGTTGGGCGGGAGCTCGGTCACCTCTTCCGGCGCTAGGTAAAAGGGGTCGAATTCCGCCCCTTGCCAGGCCACGTGGCCCAAGAAGGCCCCCAGCGGGTGACACTCCGGGTTCTCCTTGGGGATCCCTGGGATGACCGGCACCCAAAACTCCCGGCCGTCCGGGAGGACGTCCACCAGCAGCCACCAGGTGTCCCCGGCGCGGGCCAAGAGTACCCGGTAACCCAGCCCGCTCAGGCGCCCCCCGGCGTAGCGGGCCACCTTGTACACGTCCCAGCCCAGCTGTTGGGCCACGGCCCGACAGCCCAGGCTTTGGTCGGCCAGCGTTTCCTCCAGCGCGGCGATGGCCGCCACCACCTCTCCTCGCACGGGGAAGGCGAGCTCAGAGGGCTGGAGGAGCGGGGGGGCTTGTCCCCAGGCCGTCGTAGCTACCAAAATGCAGCAAGCCAGCCCAGCTACCAGGCGTGCTAACATGAAAACTCCTTTCTCATTCGGTTTTCTTCCGCCTCAGGAAGGCGGGGATGTCCACGTCCTTTTCGTCCACCGACACGCGCTGGGGAGGGCGCAAGGGGGTGGAGGGCGTGGACAACCCCTCCCCGGGCTCCTCCGCAAAGGCCGGACTGCGGAAGTCGGCCGCGATCACGGTGACCCGGACCCGCCCGGCCATCTCCGGCCGGATGACCGCCCCGAAGATGACGTCTGCGCTGGCGGCCAGTTGTTTTTTGATCACCCCCGCGATGTGGGTCACCTCCCCCAGGGTGAGGTCCTCCCCCCCGGTCACGTTGAGCAATACTCTCCTGGCTCCGCGCAGGGAGTCCCCGAACAGGGGGTTGGAGGCGGCGGCCTTGGCCGCCTGAGCAGCCCGGTTCTCCCCCTGCCCTTCCCCGATGCCCATCATGGCGGTACCAGCCCCGCGCAGCACCGAGGCCACGTCGGCGAAATCCAGGTTCACCAGGCCAGGCACGGTGATCAGGTCGCTGATGCCTTGGACCCCGGTGCGCAGGACCTCGTCGGCCAGGGCGAAGGCTTGGGAGATGGGGACGTTGGCTGCCTGTTCGAACAGCCGTTGGTTTTCGATGGCGATGACCACGTCCACCTGGCGCCGCAGCTCCTCCAGGCCCAGCTCGGCCCGTTCCCGGCGCACCGGCCCCTCGAACTCGAACGGCAGGGTGACCACCCCCACGGTGAGGGCCTCGGCTTCTCGGGCCAGCCTGGCGATGACCGGGGTGGCGCCGGTGCCGGTGCCCCCGCCCAAGCCGCAGGTGAGGAACACCAGATGGGCTTGGGCCACCAGTTTTTCGATCTCCCACACCACTGCCTCGGCCGCCTGGCGGCCTTTGTCTACGTCCCCTCCCGTGCCCCGGCCCCTGGTTATCTCCTCGCCCAAAACCAGCTTCTCCGTCGCCCGGGACACCGACAGGAGCTGGGTATCGGTGTCGGCCGCCACCAGCCGCACCCCGGTGAGCCCCGCCTCCAACATCCGCTCCAGGGCGTTTATCCCCCCGGCCCCCACTCCGATGACCATCAGGTTCGCCCCCGGGGTGGGGGGCGGCTGCTGGGCCCGCTCCATCTCCTCGATCAGGGGGAGTTCGGTGATCCTGATCTCGGTGGCCCCCAAGGCACCGGCCACCGCTTCCCTCAACTTGGGAAGTTTTCTGAGCACATACCGCTTCTTGAAAGCGGAGTCCACCTCGATGGTGAGCACTCCCCCTTCCAGATGCACCTTCTCAGGGGAGACAGGGAGGCACGCCAGGAGCATCCGGTCGGAGATCGCCTCCCGTACCTGGCGCCATTTCTGACCCAGAACCTCACCCTCAGTCCGCTGGTCCACGCTGCATTGTGGCGAAGTAAGTGGCAAGAGTCAACTTCAAAGGCCCGTCGCCCAGATGGGCACCGGGGCCAACCCGGTGGCTGGTTTTCGATGTTGGAGGCCAATTCTCGTGAGACAAACACGGCTCCCTTGGTGCGGCGAGACGTCTCGCTCAGAAGCCAATGTAGCCCGCTGAGCGAGTGAGCTCGCTGCTCGGGCGTATCTGGCACTGATGAGCCCCTTCTGGGGTGTCCCACGAGGAACCGTCCAACGGTTGCAATCGCCCACCGGGAAGTTAAAATGTTTTCAGCTTCACCTTGGCCTCCGGGGCGAGGTGAAGGCTTATGTTTTGGGGGCTGAAAGGCCGCCGCGAAAGACGAGGGTGCACCGTGGACGCATTGGTGAAAAAAGCAAGGGCTTTCTTTAATCGAGTACTGGGTTACTCCCAGGAACACAACTTAAACCCCAGGTTCTTCCTGGGGCTGGCAGCCATCGGGCTGACCATCAACCTGCTTTATTACCTGCCTTGGGGGAAGCCACCCCAGGCGGAGATCGGCTTTTTGGTGAGCCTGCGGCTGTTGGCCCTGGCCGGCCCCCTGTACATCTTCCTCAAGGGCCGGCGCATCGCCCAGGTGTTCAACCTGTCGTTGCTGGCGAGTTGGTCGGCCGGCACTGCCTGGCACGTGTTCTACTTCCTCTATTTCTGAGCGGCCCGCAGCCCCCAACTGCCCCCTTCCCAACCCCTTAAGAGCCTTGCACCGTTATGCAATCGGCCCTCCACCGTTTTCCCACCGCACTTCCATGCAAGTTCCATAACCGGACCGAAAAATTGATTGTGGAGGTGGGCGCATATGGGTAGGTTTTCAAGCTACCCAGGGTTGATCGTCCTTTTGGCTTCTCATCTTCCCGGCTTGGCCAGCGGGTTCACCGTGACGCTTGGCTTCCAGCCCCCCATACCGGCGCAATTGCTGGCGGAGATGGTGGAGTGCCCCAGCTGTCCGGCGCTCGAGGGGCTGTCCGTAGCGGAATTGAAGTTATTCTGCCAAGGCGATCTTGTCCTGGATCTGAAACCGATCCTAGAACGAGAGGATTGGCTGGGAACGATAGAACTGACAGCAGATCCTGCCCCAGGGGGTCGGCTGGTCGTCCGGCTCGTTCAGATACAGCCCCGTTCCTGGCAACCTGCAGTGGACGAGCGCTTCCTCCTACCCCAAGCCCTTTACCCCCTAAGCTACGGGCCTCCTGGGCTCAAGGTGCGGATCGAAACGGCCAAGCTGGTATGGAAGGACGTGCGAGTGATGGTCATGGATCCACCTTCTCATCCGGAGTGGGTCGAACTCTCGCGGGCCGGAGTTGTCAGGAAATTTCGTGTCCAAACACCATTTTCAATCCGGATTGCGGAACCGATTGCTGCCTCATGGGCTGCTCTTCCTTCACCACGAATCGCGAATGTGTAGAGCGGTACGAAAACTCCTGGCGCTGGCAACTGGCGTGCCAACTGGTGGGGGTATACGACTGTCCCGGCTCCTGCGGCGACGTGATCACCTACGAATTAGAGTGGATCGAAGGAGGACCGTGCCCGCCTTAGTCCCGGCGCAAATCAGCCGACATGGGGGTCAGTCCTGGATTGCATGCCACCCCTGAGGGCACAGGGAGCCCGCAAGCCCGCCCAGAGCGGCACCCTGCGCGAGCGGCAAGGAGAAGCCACCAGCCGCCGGTGTCCCCCCTGCCCCCACGAGCCTGGCGTACCCACCAGGGTTGCCCAACCGTGGTCGAACGAGGTTTTTGGGGTTGCGCCAGGGGGCCGGTGGAGGCACTGGGAAGCGATTGCCCCGCGCAGGGGGTCAATGGGGACCGGCCCGGAGGAGCCCGCACTTCCTGGCCTCCGCCAGCGCCCGCTGGTACTCCTCGCGGGTGAGGCGGCGGGCCAGCCGGGGGTCTTCCCAGGCTCGGTAAGTAGGGTAATACTGGGCCATCACGTTCACGAAGGTGTGGGGGGAGATCTCCTGGGCCAGGAATCGGAAAACATTTTTCGAGTGGGCCAGCCCCGCCGGGAGCACCAGGTGCCGGACCAACAGCCCCCGCCGGGCAACCCCATCTTCTACTTGGAGGTCCCCCACCTGCCGGTGCATCTCCTTGATGGCGGCCTTGGCTACCTCGAAATAACCCGGGGCTTGGGAGAGTTCGGCCGCCACCTGGGAATCCCCGTACTTGAAGTCGGGCATGTAGATGTCCACGATCCCCTCCAACAGGCGCAGGGCAGCCACCGACTCGTACCCCCCGCAATTCCACACCAGGGGGAGGCGCAACCCACCCTCCCGGGCCAGGGCTACCGCGGCTATCAGCTGGGGGGCCTGGTGGGTGGGGGTGACGAAGTTGATGTTCTCGCAGCCCATCTCCTGCAGGTGGAGCATCCAGGCGGCCAGTTGCTCCAGCGAGATCTCCCTCCCCTCCCCGAGCTGGGAAATCTCGTAGTTCTGGCAGAACTGGCAGTGGAGGTTGCAGCCGGTGAGGAAGATGGTTCCGGATCCCCCGCGGCCCACCAGTACCCGCTCTTCTCCGAAGTGGGGGCCGAAGCTCGACACCCAGGGGAGAAGCCCGGCCCGGCAAAACCCTCGCTCCCCCTCTTTCCGCCTGACCCCACACTCGCGGGGACATAGCCGACAGGGGGAGGCGAGTTCCTCCAGGGCCTCCGCCCGGGCGGCGAGCTCTCGGCGGGAGAGCTCAAGGTAACCTGGTCCAGCTCTTCTGCGGCCCATGCTCCTTTCCGTCCGACCATACGCCCTTCAGGCGGCTTCCGCCAGGCAATCCGGTGGGGTGAAGGGGAGCGGAAAAGGTCAGATAATGAGCGTTGATGAGCGTTTGGTTGCGGGCCCTGTCCGGCTTGGGTTTCGTCCTCTCCCTGTGGGGGAGCTTCTTCCCGGGGTGGGGTTGGCTGGGGTGGCTGGCACCGGGATTTTTTTATTTGGTCGCCGGCGGGGCGGGGTGGAAGTGGGGGTTGGCCAGGGGAGCCTTTTGGGGAGGCCTCTTCTTCATGTTGGAGCTGGCCCCGCTTTTCGCCCTGGGGGAGTTCTTGGGGCCGTTGGTGGTGGTGCCGTGGCTGGCGCTGAGCCTTTACGGGGCGCTGTTCTTCGCCGCTTTGGGGGCGGTGGTGGGGAGCCTTGGGAGCGCATTTGTCTGGGCCGGGGCGTGGGCGCTCCTGGAGGCGGCTCGGGGGGCAGGGCCATGGGGGTTCCCCTTCGGGGCCCTGCCGCAAACCCTGGTGGGGAGTCCCTTCTTGGGCGCGGCCGCCTGGGGGGGGCCGGTGCTCCTCTCCTTGGCCGTGGCCTGGACCGGGGCCGCCCTGGCAAAGGGGGTCCGCCATCCCAAGTGGCTGGCCGCCGCCCTGATCGCCCCCCTCTCCCTCGCCCTCCTCGCCTCCCTGCCCCAAGGGACCAAGCCCACGGGGGAGCTCTCGGTGGCCCTGGTCCAATCTGGAATCCCCCAATCAGAAAAGCTGGACCGGGCCAATCTCCCGGCCATGGTGGAGCGGTATCGGGAGCTCCTCTCCCGGGTGCCGGCCGGGGTGGAGCTGGTGGTGGCCCCGGAGAACGTGCTGCCGGGGTTCTTGCTCGAGGAGACCCCTCTTTTGGCCCCGTTTCAGGAAGCGGCCCGCCGGCTGGGGGCCCCGCTCCTGGTGGGCACCGGGGTCCGCCAGGGGGATGCGGTTTTCAACTCGGTGGCCCTGCTCTCCCCGGCCGGGGAGCCGGTGGACATCTATCACAAGCATCAGTTGGTCCCCTTCGGGGAATACCTGCCGGGACGTGGCCTGTGGCGGAGGCTGGGGCTGGAGTCCCTGCTCTTGCGGTTCCTCCCCTACGACCTCACCCCCGGACCTCCCCCCCGCCCCCTGAACAATTTCGGGGTGATGATCTGCTTTGAGAGCCTGTTCCCGGGGCTGAGCCGCAGGCTGGTGAGGGGAGGAGCGGAAGTGCTGTTGGTGCTCACCAACGACGCCTGGTTCGGGGAGACGCGGTTTTTGTGGGAGCACTTCATGCTGGGGGCCTTGCGGGCGGCGGAAACAGGCCGGGCCTTGGTCCAGGTGGCCCAAACCGGGATCAGCGGGGTTTTCCTGCCCGGGGGGGAGCCGGGCCCGCGCCTCCAGGTGGGGGAACCCGGGGTGTTGGTGGCCAGGGTGCCGCTGCGAGGGGGGAGCACCCCCTATGTCCGGTGGGGGCAGGCCCCAGCGCTGGCACTGGCCGGGCTGATGGTGTTGGTGGGTCTGATCCGCCTCCGGCCCCGCCGCTTATAATCGCCGGCCATGGCCATCCGGATGCGGGTTCACGTGGCTGGGATCGTCCAGGGGGTGGGGTTTCGCCCCTTCGTGTATCGGCAGGCGGTGGCGCGGGGACTGGCTGGCCACGTGCGCAACCTGGGGGACGCCGGGGTGGAGATCGAGGTGGAGGGCCCCTCGGAGGCGGTGCGGGATTTCCTCCGGGCCCTGCGAGAGAAAGCCCCGCCCCTGGCCGAGCTCTCAGGGCTGAAGAGCGAGGAACTCCCCCCCCGGGGTGAGGCCGAGTTCCGCATCCTGAAGTCGAAGCCGGGTGGGGAGGGTGGGGGTACCATCCCGCCCGATATCGCCATCTGTGAACCCTGCCTGGCGGACATCGCCGACCGAAAATCCAGATATTTCGGGTATTGGGCCACCTCCTGCACCGACTGTGGCCCCCGGTTCACGGTGATCGAATCCCTGCCCTACGACCGACCCCGCACCTCCATGCGCGATTTTCCCATGTGTGAGGACTGCCGGCGGGAGTACGAAGACCCCCTGGACCGCCGCTACCACGCCCAGACCATCGCCTGTCCGGCCTGCGGTCCCCGACTCCTTTATCTGGAGGGGGGGCGGGAGCTTCCCGGCGACCCCATCGATCTGGCGGCGGCGGCATTGAAGGCGGGGAAGATCGTGGCCATCAAGGGCATCGGGGGCACGCACCTGGCCTGTGACGCCACCAGGGAGGAGGTGGTGGCGGAGCTCAGGCGGCGCCTGGGCCGGCCCGGCCAGCCGTTCGCCCTCATGGCTCCACTTTCCCTTGCCAAGAAGTTCGCCCGCTGTCGCGAGGAGGACGAGCGCCTGTTGAGGTCACCCCGGCGGCCCATCATGGTGCTCCCCAAGAGGGGGGAAGGGTTGGCACCCTCGGTGGCCCCGGGCCTCCACACGGTGGGCTTCATGCTCCCCTACTCCGGGCTCCACCACCTCCTCTTCCGCCAGGTTGATTTCCCGCTTGTGATGACCAGCGCCAACTTCCCCGGCCGGCCAATGCTGATTGAAAACGAGCAGATCCTCTCTGAGCTCGCCGGGGTGGCAGACGGCTTTCTGCTGCATGACCGGAGGATCGTTGCCCGCTGTGACGACTCGGTGGTGCGCTGGGCAGGGGGAAAGCCGGTGTTCCTACGGCGCTCCCGGGGCTGGGTTCCCCAGCCCATCGCTCTAGATTTGGGGGAGGTCCCCCTGTTGGCGTTGGGAGCGGAGCTGAACGTCACCTTCGCCCTTTACCACCGGGGAAAGGTCTTCCTCTCCCAGCACATCGGGAACGTGGAGCACCTGGA
>DFNF01000026.1 GCA_002375935.1 Acetothermia bacterium UBA3574
GGGTTCGTAGGTCTTTTCTGCACCGCCGGCGGAAACCGGCTTGACAACAAGCCCCAATCCCAACTTCGCGCGGACCTCACACCGTCCACCCCAATCTACCCCCTCCGGCAGGCCAAGTCAACTACCCCCTCCCCAAAACTTTCCCCTTCCCACCTGCCTTCCGCGGATCCCCCGCCCCTCAGCCACACCGGAGGAGGCGCGCTTTGTTCACTTGTCAAAGACCTTCCTCGTCCCAACCGATGAAGCTCACATCCTCGGGCAACAGTTTCCGCCCGCCAATCCGCTTAATCTTACCACGACAACCTCGCACAGAAAATAGAAGCTGACCGCGTCCTCTTCATGGCGTGGGGGCGCATGCGCTTCACCCCACCAAGCCCGGCCTCAAAATCCTCCGGCTCTAACATGCGGCGATTGATCACCGACAGCACCAACGAGTCCACCGACACCGGTCTGAATTCCTCCATCAGGTCCAAGGCCAGGGCCGGCCGCCCATACCGATCCATGTGCAAGTAACCTAGATCCGACTTTGACAGGCGGTTCTTGAAGAAGCTTGTTAGGAACCCCATTTAAGGTAGATCAGGGGTGTGTGGCACCATGCCTCCTGGTGGGAACAGACCGGAGGATCAGGAAAGCCTTTCCACCAGCTTGGGCAGCGCCACCCCAAGGGCTTTAAAGGCCGGCATCGCCTCGGCGGGGATCTCGTCGCGTAGCCCGTACTTAAGGCCCGTCCTGTCCTCGAACTCCACTGCCCGCACCTGCTTGAGGGCCTCAAGGAGCCGGTGGAGCTACCTTCCCACCGCGAGCACATAGCGCCGGGCCGCACCCCTGAGGCGGCTCATCACCTTTGCCGGGAGAGATCTTCTCCGCAAGCTCTGCCACCATCGCCTCCCAGGCCCGGCGGGCCAGATCACCCGGATCAGGGCCCCCGCGCGCAGTGAATGGTCGTGCCCTCGGCCGGAAAAGGTGGTACAAAAAGGGGGTTGGCCCAGGAAGGTCCAAGCGCCGAGGAGGTGGGACGGACAATGAAGCGTTTGTCTGTCCGGCGGGCGAAGGGCCAGTTCCGAAGGGTCGACCCGGGGCGCCATATGCCGCCGCTATCCCGTAGACGACGAGCTACGGGAAACCTGAGGAGGGGAATTTGGATAACGCCAGGAAGATCGCCTACTGGGGCCTGATATACAGCGATTGGAAGAGACCTTTAAACGGGCGCCCCAGGCCAAGGCGGTCCTGGACGCGATCGCCGGAGATCTTCCTGCTGAACGAGGGATCGCGAAGGGGGTGACAGGTGAGCCCTGACCCGCAAGTAAGAAGGTCGCGGAGCGTTTTTTCGTCCCGGCCAAGGGACCGGTCGACTTCGTGGCCGCCGTCCGGGCTCATGGCCTAGGCAGCTATGACCTTTTAACCATGGATTCGTGGGCCCGCAAGTTTATTCGCCTGGGAACTCCGAGGGGGAGACGATGGATAGGACGCTCGTGGGGCGGTGCGGGCTCTACTGCGGGGCCTGTGGGATCTACCGGGCTTACCGGGACGGGGGCCCCCTCAGGGACCGAATAGCCCGACACTTCGGGATAAAGCCGGAGCAAGTGCGGTGCGAGGGCTGCCGTGGCCTAACCCCAGACTCCTGGGGCTATGACTGCCGGATCGTGCAGTGCCTTTCCGCCAAGGGGCTGGATTCCTGCTATCGCTGCGGGGAGTATGCGGCCGGGGGATGCGAGGAATACGAGGAGCTGGCGCAACGTTACTCCCGACGGGGCGTGGACTTGCGGGCGAACCTGGCGGCCATCGCCACGGAGCGGGTGGAGGAATGGCTTGGGGAGCAAGAGGAGCGCTGGCGCTGCCCGAGCTGCGGAGGCCCCATCTCCTGCCATGAGGACCGCTGCCACCACTGTGGAGCCCCCTTGAAGGCACCCTTTGCAGGAGGCTTCTGAGGACCGCCTCCAATCCAATTCGGAAAGCCGAGGGCACCCCCCTGGACAGAGGGACTAGCGACAGCGAGGAGTGCTAGTCCCCGAGCCACAGGAGAGGGACCACCGTGAGGGCCTGGAGCTCAGGGTCACCAGTGAGCAGAGCCCCACCAACCGTCTCGGCGGTGGCCACCGCGAAAGCGTCTGCGTAAGCAATGGGAAGATCCGCCTTGAACGAAGCTGCCAAGAACACAAGCTCCTCGGACACCTCCACCACCTCAATCGGCCCTGCTTGGATCTCCCCCACCACCATCCTCGCCTCGGCCTCCCCCACCCGCCGGGTCAGCACGTATAGCACCTCTCCCAGATTAATCAGGTTAACGAACAGTTCGGGTCGCCGATGGAGCCCCTTGAACCTCCTTTTCACCCTGCGTGCTGAGTTATCGTCCCCTCCAGCCCAGGCCAGGATGTCCCGCACCATCTCCCCAGCCGGCTCCCCATCCAGCCAGGCTAGGATGGCCCAGGAGTCCAGGACAATCCGGTTGATCATCCCCGCCGAGAATCCCGGTCAAGCTCGGCCCGGTGCTCGGCCTCCAACTCCGCGGTAAGGGACAGGCCCCGGTATCTGCCGAAAAGCCTTCCGGCCAGGTCAGGCCTCTCCGGCCGCAACAGCACCCCATCCCCCACCACCTGCACGATCAACCGATCCCCAGGCCGGAGCCGGAGCTGATCCCGGATCTTCTTGGGGATCACCACTTGCCCCTTGGCCGATACTACCGTCTTCATCTCCCCTCCTTTTTCTTACCGAAGTGTAAGACGAAAGGGGCGGGACGGCAACCTGGGGATCACTCCGAGCCTCCCGCGAGCTATCCCAGGTGGGCTCCGGCATGCCCCACCGGAACCCCGTATAATCCGGAAGTTACCGGGGAGGGAAAAGCGTTGAGACAGGGAGTGAAACGAGTCCTGATTTGTAGTGCCTGGCCGTATGGCTCGGGGATGCTGCACCTGGGGAACCTGGTGGGGTGCCTGCTCTCGGGAGGCGTGTTCACCCGGTTCTACCGGCTCATGGGCTATGAAACCCTGCACGTCTCCGGCACCGACGCCCACGGCACCAAGATCGAGTACGAGGCCCACCGGCTGGGCATTTCCCCCAAAGAGCTCTCCGAACGCGTCCACCGGGAGATCTCAGAAGTCCTAGAAAAATTCGAGATCGCCATCGACAACTACACCACCACCGAGTCCCCGGTACACAAGGAGTTCGTGACTCAGATCTACCGGGAGATGGACGCCAACGGCTACATCATCTCCCGGGAGGAGGAACGGGCTTTCTGCAACGGCTGCCGCCGGTTCCTCGCCGACCGGTTCATCGTCGGCACCTGTCCCCGCTGCGGTTACCCGGCTGCCCAGGGGAACCAGTGCGACGCCTGCGGGGCGCTGCTGGAACCGGAGGAGCTAATCCAACCCCACTGCGCCTTTTGCGGCTCGACCGACATCGTGCGTAAGAAAACTCGCCACTGGTACCTGGACCTGGAGAAGCTCTCCCCTAAGCTCCTTGAGTATATACAAAGCAGAAATTTCCAAGGAAACGTGAAGCTGTTTACCGAGCGCATGATTCAGGAGGGACTCAGGCCCCGGGCGGTGACCCGGGACATCGAGTGGGGCATCCCGGCGCCGTTCGAGGGGGCGGAGGGCAAGGTGATCTACGTCTGGGCCGAGGCCGCCCTGGGTTACGTCTCCGCCACCATCGAGTACTTCCGAGCGCGCGACGATGAGGAGGGGTGGAAGAAATTCTGGTTCGGGGACGAGGTGTGGCAGGTCTACACCCAGGGGAAGGACAACATCCCCTTCCACACCCTGATCTTCCCCGGCCAGCTCATCGCCTCCGGCAGGGGCTACCACCTCCCGGACCAGATCTCCGCCACCGAGTACCTGAACTGGATCGGCGGGGAGCAGTTCTCCAAAACCCGGAGGGTCGGGATCTACGCCGACGAGGCCCTGGAGCTGTTGCCCCCGGTGTACTGGCGGTTCTACCTCCTATATAACCGGCCGGAAAAGACCGACACCAGCTTCTCCTGGGAGGAGTTCGACAAGGCGGTGAACGCCGTGCTGGTGGACAACATCGCCAACTTCATCCACCGGGTGCTGTCCTTCGTCTGGTCCCGCCACGAAGGGCGGGTGCCAGAGGCGGGAACAGATCCTGAGGTCCTCTCCGCCATCGAGGAGACCTACGAGTACGTGGTGAAAACGGTGGAAGGGGGAAACCTGGCCCCGGCCCTGCGGAGGATCTCCCAGCTTGCCCGGGTGGGGAACGAGTACTTCCAGAGGAAGGCCCCTTGGAAGACCCAGGACGAGGTGGCGGTGGCCTCGGCGGCGCACCTCGCCAAGGCCCTGGCCATCCTCCTGGAGCCGTTCATCCCCATGTTCTCCCGGCTGGTCTATGAAATCCTGGGGATCCAGGAGCGCAAACTCGCGGATGTGCTCGAGGGCCTGGCCGGCCGGGCCCTGGCCAGAAAACCGGCCCCGCTTCTGGAGCACGTGGACGTGGAGGAGTTAAAGAGGAGGTACGAGGCCATGAAGGAAGAGGGCCTGGTTTCCATCGAGGAGTTCAAGAAGTTGGACCTCAGGGTGGGCCGGATCGTCCAGGCGGAGGAGATCGCCGGGGCAGACAAGCTCCTGAAGCTGCTGGTAGACCTGGGGGACCGGCAGGTGCAGCTCGTGGCCGGGATCAAACAGCACTACGCCCCCGAGGAGCTCCCCGGAAAGCTGGTGGCGGTGGTGGCCAACCTGAAGCCGGCCACCATCCGGGGGATCCGCTCCGAGGGGATGGTCTTGGCGGCGGCCGGCGGGACATTGGCCCTGCTTTCGCCGGACAGAGAGGTGGAACCCGGCACCCGGATCAGCTAGGATTGTGCCCGCTCGCCCAGCAAGCTAGAATCACATGGCCACCTGGCTCCGCGTGCTGGGTGTGTCGGGGAGCCCAAGACAGCTTAGGCTCAGCCTGCCAGGGGACGCCAAGCGGGTGGCCGTGAGGAAGGAGAAGCAGACGGTCCAGACCTGGATCGTTTTTGATCCAGGAAGGAGGCTTGGAATGTACGCCGTCATCGAGATCGGAGGCAAGCAGTACCGGGTGCGGCCGGGGGAGAGCGTGGTCCATGAGCTGGTCCCCGGCCACCAGCCCGGGGACGAGATCAACTTCGACCGGGTGCTCCTCGTCAAGAACGGGGAGGGATTGAAGGTCGGCCGGCCCTACTTGGAGTCGGCCAAGGTGGTGGGGGAAGTAGTGGAGGTCGGGCGCCACCCCAAGGTGATCGTTCAGCGGTTCAAGCCGAAAAAAGGCTACCGCCGCAAAAAGGGGTATCGGCAGCCCTACATGAAGACCAAGATCTTGTCGATCGAGAAGGGATAGGCGACATGGTGGAAGTGCTGATCGAGCGGGACGAGGAGGGCAGGGTCCAGTCGGTGACCTTGCGGGGGGACGACTCCCCGGAGGCGTTCGCTGCCAGCGCGCTGGTGGAGGCACCGGTGCTGGGCATGCGCCACTACCTCCACCTCTCCCCGCAGGCCTACCAAGACGGGGAGACGTTCCGCTTCCAGGTGGACCGGTCCGACATCTTTCTGGACCGGGAACTGGACGCCATTTTGGAGACCATGGTGCTCGGGCTCCGCTCCCTGGAACGGGAGCGGCCCGGTCGCGTCGCCGTCCGCGAGATCGGCCTGGACGTGAAGGTTTAGGGAGGGAGAGAGGTATGGCCCACAAGAGCAGCCAGGGGTCAACGCAGAACGTTCACGACTCCCCGGGGCAGCGCCTGGGGATCAAGCGCTTCGGTGGGGAGCTGGTGTGGCCGGGGTGCATCATCGTGCGCCAGCGGGGCACCAGGTTCCACCCCGGCCGGGGCGTGGGGATGGGGCGGGACTTCACCATCTACGCCAAGGTCCGGGGCTACGTGGAGTTCGCCGGCACAAAGCGCAAGTACGTGAACGTGATCCCGCTGGAAGAGGAATAGCCCCTTCTCGATGTGGCTGGATGAGGCGAAGATCCACGTCGCCTCCGGCCGGGGAGGGGATGGCCTGATCAGCTTCCACCGCACCCGCCACAACCCCCGTGGCACCCCTGACGGCGGGGACGGGGGGGACGGCGGGGATGTTATCATCCGGGCCACCCGCTCCATGAACACCCTGCTTCACTTCCAGAATCAGATCCACTTCCGAGCCGAAAATGGCGCCCCCGGGGGGCCAAACCAACGGACCGGCGCCCGGGGCAAGGACTGCGTGATCCTGGTCCCGGTGGGCACGGTGGTGCGGGACCTGCACACCGGCGAGGTGCTGGCCGACCTCACCGAGGAAGGCCAGCAGGTGGTCATCGCAAGGGGAGGGAAGGGTGGCCGTGGCAACAAGGCGTTCACCACTTCCACCCGCCAGGCCCCCCGCATCCGGGAGCTGGGGGAACCAGGGGAGCAGCGGTGGCTGAAGCTGGAGCTCCGGCTGCTGGCGGACGTGGGGATCGTGGGCTTCCCTAACGTGGGGAAATCCTCCCTCATCTCCCGCATCTCCCATAAGAAGGCGAAGGTGGCCGCCTACCCCTTCACCACCCTGGTCCCCAACCTGGGAGTGGTGCGGGTGGGGGAGGAAGGCTCTTTCGTGGTGGCGGACCTGCCGGGGTTGGTGGTGGGGGCCCACGAAGGGAAGGGCCTGGGGGACCGGTTCCTCAAGCACGCCACCCGAGCCCGGCTCCTTTTGCACCTGGTGGACCTGGCCCGGGTGGAAGGTCGGGACCCAGTGGAGGATTACTTCGCCCTGCGGCGGGAGATCGAGGCCTGGGAGGAGCTGCGGGATAAGCCCGAGGTAGTAGCAGGCAACAAAATCGACCTCCTCTCCCCCGAGCAGGTGGCGAAGGAGGTGGCCCGGTTCCGGGCCGAAGGGATAGAACTCCATCCCATCTCCGCCGTGCGGGGAGACGGGATAAAGGAGTTGGTGTACCTGCTTTGGCGAAAGCTCCAAGAGCTTCCGCAGCAAGAGGTGGAGGAGAAGCCGGCGGAGAGACGGGTGTGGCAGCTAACCCCATCGGGGCCGGCGTTCGAGGTGGAACCGGAGGACGGCGGGTTCGTGGTCCGGGGGGAGGCAGTGGAGCGGCTGGTGCGGCGGCTGGACCTGTCCACCCGGGATGCCCAGGAGTACCTGCTGGAGCGGCTGGAGCGGCTGGGGGTGCTGGCCGCCCTCAGGCGGAGAGGACTCAAGGGCGGGGACACGGTCAAGATCGGCGAGGTCGAGCTTGAATACCAGGAATAGGGTGGGCCTGTTCGGCGGCACCTTCAACCCCATTCACCTCGGGCACCTGCGGGTGGCGGAGGAGGCGCTCAAGCAGTGCGGCCTCAAGAAGGTGGTCTTCCTCCCCACCGGGAAGCCCCCCCACCGGGAGGTGGCCGAGGGAGTGCCCGGCGAGTGGCGGTATCAAATGGTGCAACTGGCCATCCAGGGTCGGCCGGGGCTCGAGGTCTCCCGGCTGGAGCTGGACTGCCAGGGGCCCTGCTACACCATCGACACGGTGCGTACCATGTCCCGCCGCCACCCAGAGGGGGTGGCCTACATCTTGGGGGCGGACGCCTTCGCGGAGATCGAAACCTGGAAGGACTGGCAGGAATTGCTGGCAAGCTGCCCGTTCATCGTCGCCCCCCGCAAAGGGGTCCCGCGGAAGCTGTTCTCCCGCCCCCCGTTCACCCAAGCGGAGGTGTACTTCCTGGACATGGAGGAGATCGACCTCTCCTCGTGTGACATCCGCCGGGCCTACCGGGAGGGCAAGCCCACCCGAGGGCTGGTCCCCCCCCTGGTGGACCGATTCATCCGGGCCCGAGGCCTGTACGGCGTGGCCCGGACCGATGACGTAGGATAAAATCTCGTGCGAAAGGGGGTAGGTCGTATCAAGCGGCAGTTTCGGATAAACGAACAGATCAGAGTGCGGGAGGTGCTCCTCATCGATGCGGACGGACGCAACTTAGGAGTGACTCCCTTGGACCGCGCCCTGGAATTGGCCAGGGAACGGGGGTTGGACTTGGTGGAGGTGGCCCCGGAGGCCAATCCCGTGGTCTGCAAGATCGTGGACTACGGGAAGTACCGCTACCAGCTGGAAAAAAGGGAGAAGAAGCAGAAGAGGCCCTCGCGCCTGAAGGAGGTCAAGTTCACCATCCAAACAGGTGAACACGACTTCCAAACCAAGCTGTCCCGCATCCGGGGGTTCTTGGAGGATGGGGACAAGGTGCGGGTGACCATCTTCTTCAAGGGGAGGCAGATCATCCACATCGGCAAAGGGGAACAGCTTCTCAAGCGGGTAGCCGAGGCGACCCAGGACATCGCCAAGGTGGATCAGGACCCAATCCCCAAAGGGCGCACGCTGCAGATGCTGCTCACGCCCTTGCCCCGTAAAGGAGGACGCAATGAAGAAAAAGACGCATAAGTCGGCAGCCAAGCGGTTCAAAGTGAAGCCGAGTGGTAAGATCTTCCGCCGGCGGGCCGGTTACGTGCACAAGCTCACCAAGAAGCGGGCCCAGTACCGCCGGCAGGCACGCAAGGACGTGGAAGTCACCGGGGCCGAGTACCGCCGGCTCCGGCAGCTCCTCTCTAGCTAGGAGGCCGCCATGCGCGTACCAGGGGGAGTGAAGCACGCCAAGCGTCGACGCAAGATCCTCAAGCTCTCCAAGGGCTTCAAGGGGAAGCGGAAGAACTGCTACCGGATTGCCAAGCAAGCAGTGGTCAAGGCCCTGATGCACCAGTACACCTCTCGCAAACTCCGCAAGCGTGACATGCGGCGCCTTTGGATCATCCGCATCGGGGCCGCCGCCAAGCGAGAAGGCCTGTCCTACTCCAAGCTCATGGGGGGCCTGCGGAAGGCGGAGGTGGCGGTCAATCGGAAGATCCTGGCGGACCTGGCAGTCCGCGATCCGGAGGCGTTCGCCGAGCTGGTGCAGGTGGCCAAGGAGGCGATGGGCAGGTGAAGACGTTCCAGGACCTGGTCCTGGCCCTGCACGACTACTGGCGGCGGCAGGGCTGTGTGATCGCCCACCCCTACGACCTGGAGAAGGGCGCCGGCACCTTCAACCCGGCCACCTTCTTCGGGTGCCTGGGAAAAAGGCCCTGGCGAGTGGCCTATGTGGAGCCCTCCCGCCGCCCCACCGACGGCCGCTACGGGGAAAACCCCATCCGCCTGCGGCTGCATCACCAGTACCAGGTCATCCTCAAGCCCCCGCCAGCGGACATCCAGGACCTGTACCTCGGTTCCCTGGAGCACATCGGGATCGTGCTGCGGGACCACGACGTCAAGTTCTCGGAGGACGACTGGGAGTCCCCCACCTTGGGGGCCTGGGGGGTGGGCTGGCAGATCTGGCTCGATGAGATGGAGATCACCCAGTTCACCTATTTCCAGCAGATCGGAGGCCTGGACCTGGACCCGGTGTCGGTGGAGCTCACCTACGGCCTGGAGCGGATCGCCATGTTCCTCCAAGGGGCCGAGTCCGCCTTCGAGCTCCTGTGGAGCGAGCACGTCCGCTACGGGGAGATCTGGCTTGACAAGGAGCGGGAGTTCTCGATCTACAACTTCGAACGGGCCAGCGTGGAGAGGATCCGAAAGATATTCGAGCTCTGCGAGGCGGAGGCCAAGGACTGCCTTGCCGCCGGGCTGGTGTTCCCGGCCTACGACCAAACCCTGAGGTGCTCGCACCTGTTCAACGTGCTCGATGCCCGGGGTGCGATCTCGGTCACCGAGCGGGAGTCCTACATCGCCCGCATCCGGGCCCTGGCCAGGGGCTGCGCCGAGGGGTACCTCGCGAAGCTGGAGGAGAGAAGTGAAGCTCCTGTTTGAGTTGGGCACCGAAGAGCTCCCGGCCCTGGAGGCGCCCCGGCTGGCCCAGGCCCTGGCCGAGCGGGTGCTCACTGCCCTGGAGGAGGCCCGCCTGCCCCACGGGGAAGCGAAAGTCCACTGGACCCCCAGGCGCCTGGCCCTGCTGGTGGAGGGCCTGCCGGAGAAACAGGAGGACCGGGTGGAGGAGCTGCGGGGGCCGGCCGCCAGCGTGGGCCTGGACGAACAGGGTCACCCCACCCAGGCCGGGATCGGCTTTGCAAAGAAACACGGGGCCTCCCCAGACCAGCTGGTGAAAAAGAAGGTGGGGGAAAGGGAGTACCTGTTTTTGACCGTGAGGACCCCGGGTCGGCCCACCGGGGAGGTGCTGCAGGAAATCCTGCCCGAGGCGGTGCGCGGGCTTCCCTGCTCCAAGAGCATGCGCTGGGACGACTCCGGCCTCTCCTTCCTCAGGCCCATCCGTTGGCTCGTCTGCCTGCTCGAGAGTGAAGTGGTGCCGGTGAAACTGGGCCACCTGGTGGCCGGGAGGACCACCCGCGGCCACCGCTTCTTCGGCCCCCGGGAGGTGGAACTTTCCAACCCTGAGGACTACCTGGAGGCATTGCGGGGGGCGAGGGTACTGGCTGACCCGGAGGAACGGGGAGAGCGGATCCGGGCCGAGGTGCGGCGGGTGGAGGAGGAACACCGGGTGCGGGCTTCCCTCTCGGAGGAGCTGCTGGGGCGATTGGTGGGGGCCGGGGAGTGGCCGGTGGGGGTACTGGGGACCATCCCCCGGGAGTTCCTAGACCTGCCCCCGGAGGTCATCGAAGCGACCTTACACGAAGAGGGGAAGTTCGTGCCCTTTTCCCGGGACGGTGCCCCGGCGGAGGTGTTCTTGGGGTTCCGGGACGGGGCGCCGGACGAGACCGGGGTGGTGCGCCGGGGCTACGAGCGGGTGGTCAAGGCCCGCCTGCGAGATTCCCGTTTCTTCTTCGAAAACGACCGCAAGCGCCCGTTGGCGGACCGGGTGCGGGGCCTGAAGGAGGTCGTCTACGAAGCCCGCCTGGGGAGCATGTGGCAGCGAGTGGAGCGAATCCGGGCCATCTGCGGGCACCTGGCCGAAGCCTTGGAGCTCCCTGCTGAGCTTCTGGACCGAGCCGCCTTCCTGTGCAAGGCCGACCTCACCACGGACATGGTGAGGGAATTCCCCGAGCTGGAGGGGGTGATGGGGGGAATCTACGCCCGGCTGGACGGGGAGCCAGAGGAAGTGGCGATCGCCATCGGCGAGCACCTCCGCCCCCGCAGCCGGAGCGATGAACTCCCGGAAACTCCCTTGGGCACTGCCCTGTCGTTGGCGGAGAAGCTGGACGCGGTCATCGGGGCCATCCGCATCGGGGAGGTGCCCACCGGTTCCCGGGATCCTTACGGCATCCGCCGCCGGGGCGGGGCCATCGTGCGGTTGATCTTGGAAAAGAGGTTGCGCCTGGACCTGTACGCGCTCATCGACGCCACTTCCGACCTCTACCCGCAGGTGGAGGGGGGCCTGGGCAGCCGGGAGGTGAAGGAGCTCTTGCAGGATCGCCTGCGGGCGACCCTGCGGGCCGACCACAGCCTCCCCCACGACGTAGTGGAGGCGGTGCTGGCCGCCCCCCGGGGAGATTTCCTAGGGGCCCTGGAACGGGCCCAGGCCTTGGCTGCCCTGCGGGGGGACCCGGCCCTCTCCGAGCTGGCAGTGGCCTTCTCCCGGGTACGCAACATCACCAAGGACCACGACCGCGCTGAGTTCGATCCGGACCTTTTTAAAGAGGAGGCGGAGAGGGAGCTCTGGCGGGCCTACCTGAAGGCGGAAGGCCACCTGCGGCGGGCCCTGCGCCAGAGGCAATACGCCGAAGCCCTCCGGCACCTGCTGACGCTGAAGGAACCCGTCGACCGCTATTTCGACGATGTGTTGGTAATGGCCGAGGACCGGAAGTTGAGGGAGAACCGACTCGGTTTCCTGCGCGCTGTGACGGAGCTTTTCCTGGAAGTGGGGGATCTGAGCCGGTTGGTAGTTACCTAGAGGCCCGGCCTGCTGGCCGGGGAGGTTTTTTAGGTTTTGGGGGAACGGCGAGTCCCCTGGGGATGGAGGCACGGCAAGAGGAAGAGATTCTGCCTCCGCTGCTTACCCAAGTGTGGGTGAGCCCCCTTTAAGGACCCCCTTCCCCCGCTGACCGGCCCCAGGGGCCGGGGAAAAGGAGGGAGTCACGCTCAAGGGGAACCACATCTTGATCACCGTGGAGCGGGGCCCCATGGGCACCAGGAAGCGGGTGGCCATCGTGGAAGACGGCCGCCTGGTGGAGGTGCACTTCGAGGTCCCCAGGCGCAAGCCCCTGGTGGGGAACATCTACAAGGGCAAGGTGGAAACAGTCCTGCCGGGGATGGGGGCGGCGTTCGTGGACGTGGGGGAACGGCAGTCCCTGTTTTTGTCCCAACACGAGATCAACGACGCCATGTTGATGGCCAAGGGGTTCGAGCCCTGGAAGGGGCCGGTCCCCATACAGAAGGTGCTGCGGCCGGGCCAGGCGGTGATCATCCAGGTGCGCCGGGAGGGGGTGGGCAAGAAGAACCCCCAGGGCACAACCAAGATCAGCTTGCCAGGGCGGTACTGGGTGTTCCTGCCCAAGGAGGACCGGGTGGCGGTCTCCCGCCGCATCTCCGATCCGGAGGAGCAAAAGCGCCTCAGGCAGCTCGCCTACGAGCTTAAGGCCCCTGGGGAGGGATTGATCGCCCGCACTGCCGCCGCCGGACGCCCGAAGGAAGACCTCCAGCGCGATTTCAACTTCCTCCTCGGGACCTGGAAGGGGATCGAGGAGGAGGCGGAGAAGTCCAGCCCGCCCAAGCTCCTCTATCAGGGCTTGGACCTGGTCCGCAGCCTGGTGCGGGATCGGTTCACCGAACAGGTGGACTCCTTGATCGTGGACGACGAGCAGCAACACAAGGAAATCCTGGAGTTCTTGCACTACCTCCACCTGAAGCCGCTCAAGGGCAAGGTGAAGCTGTACCAGGGAAAACTCCCCCTATTTGTGCGCTACGACATTGAACGTCAACTCAGGGAAGCGCTCCAGCGGCGGGTGCCCCTCAAGGGCGGAGGGTTCCTCGCCATCGACGAGACCGAGGCCCTCACCTCCATCGACGTCAACACCGGCTCGGACGTGCGCCACAAGAACCAAGACGCGGCCATCCTGAACACGAACTTGGAGGCCGCCACCGAGATCCCGCGCCTTTTGCGCCTGCGGAAGATCTCCGGGATCATCATCGTGGACTTCGTGGACATGGCCCGGAAGGCCGACGAGCGGAAGGTCATCGAGCGGCTCAAGGAGGAGCTTAAGAAGGACCGGGTACCGGCCGATTTCATCGACATCACCAAGCTGGGCCTGATTGAGATCACCCGCCGCAAGGAGGGGGAGTCGCTGGCCACCATGCTGGAGGACCTGGGGGAGGCTTGAGGGTGCGGGCCCTGGGGGCTAGAATCGTTCCGCGGGCGGATAGCTCAGTTGGTAGAGCGCTCCCTTCACGGGGGAGAAGTCGGGGGTTCGAGTCCTCCTCCGCCCATTTTTTTATGCCTCAATGAGGTGTGTGCCATGGCGTACGTCTCAGTGGAAGGGTTGCCGGCGCTGGGCAAGAGCGAACTCCTCGCCGCCTTGCGCCTGTTTTATCCCGGGCAAGTGCTGGTGCTCCCCGAGCTGGTTAAGGAGGTGGGGGAGCGGGAGGGCCTGGACCCGTTCCGGAATAGAGGAGAGCTGAACCAGGCCATCTTGGCTGCCATCCCCAAGCGACAGGGCCAGATTGAAGCTGCCCTGGATCAGGGCCTCCTGGTGGTAGAGGAGTCGCACCTGGGGGTCCACGCCGCCTACTGTGCCGCCCTGGGGGACGAACAGTTCCTCGCCGAGTTCCGCAGGCTGGAACGGGAGCTCCGGTGGCCGAATCACTTCCTCCAATTGGAAGCCTCCATCGCGGTGTCCCTGGCCAGGCAGGCCGCCCGGGGGGAACCTCGCTGGCAGGTGGGCCGGGAGGTCCTGGAGCGGATGCTGGGCTGGCTTTCCGCTTGGCATACCGAGCAGGGGCACGAGGTGGAGAAGATCGACGCCGACCGAGCCCCGCCGGAGGTATTGGCTGACCTGATCCGGGCGCTGGGGCTTGCCTACCGCTCCCTGCCCCAGGGAGAAGCCTTGCCGTATCTCATCCTGCTGGGACGCCCTGCTGCCGGGAAATCAGAACTCATTCAGTTCCTGAAAGGGCTCTCCCCAGAGCAGCGGCTCGAACGCTACCACCTGGGCACCATCAAGGTGCTGGACGACTTCCCCATCCTGTGGGAGAAGTTCATCGAGGACGACATCTGGGAGGAAGTGGGAAAAGGCCGGCTCATCTCGGCCCGGGCGGAAGAGAACTACTACGTGACCGACGATCACACCTGGCCGTTCCTGATCGAAAAGCTGAACCGCTTGGTGGAGGGGGAACCCCTGCTTCCGGGCCGGACGCTGCTGGTGGAATTCTCCCGGGGCGGGGAGGGGGCGTACCGACGGGCCCTGGCACGTCTCTCCCGGCGCCTGCTTGAGAGAGGGGCGATCATGTACGTGCAGGTCTCTTTCGAAGAGTCGTGGCGGCGCAACCAAGCCCGCTACGACCGGGACCGACGTGACGGCATCCTCACCCACGCCGTGCCCTGGGAGGAGATGGAGCGAACCTATCGCAGCGACGACTGGGGGGAACTCGCCCCCACCCCCTCTGGGTACGTGGAGGTAAACGGGATTCGGATCCCTTATGTCACCGTGAAAAACGAGCCCGAGCCCTTGACCCCGGAGGATTTCTCCGCCCGCTATTCTCCTGCGTTCGAGGAGTTGTTCCACCTGTGGAAGAAAAGAGGGTAAATCAGGAGTGTTACCTGCTCCTCGGGGAGGCCCCCACCGCCGAGGCGGCGGCCCGGATCGCCGAGGTCTTCTCTGCCTGTCCTTACGTTTATTTCATGGGGGCATTTGGGGAGATGGTGGTGGGAATTTACTTCCTCGCTGGGGCACATCGGTGGTGGCTGCGGGCGGTGGCGGAGAACCCCCAGGCCACCTTGGGGCTAAAGCGGGCGGCCCTGTACGTGACCGAGCGGCCGGCGTTCCCGGCGGGGATGGAACCCAGGGTCCCAGAGGCGAGGGGGGACCGGTCACCGTGCGGGGCACACTGCCCTGAATGCCCCCGGTATCGGGAGGCCTGCCGCGGCTGCCCCGCTTCCTCCCACTTTTTGAGTGAGAAGCCCTGACCTTCCTCCCGTGCCCTCGCCCGGCTAAAGGACGGGTAGCCTTCCAATAGCGCCCCGCCTCTCGGTTCCCAGTAGAAGTTGGGGAAAAGAGAAGCGGGGCAGCGTCAGGCTACCCCGCTTCGGGTTGCCAATTCACCCCATCAAAAGTAGTACTCGGTGACGTTCTTGATGTCCAAAACCTCGCCGTAGTACTCCAGCGCCACCACCACTGCCCGTCCCGCCATCTGCACGTCCACCAACCCCCAGATGAGCCCCCCGACCCCCACCAACGTCTCCAGATCGAGATAGGTGGACTCGTGCGGATTCAGGTACACCTCTTGCTGGTAGAGCTGTGCACCCTCGGCGTTGTAAATCGAGACGGTGACCGAGGTGGGAGCAGCCCAGGGGTTCATGATCACCGCCCCACAAGTGAGGCCCGCGGCCTGGGTATAGTAGGCCCCAAGCCAATAGGGCACCCCGGCTTCCAACACGGGCACCTCCCGGTAAACGGTGTCCACAGACACCACCGTGCCGTTGGCCAGGTACTCCAGGCCGATCACCAGCCGCTCACCGCTCTCCACCGTGACCACCCCCCAGGAGTTGGTCCCGGCGGACACATAGTCGCTGAGGAGGTAATAGCTGGCCTCGTAGACGTCAAGATGGTCGGCGAAGCTCCAGAGAAGCCGCCCAGCGACGTCGTAGACCTTGAGCTGGTATTGGGTCGGGGACTCCATCACGTTGACCAGGTTCACCGAGAGGTCTTGTCCCCCGGAGAGGTCGTAGTAGAAGGCGTAAAAATGCTGCCCCAGCCCGGTCAGCCCCAAACCAAACAACATGCATGCCAGAATAACCGTCCTTTTCACGTTGCCTCCTTTTGGGATGTTCATCCACCCTACTCCACCCGGGGGGCTTGTTCAAGGGCGGGGGAGCCGCAGAACCGGTTGGCGGGCAGCCCGCGCCTCATCCAGCCGGCGCACCGGTGCGGCGTGCGGCGCTTCTTTGAGGAGCCGGGGCTCCCTCCTCGCCTCCTCGGCGATCCTCTCCATGGCGGCCGCGAAGGCGTCCAGCACCTCTTTGGGCTCCGTCTCGGTGGGCTCGATCATCAAAGCCTCTTTCACGATCAAGGGGAAGTAGATGGTGGGAGGGTGGAAACCGTAGTCGATCAGGCGCTTGGCGATGTCCAGGGTCCTAACTTCTCCCAAGCCCTCTCCGGAGAGGACGAACTCGTGCTTGCATAGGCGGTCATAGGGGAGTTTGTACGTTTTTTTAAGCTTCTCCTTGAGGTAGTTGGCTGCCAGCACCGCCCCGACGGATACCTCCCTGAGCCCCTCGTCCCCCAGGGTGAGGATGTAGGCCAGGGCCCGCACCAGGACCAGGAAGTTGCCGTAGTACGGGTGCACCCGGCCGATAGATTTGGGCCGGTCGTAGTCGAGCCGAAACCTTTCTCCTTCCTTTACCACCTGCGGCACCGGGAGGTAAGGGACCAAGGGCTCCGACACCGTCACCGGACCGGCGCCGGGGCCCCCTCCCCCGTGGGGGGTGGAAAACGTCTTGTGCAAGTTAAAGTGAAAAACATCCGCCCCCATGTCCCCGGGGCGGGCCCGCCCAAGATACGCGTTCAGGTTTGCCCCGTCGAAGTAGCACAGGCCCCCGGCCTCGTGCACCAGCTCGGTGACCTCCAGGATCTCCTCCTCGAAGATGCCCAGGGTGTTGGGCACGGTGAGCATGATCCCGGCCACGTCTTCCCCCAGGGCGGCCTCCAGCGCCTGCAGGTCCACGGTGCCCCGTTCGTTTGAGGGGATGGACACCACCCGGAAGCCCACCATGGCCGCCGAGGCCGGGTTGGTGCCGTGGGCGGAGTCCGGGAGCAGGATCTTCACCCGCCTCTCAAGCTCCCCCCGGTCCTGAAAATAGCGCTTGAAAAGGAGCATGCCGGTGAGCTCCCCGTGGGCCCCGGCCGCCGGCTGCAAGCTGATCCCCGGCATCCCGGCGATCCCCTTCAGGTACTCGGAGAGCTCCCACAGCACCGCCAGCGCCCCTTGGACCTCCTCCTCCGGGAGCAGGGGGTGAAGGCCGGCGAAGCCGGGGAGGCGGGCCAGCCCCTCGTTCAGTTTGGGGTTGTACTTCATGGTGCAGGAGCCCAACGGGTAGAAGCCGGAGTCCACCCCGTAGTTCAGCCGCGCCAGCCGTAGGTAATGGCGCACTAGCTCCGGCTGGGACACCTCGGGTAGCCAAGGCGGCTCCTCCCTACGCACCTCGGCCGGGATCAGGGAGAGGATCTTTTGCTCGGGCTCGGTCAGTGGGGGGAGGGAGGCGGCCCGGCGGCCGGGCGCCCCCAGGTCGTAAATGGTCCCGCTCTTCAACCCATCCCTCCTTTCAGAGCGGACACGAACCGGGCCAGCTCCTCCTCGGTGCGCCGCTCGGTGACCGCCACCAACAGCGCCCCCTCCAAGCCGGCCTTTTCCACCTCCTCCGGGGGCAGCACCGCGATCCCCGCCCGGCGCAGCTTTTTCACCGCCCCCATAGGATCGGGACACCGGAGGGCGAACTCGTTGAAGAAGGGGCCGGAGAACGCCAGCTCGTAGCCGGGAAGCGAGCTCACCTCCTCGGCCAACCGGTGGGCCCTCTCCAGAGACAGGAGGGCCACCCGTCTCAGCCCCCCCGGGCCCAGGGCGGCCAGGTAGACGGTGGCGGCCAGGGCACACAGGGCGGAGTTGGTGCAGATGTTGGAGGTGGCCCGCTCCCGGCGGATGTGCTGTTCTCTCGTCTGGAAGGCCATCACGTAGCCCACCTTTCCCTCGGCGTCCACCGTCTGGCCGGAGATGCGCCCGGGCATCCGCCTAAGGTGTTCTCCGCGGGTGGCGAATATCCCGAGGAGCGGCCCCCCGAAGGAAGGGGGGAGCCCCAATACTTGCCCCTCCCCCACCACCACGTCCGCCCCGAAGCTTCCCGGCGGGGCCAACACCCCCAGGGAGATGGGGTTCACGTACACGATTAGAAACGCCTCGCCCAGCTGGTCCTTCAGGCCCGAGAGGTCCTCGATGACCCCGAAGAAGTTGGGCTGCCCCACGATCAGGGCACAGGCCCCCTCCGGGATTTCAGAAAGCTGCAGGCGGCCGTCGTCCCCATAGGGCACGTCCACCAACTTCAAGCCTGCCCCCCAGGCGTAAGTGGCGAGGACCTCCCGCACCCGGGGGTTCAGGGACCGGGGGACCAGCACCTTCTTTCCCCCCACCGTTCGGTGGGCCATGAGGGCTGCCTCGGCCAGGGCGGTGGCCCCGTCGTACATGGAGGAGTTGGCCACCTCCATGCCGGTGAGCTCGCAGATCATGGTCTGGTATTCGAACATCCAGGTGAGGGTCCCCTGGGAGACCTCGGCCTGGTAGGGGGTGTAGGCGGTGTAGAGCTCAGGCAGGGAGAGCACGTACTCCACCACCGCCGGGACGAAGTGGTCGTAGATCCCCCCGCCCAGGAAGGGGACCAGCCCTTTCCCGGTGGACCGCTCCGAGAGCCCGGTGAGGTAGCGCCTGACCCAGTCCTCGTCCCGGCGGGGCAGGCCCAAGGGCCGGAACCGCCGCCTCACCTCCTCGGGGATGTCCGAAAAAAGGGCCTCCACGTCACGGAGGCCCACTCCCTCAAGCAGCGCCCGGATGTCCGCGGGCGTATGGGGGATGTACTCGCTCATCCCTGGCCCTCCACCAGGGCGGCGTAGCCGGCGGCGTCCAATAGGTCCTCGAGCTCCCCGGGCGCGGTCACCTTGAGCAGGAATATCCAACCCTCGCCGTAGGGATCTTTGTTGACCAGCTCGGGGGAGGACTCCAGGGCCGAGTTCACCTCCATCACCTCGCCCGAGGCGGGTGCGTACACCTCTCCCACCGCCTTCACCGACTCCACGGTGGCGACCAGCTCCCCTTTGCTCACCTTCTTCCCAACCTGGGGAAGTTCCACGAACACGATGTCCCCCAGCTCCTTCTGGGCGTGGTGGGTGATGCCCACCCGCACCTTGCCGTCCTCGGGCTTCACCCACTCATGATCTTTGGTGTACTTGAGGTCCTTTGGAATCACTAAAGCCTCCTTTCTTTCAAATTATAACCTGGGTTTGGAAACCAGGCCTCCCGAGGGGCGGGTTGGGCTTTTTGGGGAATGGTGCTTGGGCGAAAAGAGAAAGCGGGCCGGCGGGAGCCGGCCCGCGCAGGCTTCACCGGAAGATGCGGTTCTGTGGGGGGCGGCGCTTGCGGGCGCAGTCCTGGCAGTAGACCGGGCGGTCGTCTTTGGGTTCGAACGGGAGTTCCCGAATCTCCACGCCACAATCGGCGCACTTGAGGCCGAGGTGGCTGACGTCGTACAGCCGGCGCTTTTGATAGGCCATTTCTCTCCTTTCGATGTTCCCCAGGCTGGCCTATCCGAGCGCCAGGGCGGGGCATCTGAGATGGGTAACTATACGCGAGGGGGAGGGAAGCTGCAGTGGTTTTTTGAGGGAGCGAAGGTGATGTGCGTTACCTTCGTTTGGGGGACCACAGGGCGCAGGCCGCCTCCAGTATCAGTTTGGCCGCCGTCACCGCCGACACCCCGCTGGGATCGTATTGAGGGGCCAGTTCCACCAGGTCCATCCCCACCACCTGAAATTCCCGGAGGGCCCGGAAAATTTCTATCAGCTCCCGATAAGAGAGCCCCCCCGGCTCGGGGTTGCTGACCCCTGGACAGCCCGCCGGGTCGAGCACATCCAGGTCCAGGGACAACCACAGGGGGACATTTTTGTCTAGCTTCTCCGTGAACTTATCCGCTTCGGCAAACACCGGCTCGCCAAGCTCGGCCCCGTAAAAGGAACGTGCCCCCACGACGACCAGCCGGCCGGTGACCTCCCACGCCCGCCGCAGGACCGTGGCGTGGCACACCCTGAGCCCCTCGTACTCCTCCCGCAGGTCAGAGTGGGCGTCCAGGGCCAGAAGTTGGATTTTCCCCGTGGCCACTTGGGCCCCTCGCACCGCCCCCAAGGTGATGGTGTGCTCCCCACCCAGCAGGACCACGCGCTTCCCGGCCCCCAACAGCCGGCTCACCTCCCGCTCCACCCCCAGCAGCACCTCCGGCAGGGGGAGGTGGACTGGCAGGTCCCCCAGATCACACACCCCCAACGAGGAGAAGTCAGTGGAGAACAGGGCCGAATACGACTCCACCGAGTCGGAGGCCAGGCGGATGGCGGCCGGGGCCTGGGCCACCCCTCCCCGCCAGGACAAGGTCTTTTCCAAGGGCACGCCCACGATCACCACCCTCGCTTCCGGATAAGGGCGGTCGGCGGCCAGGAAGGAAAGCGGGCGCGGCTTCATCGCGAGCCAGTGGGGGTCGGCTTTTCCGCGAGCAGCCGGGCCAGGAAGGGGGGGAGAGCGAAGGCCGCCCGGTGCACGGCCGGGCTGTAATACTGGGTGGAGAGGCCCCGGGCCGCGTAGCGGGTTTCCAGCTCCGCCTCTTGCCCTCGGAAGCCAGCGGGCCCGGCCAGGGCGTAGGCCCACATCCCCGAGGGGTAGGAGGGGACGAAGCCGAGGTAGACAGCAACCTCGGGGAATTGCCGGCGGAGCCTGATGACCAGCTGCCTGAGGCTCTGCTGCCAGAAGAAGGGTGTGCCCGCCTGCAGGGCGAGCAGCCCCCCTTGGGCCAGGGCCCTCCCACAGGCGGCGAAGAACTGGTCTGAAAACAGGGCCTCCCCCGGGCCAACCGGGTCAGTGGAATCTACCAAAATGACGTCGAACTCCCCTTCCTTGCCGGCGGTGAACTCCTCCCCGGGGGCGATCACCACCTCCACCCGGGGGTCGTCCCACGCCCCCTGGTGGATCGCTGCCAGATGTTCCCGGGAGGCTCGGATCACCTCGCGATCGATCTCCACCAGCACAGCAGCCTGTACTGAGGGGTGGCGCAACACTTCCCGCAAGGTACCCCCGTCCCCGCCCCCCACCACCAACACCCGCTCCGGGGAGGGGTGGAGGAGCATGGCCGGGTGGACCAGCATCTCGTGATAAAAAGGCTCGTCCCGCTGGGAGAGCATGATCTTCCCGTCCAGGGCCAGCACCAGCCCCAGGTCGTCAGTCTCGGCCAGGGCCAGCTCCTGGAAGGGGGTTCTCCTGCGGACGAGCCATCTCCTCACCCGAAGGCAAAGGCTCACCCCTTCGGTCTGCCGTTCACATAACCAGTCCTCGCGTCTTCCATCGGCGCTCATAGCTGGATCCCTCTTTTGATCTCCAGCACTTCCACGCGCTGGGGCCGGAAGAGCTCGCGCAGCACCTCCACGGCGGCCTCCGGGATCGCCTTGTCCCCGCAGGTGAACACATCCAAAGCCACGTAGGAGAGTTCGGGCCAGGTATGGAGGGAGATGTGGGACTCGGCGATCACCGCCACCCCGGACACCCCGTGGGGGTTGAACGTGTGGACGTGGACGCCCAAGCCGGTGGCGTTGGCCCGGTCCACCGCCTGCTGCAAGGCGCTCTTGATCTCCTCCGGCGAGTTGAGGTTGCGCTCGCACCCCCAGAATTCGACCACGAGCTGCCTCCCGAGTGCCTTCATTTTCACCTCCTCCCCCGGGGGAATTGGGGCACACACAAGCGGCCCCTTTGGGCGGGCGCCCAAAAGGGCCGTGCCACCTCCCGGGTCAAGTGGCCTGCTCACAACCCATATTTTAGGGCGTCCGGGGGGAGGCTGCCACTATTCCCCCACGCAACCCTACGGCTCCCCAACCGCCGCCAATCTGTCCCCCGGCCCCAAGAGGAGGCCGCGTATATAATCCGCCAGCCACAACCGGGAGGTGCCAAGATGGATTTGGATCCCAAGCAGCTGGTGTTGAGACGTGTTGAAGAAGAAGGGATTAAGTTCGTTCAACTTTGGTTCAGCGACCTGCTGGGGAACCTCAAAAGCGTGGAGATCACAGCCCAGGAGCTGCCCAGTGCCCTGGAGGAAGGGGTCGGATTCGACGGCTCCTCCATCCACGGCTTCGCCCGCATCGACGAATCGGACATGCTGGTGCGGCCGGACCCAAAAACCTTCGCCGTTCTCCCCTGGGGGAACGTGGCCCGCTTGATCTGCGACGTCTACGAGCCCACCGGAGAACCATACCGGGGCGACCCCCGCTGGGCCCTCAAGCGGGCCCTCCGGCGAGCAGCCGACATGGGCTTTTCCTTCTATGTGGGGCCCGAGGTGGAGTACTTCTACTTCCGCTCCCCGGAGGCCCCGGAGCTCCTGGACCACGGAGGGTACTTCGACCTGGTCCCCCCGGACGAGGGGTCGGAACTCCGGCGGGAAACGGTCCTCGCCCTGGCCAAGATGGGCATCGGGGTGGAGGCCGCCCACCACGAGGTGGCCCCCAGCCAGCAAGAGATCGACCTCCGCTTCTCCGACGCCCTCACCATGGCCGATGCCTTGATGACCACCCGGTTTTTGGTGAAGGAGATCGCCCGCCGGCACGGCATCCACGCCACCTTCATGCCCAAACCCCTCTACGGACAGAATGGCTCCGGGATGCACACCCACCAGTCCCTGTTCTTCCAGGACGGCAGGAACGCGTTCTTCGACCCGGAAGACCCCGTTTACCTGTCCCCGGTGGCCAAAGGCTACATCGCCGGGCTCATGCGGCACGCCCGCGAGATCATCGGGGTATGTGCTCAGTGGGTGAACTCCTACAAACGGTTGGTCCCCGGCTACGAGGCCCCGGTGTACATCACCTGGGCCCGCCGGAACCGATCCAACATGATCCGGGT
The DNA here is from genome assembly GCA_002375935.1 of Acetothermia bacterium UBA3574. Lineage (GTDB taxonomy): Bacteria > Bipolaricaulota > Bipolaricaulia > Bipolaricaulales > Bipolaricaulaceae > DFNF01. The sequence goes on from DFNF01000026.1 coordinate 22,735, forward strand.
CCCCATGTACAAGCCGGGCAAGGAGGGGGCCACCCGCATCGAGTTCCGGGCCCCGGACCCGGCTTGCAACCCCTACCTCGCCTTGGCGGTCATGCTCCACGCCGGCCTGGAGGGGATCGAACAGGGCTACGAGCTCCCAGAGCCGGTGGAACAGGACGTGTTCGCCATGACCCCAAAGGAGCGCCGGGCCCTGGGGATCCAGGAGCTCCCCGGGTCCCTGAACGAGGCCATCGCCGAGCTGGAGAAGAGCCAGCTGGTCCGCCGAGCCCTGGGCGACCACATATTCGAAAAATTCGTGGAGAACAAGAAAATAGAGTGGGACGCCTACCGGGCCCGGGTGCACCGGTATGAACTCGATCGCTACCTGACCCTGCTCTGAGGTACCCCCTCCCCGGGGTTGCCCCCGGGCCGGTTCTCCGGTACGTTCCCCCGGAGGGAAGATGCCCAAAAAGGTCACCTGGGAAGAGGACGGGTTCCTCAAAATCGAGTTCCCCTATGACCCCGGGCTGGTGGAGCTGGTGAAGGGGATCCCCGGCAGGCGCTGGCACCCCCAGGGCAAGTACTGGCTGGTCCCCAAAGGACAGGTCACCGCCGTGGTGGACCTCCTGAAGGAGAGGGGGTTTGAGTTCGACCGGGCCACCCTCTCCTTGTACGAGGAAACCCAGGGGGAGGCTGCCCAGCACCTCACAGTCTCCCAGCTCAACCTGCGGGTCAGGGAGGCCCTGGCAGAGAAGTTCCCCCACCCCCTGTGGCTGGTGGGGGAAATCTCTGGGCTGGAGCGGGCGCAGCGAAAACAGAACCAGTTCTTGTCCTTCGAGCTCGTGGAGCGGGATCAATCGGGCCGGCAGGTGTCCTCGGTGCGGGCGGTGCTCCCCCAGGAGGCATTCCGCGCCATCCAGGCCAAGCTGGCCCAGGCCGGAAACCCATTTCAACTCCAGGACGAGGTCACGGTGCGGGTGCTGGTGCAGGTGGAGGTCTACGTGCCGTGGGGCACCTACCGGGTGGTGATAAAGGACCTGGACATCACCTACACCCTGGGGGAGGTGGCCCGGCGGCGGGAGGAGATCCTGCGCAAGCTCACCAAGGAGGGGTTGGTAGACCGCAACAGGTCCCTCTCCTTCCCCCTGGTTCCTTTGCGGGTGGGACTGATCACCAGCTTGGGCTCCGACGCCGAGCGGGACGTGCTCAAAACGCTGCGGGAATCAGGTTTCTCGTTTCAGGTGGTGGTCCACGGGGCCCGGGTACAAGGGCGATACACCGAGGCCACGGTGCTGGCAGCGCTGGAGTGGTTCCGGGCCCGGGCGGAAGAGTTCGACGTGGTGCTCATCTGCCGCGGGGGCGGGGCCCGCACC